>CAYRGG010000010.1:0-18578 GCA_964423745.1 uncultured Candidatus Competibacteraceae bacterium | reverse complement strand
CTTGCACCGAAAAACAGATACGCGCCCGTCCGGCGGTTTTCGCTACCAGTTCGACACGAATTTTGACTTCGCCCCGCTCGGTAAAGCGGATGGCGTTGTTCAGTAAATTGAGCAAAATCTGTTGCAAACGTAGCGGATCCCCCATAAGGGCATTGGGCACCTCGGTATCTCGGTGTAGCAGGAGTTCAAGGCCTTTTTCGTGGGCTTTGATTGCCTCTATATCCACTACCCGTTCGAGAACCTCATCTAAATAAAAGGCGGTATGCTCGATGGTGAGTTTGCCAGCCTCAATTTTGGAAAAATCCAACACGTCATTGAGGATGCCAAGCAGCGTGTGAGCAGATCCTTTAATCTTTTCCACATAAGCGTGTTGCCGGGGGTTAAGGTCGGTTTGCAACGCCAGGTGACTAAACCCCATAATCGCATTCATAGGAGTACGGATTTCGTGGCTCATATTGGCAATAAAGTAACTCTTAAAACGATTGGCCTGGTCGGCTCTTCCTTTGGCATGTTGAAGGCTCTTTTTTTGTCGCCGGGTTTGCAAGGCCCACCCTAGGCTAAGGGTAATGAGAAAAGTGGCGGCCCCGATGATTTGCCAAAGCAACCTAGAGTCGATGCTTTTTTCATAGCGTATAGCTGCCATCCATTTGTGTTTGATGGCAGCCTTCTCAGTGGGGGTTAGAGAATCCAGGGCTTTTTGTAGAATGACTACCAATTCCGGCCAATCTTTCCTTACCGCAAAGGCGATATCTAAAAAGTAGGGGGTAGGAGCGCCAATTTTGAGGTTGCTGAGTCCAAGCTGCTGACTGATCACGCTACCGGTGGCTAAATTACCCACATAGGCGTCGGCTTCTCCAAAGGACACCTGGGTCAACGCTTCTTCAGGTGTGTCCACCAATACCAACTCTAGCTCAGGGTAATCCCGGCGCAGGTATTCTTCCGTCACATAACTGCGCTCAACGATAATCTGCTTTCCATAGAGGTCTTCCAAACCGGTAATAAAGTACTCTTTGTCTCGCACAAAGATGACCAAGGGGAAACGCAGGTAAGGCTGAGTAAAATTTAAAAAAGTTTCTCGCTGCGGCGATTTTACCACCCCTGGGAGCACGTCGATGGTCCGGTTTTGGACTCTTTCCACCACTTCTGCCCAGGTTAAACCCGCCAAGGGTTGTAGGGTTATACCAAGACGCTGAGCGAGCAATTTGACATAGCTGGAGGTAAGACCTTGGTAGTCACCCTTGGCATTACGAAATTCAACCGGCGGCCAGGCGGGATCGATACCTAGGCGAATCACTGGATGTTTGCTAAGCCAAGCCCGTTCCTGAGAAGTCAGCGGGAGGCCTTGTGAAGCATACGACGATTCAGCATGGCTATGCAGGGAATAACCGCAAGTGCTAAGTACAGCAGTCATGATGACAAGGCGTAAAACAGTAAGGTTAGTGCTTGATGTATCCATCATATAAAATGCGCTGGTTCAAGGATTTATGGACATATAACGCACTCGATGCCCATGATAAACAATCCGTAAACCTGTTACCACTAACTCTTGGAATGACATTTTTTGCAAGTCTATTATTGCTGTCTAGCAGAGGAGGGCATCCTAGAAAATGAGGCAATTCCCATGAATGTGCGACATTTTTTGCTGTTTGATACTGATCCTCCACAAGGTAACGATCAGTTTGTGGGGCCATGACTCGGACTATTACCTTAACGGCTGTTGCTGGTGGTTCCATAGGACACTGGTAACGTCTGAACATGAATAGCAACTTTTGTCGCAGCCTTAGGAAAGTTTTAAACTCCTATAGCAATAAATTTTCTTTATGATTTTAATAAGAAAAATTGAAATATTTTGATTAGGTGCAAAAATTGCATAATACAGTGAGCATGGCTTCATAAGCTTATACAAACGTGTTTAAACATGTGATTTGTCTCACCAAAGTGCGCAAAAGTTTGTAGGAGGGGTAGTAAATCTATGATTAGTTTTATCGCTGAAGCGAAATCCAAAACAAAAAATCCTAACAATACAAACGGCTTGCAAGATAACCATGAATTTAAAATAAGGAATAATCATACAATCCATGGATCGATGACGTCGCCTATTTCGCCCTCTTCTGAGGTCTCTTCCACCTATGATGCTTCTGCTATTCCAGAAACTGGTGTGTTTTTAAGCGCGACCGAGCTAGAGCGACGTATGTGCCTAGAACGTCTACCCTTTTCTTTGGAGGTCTCTCTGTTTAGCAATGATGAACCTATTGCGACAGGTATAATACGTAATGTGGGCGGACGAGGTATGTTTGTGGAGACGGAATCAAGGTTGAACAAAGGTATGCCATTACAGCTTTGTTTTACCCTTATGGGTAATGTGCGCTTACCGAGTCATCGGGTTGTAGGACGCGTAGCCCATGTCACTAATGAGGGTGTTGGCGTACATCTTGATGTGCTTAAACGTGATACCTTAACGGGTTTGCAGGCGTTAAAGAAGCAAGCTGGACGAGCCCATAAGAGCAAGTCTTCGTCGTAACGAATAATGTTGAAATTGACTGACCCATGCTAGTGCGCACCCTGCAGCGCTTAACCTACCCACGCAACTCATCAGGTGACCCGCAAGTATCTTAATCTTTTCTATTAAATACGCAGTAATACACAGTGTTTCAACTGAAGCCATAGACTGTTTATTATGTATGAGGTTGGCAAAATCTTTAACTTTTCTGGGAAGATATAACTTACTTACTTATCTTACTTGAGCAAACATAAATAGGTGATGAGATGCTGCGTGCCAGTGAGCAAGAACTCCGGGATCAGGCACGTCGGCTTCAAGAAATCCATCAGCGTCAGAACGATTTTTTAGCCACGTTAGGCCACGAGCTACGCGATCCCCTGACATCTGTTCGCAACGCCGTGGATTTACTGAAAACTGGACCTGAGGAACTTGCGCCGACAGAGCTTCGGCGTATCCGCGATATTTTAGATCGTCAGGTAAGTCAGTTAACCTACCTTGTCAACGATTTGCTGGATACAGCGCGTATTACCCAGGGCCGCATCCAGCTACAGAAAAGTCGGGTTCTGTTAGCCGATGTTGTGGCTCAGGCGGTGGAAACCATTCAACCATTGATCCAAAAGCGTGGCCACGAACTCACCGTTTCTTTGCCAGCGAGTCCAGTTTGGCTGGAAGTTGATGCTATCCGTCTGGTGCAAGTGATCAGTCTCTTATTAGATAATGCCGCCCAATATATGCTTAAAGCCGGGCCTATATGGCTTCTCGCTGAGTTGGAGGGTGCTGAGGTTGCTGTTAAAATTATCGATCGCGGTAAAGGGATTTCCGCCCATATGCTGCCCCACGTATTCGAGCTTTTTAGCCAAGCAAAACACCCCCTCCATAGTCCGCCAGGAAATCTTGGTTTGGGATTAGTACTGGTGCGCAAATTAGTAGAGATGCATGGGGGCGTTGTCAGCGCTTTTAGTGATGGGCCTGATAAAGGTAGTCAGTTCATAGTTAGGCTGGCAACCGTCTCACCAGAACAGCCAGTGCAACCTACCGAAGAGCCAGTGCAACCCATGGCGTCAGCACCATCACGACGACGTGTTTTAATTGTCGATGACAACAAAGATTTAGCAGACTCGCTGACCCTACTGTTACGCCGTCATGGACATACCGTGCAAACGGTATACGACGGCGAAAGCGCCTTGGACGCTATAGCTGCTTTTAAGCCCGAAGTGGTATTTTTAGATATTGGTTTGCCAGGTATGGATGGTTTTCAGGTGGCCCAGCAACTGCGTCTAAACCCTCATCGAAAAAACATGCGTGTGGTGGCCCTCACCGGTTATGGTCAGGAAGAAGACATCCAGCGGATAAGCGCGGCTGGATTTGATCGACATTTGGTAAAACCAGTGAAAATTAAAGCCTTGCAAGAGGCTCTAGCGGTTTAAACCATGCACCAAGAGCAGCCTCCGATTATTCTGCTAACTGACTTGGCAGGCCGGTTTCAAGGCGTCAATGACCGAGCTTTGCCAGGATATGGATACTGCCGCAAAGAATTCTGGCGCTTAACCCTACAGGATTTAAGTGCGCCGGAATCCCGGCAAGCGTTAGTTCAGCATAAAAAAACTATTCAACGGGTTACTGAGGTGGCTTTTGAGGCAGTCCATTTGCGCAAAGATGGGAGCCGTTTTCCCGTGACCGTTTTTGCCCAGTCTTTGGTATGCCAAAATCAGGTGCTGCTGCATTATCGGGTACGCGAGCAGACTGCGCAGCAACGTTTAGTGGCCCAAGTTCGCCAGCAGGATCAACAATTGTTGCAGATCGATAAGATGGCTGCCCTAAGCACCCTGGTTTCGGGTATTGCCCATGAAATCAATAACCCGGTCAATCTCATTCAGTTGAATGGCCAATTGTTAGCGGAAATCTGGGGTAATGCCGAGAAGTT
This sequence comes from uncultured Candidatus Competibacteraceae bacterium, assembly GCA_964423745.1. Classification (GTDB taxonomy): domain Bacteria; phylum Pseudomonadota; class Gammaproteobacteria; order Competibacterales; family Competibacteraceae; genus CAYRGG01. The sequence continues at coordinate 14,154 of CAYRGG010000010.1, read as the reverse complement.
TTTCGAGCACTGGGAGGATTCCAGCGAAACCCCACTGCTCGGGGAGCTTTCTAATCAAGAGGCCCGTGACGCGGTTCCCGCCTTACTGGATGGCATCATCCAAGGGGCTTATGGCGTGGAAAAAGTGGTGGCTGATTTAAAAGCCTATGTACGTCCCAATGATACGACATTATATGGGGTTTTTGAGCTAAATGAGGCTGTCCAACGGGCGCTTAGCTTGCTGAGTCATGTCATAAAAAAAAGAACGACTTGTTTTAAGGTAGATTTACAGACATCATTGCCTCCCTTGCGAGGTGATCGACGCAGTATCGAGCAAGTGGTTGTTAATTTAGTGCTCAATGCGTTGGAAGCTTTGTTGGATAAGTCGAGCAGCGTCGTGTTAATCACCCGTTGGCGTCAGAATGCAGGACATGTGGAGCTACGGATTCAAGACCAAGGCGGGGGTATTGCACCTGAAAATGTGGACCGTGTCTGCGAACCCTTTTTTACTACTAAGCAAAATTGCGGTGGAACGGGGTTAGGTTTATTCGTTGCCTACAAATTAATCCGCGCCCAAGGAGGCGCCATAAGCTTCCACTCCAAGCTAGGGGAGGGGACAACGGTCCAAGTTACGCTGCCCGTCGTCGAGCAGTCGGAAACATCCTCTGAAACTTTTTAATAATTTAGCTAAGCTCGCAATGCGAGAGGCAAGCAACGCTCTACAGCAATCATCAGTGAGCCGCAAAGGCTCGTGCCTAAAGCGTCAATGCCTATAGGCAGCAGAACCATAGCCATGAACAAACTAACCATACCAAAATTGCCTGTGCTATTTGTGGATGATGAGCCGCTATTTTTACATAGCGCCAGTATTACTTTGCGATCATCGGGTATCAAACAGGTGTTTACCCTTGAGGATGCTCGCCAGGTGCTAGGGTTCATGGCTGAGCAGGAACCCGGTGTCGTGGTACTGGATCTTAGCATGCCACACCTGTCCGGTGTTGTGCTCCTCGAACAAATCAATACCGATTATCCGGATATTCCTATCATTATTTTAACGGCCATTGATGATCTCAGCACAGCCGTCGAGTGTATGAAAAAGGGTGCTTTTGATTACTTGGTAAAACCTGTCGAGCGTAATCGTTTAGTTGCTGCGGTGAAACGGGCCTTAGAAATTCGCGCTTTGCGCGATGAGGTGTCAACCCTTAAAAAACGCTTATTAAGCGATGCTTTAGAACACGCTGCTGTATTTGCCGATATCGTTACGCAAAACCGGGTTATGCAGGCCATTTTTCGTTATATAGAAGCCATCGGCATATCAGAGCAGCCGGTGCTTATTACCGGCGAAACAGGCACCGGCAAAGAACTTATCGCCCGAGCCGTGCATCGCTTGTCTCGACCTCATGGGGAGTTTGTCGCCGTGAATGTGGCGGGGCTCGATGATACGGTATTCACCGATACGTTGTTTGGTCATAAAAAAGGTGCTTTCACCGGAGCTGACAAGTCCCGAGAAGGGCTCATTGCCGCTGCCACCGGTGGAACGCTTTTTTTGGACGAGGTCGGCGATCTTCAAGAAACGGCGCAGGTGAAACTGTTGCGCTTAATTCAAGAGCATAACTACTATCCTTTAGGCGCCGATCAGCCCCGCCATACCAATGCCCGGATTGTCGTTGCCACCAATACGGATATGCAGCAACTCCTCGGTGAAGGCCGTTTTCGTAAAGATCTTTTCTATCGGCTTCGTAATCATCATATTCATATTCCTCCTTTACGGGAACGAAAAGATGATCTTCCTTTGTTGTTAAGTTTTTTTCTAGAAAGATCCGCTCAATCACTCAAAAAATCCACGCCAACGGTTCCGTCGGCGTTGTTTAATCTCCTGGCGGCGTATCATTTCCCCGGTAATGTCAGGGAATTGGAGGCCATGGTCCATGACAGCGTTACTCGCCATCAGGGAGGTATTCTGTCTCTAAAAAGCTTTAAAGACGTGATGGCATATACCCAGACCGTAACCGACGATGATATGAACGAACATAAAAGCAACGGTTGGCCTAGGCTATTTTCCGATCGACTCCCTACGCTGAAGGAGGCAGAGCAGATTTTGATCAATGAGGCGCTGCGAAGAGCAAACGGTAATCAAGGTGTCGCGGCTGAATATCTTGGCTTGACAAGGCAGGCGTTAAATAAACGTTTATTGCGAGGGCGCCAGGGAGACAATAATCACATTCTTAAATAAGTTCAGTCACTCATAACGGTTTTTAGCGACATTTGTCGCAACCTCTAAACCGAACCACCTTTTTAAATACAAGTATCTTGTTGAATGTAAAAATAAAAAAATAATTTCATAATGGTATGTTATATGCAATATGAATCGAGTGAGTTAGACGCATATCCATATAAGCACAACAGTATGTGTGTCGTTTAATTACGATTATCAACTCACTATTTTAAGAGGTAAAATCATGACGACTAAACTTATGATGACCCCCGTCACCTATGCTGTTGAACATACGCTAAGTCATGCGCTAGACGTATCAACGGCTTTTTTGAAAGAAATCGACCGACAAACTACGGCTAATGCTGCTCTCTTAGCTAGAGAAAGGGCAGAATTAACGGACGCCAGAGCAAGCAGCCCTAGGCGGCGGCGTACAGAGCGGCGTTTACATGGCAACCGGATCGCAACGGCTGTCGATGTTACCCTTTTCAAGAAAGGCAAACAGCAAGGCGATGGCGTTATTCGCAATGTAGCGCTGCGCGGTTTGTTTGTAGAAACGACTGTAGAACTGGATGAAAATGCGGTGGTGCAACTGCGCTTTTGTTTGTCTAATGAACAGGGTAGCCTTGAGCCCTATCAGCTTTGGGGTGTCGTGGCCCATAGTTCAGAGAAAGGCATAGGGCTGCATGGGGATATTCTTCATGTAGACACCGATGCAGCTCTACAAGCCCTTATAAACCGCGCAGAAAGTTAGTGCCACGTTTATCTCCGTTGTTTAAAAGCGTGTATGGCTGGCGGCTCTCTACCATGAATCTTACGAAAGAGCCGCTCAGCACGCCGTTGTACCCCTCGCCAAAAAAGCGGCTTCTCTTGCAGGGCTGTTTTCATCGGTTGACCCTCATAGCGACTCATAAAGCGCAACAGATCCCGTTGGGTAAGTCCTATATCCATGGCGGAGAAATAGAGACTACCGATATCCTTGATGATCCAACGTTGTGGGGTGCGTCGGCGCATCTGCGCCCGGTGTAAGTCCATCAAATAGAGCCGCAGGTGGGTTTGCCATGCTATGAACTCTGGTTCAAGAGGCAATTGCAAACGGAAATGGCAAAGATAAAAATCCCGATGGTTGATGCCGTTGCTATGCAGTTGGCGAGCGATCTCCGCGACTTTTTTGATCAATAAACGTTTTAACCGCAGGGATGAACCATAACGGGGTGGATACTGACGCCAGGACCGGCAAAATACTTCCAAGGTAACGGTATTCTGTAATGCTTCCGTAATTACAAAAGATTGTAACCGCGCCGGGTTGTGACCGCGTATGCCATAGCCAACGGGTACCGCTGTGGCAATCCCCAATTGCTTTAAGCGCGCTAATGCTTGCCATTCATTCTTTGCGCTGAGCACGGGCCGGCGTAGTTGTAACACATTCTTGGCAATTTCCTTCCAGCCTACGCCCCGGTGGGCTTTAACCACATAATCCTGTCCTGCCAAGGAAAAAAAGACCGTGCGGCGTCCCTCCCGCTGACGTACAACTCGACCCTTGAGGGCAAGTATCGTAGCAAAATAATCATTTTCCTTTTCCCTAAGCAATGCTTGGCGAAAGTCGGAACGTAGCCTTATCATCGGTGTTGCCGGATTTTTAAAATCGCCAGGATCTTTTCCATGGCTACCCGAGGTCGGCTATACAGATCATGTTGACGTCCATAGCGAATGCCATTCTGGGACCACTGGCTTCGCTTTGGGGACTGCAACATTTCCAACAGTGCCGTATTAAACAGGGTTTGCTGGAAGGGCAATGGCAACACCTTACCCGCCTCAGCCCGTTCCACATGGTAGGCATAACCACAGTTGACTGTGGTGAGGACCGGAAGTCCGGCAATCATCGCTTCCAAAAGCACATTGCCGGTATTTTCAATATAAGCGGGATGGACAAGCAAATCCGCCGCCAATAAAAAATGGCTCATATCCGTGCATCCTCTGATAAATCGCACTCGATGGAAGATGCCTAAATAGGCGGCTTGAAGCTTAAATATCTTTGCTGGACTCTGTCCCACTACCCATAAATGGATTTTCTTTTTTAATCCCTCGGGCAACGCGGCAATGCCTTTGAGAACCCGGTCTAAGCCTTTTCTACGAAAGTCTGTCCCGATGAGCAATACCAGCCATTCGTCGTTTGCAATGCCACTGTTGCGACGCAACTGGGTGCGCCGTTCAACGGGGTTATCAAGGGTCCTATATTTTGGGTCAATACCGGGAGGTAATAAATGAAAGCGCCACCGTGGCGTACCGTAGCAGGTTTGATAAGGGGTGATTTGAGACTCCGTCAGCATGAGGATTTGCGTGTTGTTGGCGGCGCCAAAGACGGCCTTCTCCAGGGCAACAAAGTGTCGATAACGGCTTGTGAGGCGATAAAAAAAATGTCGCTTGCCTAATCTCCGTGCTTTAAAACAAGGATCGGCGGCATAGAAAATATCTAATCCCGGCATTTTGTTAAAACCGATGACCCCCTGGAAGTTGCCTTGTGCGAGTAGGGGTTGCAGCTTGCGCGAAAATACCCAGTCTTGTCTGTGATTGCTGATAGCAGCTTTTACCGGGATGATATGAACCTGCAACCCGGTGGGTATTGGGTCACCTTCCCAAGCCCGAGTGTAAACCACAATGTCGTGCCCCTGGGACTGACAATATTGCGCAATACGCAAAAAGTTGCGCTGGAGTCCACCAAATGGAAAATACTTTGCAATACAAAACGCCAATCGCATGGGTCTAGGGATGCTCGGGCAAGGTTTTGCGCAGGGTTTGCCAAACTCTTTCCGGGGTTAACGTGCTCATGCAAGGAGGCTGCGGATGGCTGATCGGTCCTCGATACAGGCAGGAGCGACTCAAACAAGGCGCACAGGGAAATTGTGCTTTGAGCACTTGCTGTCCATGTCCCCAAACCCCCGTTAGAGTAGGATCAGTAGCACTGTATAAGGACACTGTGGGTACATGGAGAGCCGTTGCCAGATGACCGAGTCCTGTGTCGACACTCACCACCGCCGCGGCGTTGACCAATACCGTGGCCATGGCGGATAAATCCAAGGTGGGTAAAACCTGGGCAAAGGGAATGGCTGCGGCTATTTTTTCTGCTCGCTGGCGTTCTAGTTTAGTGCCCCAGGGTAATTGGACTCGATAGCCTGTCGCGGCAATCTGTTGTCCGAGGGTAATCCAATGGTTGGTGGGCCACTGCTTGGTGGGCCAAACCGTACCGTGGCAAAATAAAACCCTCGGTTTATCAGCGGATACCCGAGGAAATTGCGCCTGGCTGATGCCATAATCCGGTATATCTTGATAAGCACTATAGCCTAGGCTGTCGGCAAACAATGCCCGTATGCGTGTTATCGCATGGTGCTGCCGAGGAATTCGGCAACGCCGCTGATAGGCTAAGCTAGCCAAGGGTTCCCGTGCCGATTGCCAGTCTAGGCCACAGCGCACACCGCGGGTCAGCACCGTGATGAGTGCGCTTTTTAAAAGCCCTTGGGCATCGATCACCCGGTCATAGGCCGTGTCATTCAGGTCTTTACGAAAGCGTTTCCATTCCCCTTCCAACCAGGTGGTCATGGGATGCTGTCGCCAGCGGCGCAAAGCCACCGGAATCACCCTATCCACGCCCCTATGCCAGCGGGGAATAGGCGCGTAAGCTTCTTCCACCACCCAGTCAAAACGTAAGTTAGGCATAGCGCGGAGTGCATCCGTGAGGGCTGGCAAAGCATGAATAACATCTCCTAACGAGGAGGTCTTTATCAGCAAGACTTTCATAAATTCCATTGCTTGATGACATCAAGCACCTGTTCAGGCATGAGATCCCGCAAGCATCGCAAATGGGTGAGAGGACAGTGCCGCTGAAAACAAGGGCTGCAAGACAGCTGTAAAGATAAGCTAGTTGCTCTGGGATTCAATGGCGGCGTGAAGGTTGGGTCGGAAGAACCATAGATAGCCACCAGATGGCGGTTGAGGGCAGCAGCGATATGCATGAGTCCAGAATCATTACTGACCACGCCATCGGTGAGGGAGAGCAAATCCACCGCTTCAGCAAGGGTGGTTTTTCCGGTGAGATCCACGCTGTTGCTGCGAGACGCAATCCAGCGACCCACGGGGGCGTCCTTTTGCGAACCAAAAATCCACACACTCCAACCAGCACTACTCAACGTCCTAGCAATTTGCAAAAAGTAATCCGCCGGCCAACATTTGGCAGGGCCATACTCTGCGCCAGGGCAAAGACCGAGTAAAGGTTTGCGGGGCCGTTCTAGGCCATGGCGCTGTAAAGCTGTGGTTATCTGATCAGGTTGAACGCGCAGGGTAGGGCATGGGATGGGGGGCGGTAAAACAGTATCCCGTTGTAAACCTAGGGCCACAAAGCGTTGTACGGTCATCGTCAAGCGGGTTTTATCTAAAATGCGTAAGTCGTTTAGCAAACCCCAACGGCATTCGCCGAGAAAACCAGTGCGTCTGGAGATTTTCGCCCAAAAAGGCAGTAGCGCGGATTTAAAGGAGTTGGGTAACACGATAGCTTGTTGATAGTTACTAGGTTGCAGGCTTTTCCCTAGACGATAGCGTTGGCCTAAACCTAATTGCCCATGGTTTAGTGGTAGCGAAATAGCCCGATTGACTTCAGGCATCCGCTGTAGCAGCGCTTCGCTCCAGGCCGGCGCTGCCACATCGATTGAGACCTGAGGATGGTGTTTTTTAAGAGTTATTAACAAACTCTGCGCCATCACCATATCCCCCACCCAGGCGGGACCTATGACTAAAATACGTTTGCTAAGGCCCCTAGAATCATTTGCGGGAGCGGTTTTCCAAGCCATACCTATAGGTTGGGGCTCCCTAAGGAAGTTGATAACAGACTATATAGGGGATTCTGATTGAGGTCATCAAAGGCGAGTATTGTAATGTAAAGACTGTCGTGGGGTTAATTGGGGTGCGATGGTTTTGCTTTAAAAGGTGCCAAAAATACGTTTACGTGGCCGGGTGTTTTCATCGTCTTCTGAGCTGAGGGATTCCGGTGGCTGTTGAGGTTTTGCGGCTTCCGCCAGTTTCGCTTGTATTTCTTGGCGTAGAGTTTGTAGGCGGTTATGGTCTGGTGCCAGTTCTAAACCCTGATCAACCAACGCTAAACTTTCTCTAAAGGCGCCATTTGCATAACGTCGCTGAGCTTGGGATAGCAACAAATCAACTCGCTGGCGCTGTTGGCGAGCCGCTGCTTGACGTAATTGTTGTTGCCGTTGAGCCTCTTCGGCTTGACGTTGGGCTTCTTCGGCTTGACGTTGCCGAGTCTCTTGCATGACTTGCAATTCATTGCGCAGCATGGCTAAACGGGGATGTTGAGGATCAACCTGTGCAAGACGTTGCAGATGCCGTTGGGCGCGGGAATCGTCGTTACGGCTTAAAGCGTGTGCAGCCCAGCCTGCGTATTTGCTAGCGATTTGTTCCAGGCCGTTTTGTGCATCGGTATTGTTTGGATCCTCCCTAAGCACCTGGGTATAACAGGCTAAGGCAGTACCCCCCTGGCCTGTGGTCAAACGATTTGCCTGTAAGTGAGCAGCACACTCGCGCAAAAGTTCTGCCAGTTGGTTTGTAGAATTGGCCTGCAATGACTCCTCAGTGAGGGTTTTTAAGCGTTCTTTTAATGAACTAAGTTGAGCATGGGTTAGATCCAGTTCTTCGAACTCATTTAAATAATTTTCTGCTTGTTTTTCAGCACCCTCGGTGATGGCTTGTTCAGTCAACCGCATATAGTGATCCGTCAATTTTTGGATAGCTTGGCCTGCCTCGGGATGATCAGGTTGACGTTCTAATACAGTCCGATAGCACGCGACAGCGGGAGCCATTTGTTCAGGATCTAAGGCGTTAAAATCAGTGTACCTTTGACAGTTTTTGAGTAATTCGGCGACCTCATTTTGCACGGCAAGTTGTTGTTCTATTTGTTCCCGCAAAGAAACCAAATCGGATTGTTCTGGAACCAGCAATAAACCTTCCTCAATAAGCGCTAAACTTTTATCCAAATCTCCGTTTTGCCAAACTTGTTTGGCTTGTTGAAGTAGGGCATCAGCTTCCTGTTGACTAGCAAGAGTCGTTTGTACCTTATCACGTAATGCCCGTAAGTCGGGGTGGTCAGAAATTTGTTCCAAGCCTTCTTCAATAGCGACCAAGGTTTTTTCTAGTTCGCCATTTTGATAAAGCTTCTTGGCCTGTTGCAGCAAGTCGTCAGCTTCTTGTTGGCGGCGTTGGGTTTCGGCGAGTTTGGCTTGCTGTTGTTCCCATTGGCTTTGTACTTCCTCTTGCAAGGCTAACAGATTGGTCTGTTGGGGAAGGAGTTTCAGACCCTGTTCAATACTATCGAGGCTGGCTTGCAAGTTGCCGTCTTGATAGTGTTGTTGAGCCTGTTGTAGCAAATCGTTTGCTTCCTGCTGACGGGCGAGGGCGCTGCCTACTCGGTCACGTAGCGCCAAGATTTTCGGGTGATCGGCTATGCGCTTTTGTCCTCCGTCGAGAATCACCAGCGCCTCGACTAGGGCGCCACTTTGCTCAAGTTTCTGGACCTGCTCTACCAGTTCGTCGACTTCTTGCTCCAGCTTGATTTGCGCTTTAACCTCATCTCGTAACGCTAACAAATCAGCATTATCCAGCACATGCTGCAATCCTTTTTCAATGCTATTTAAGCTTTGCTCATAAGCGCGATCCTGAAACTGTTGTTGGGCTTGCTGCAGAAACTCATGGGCTTTCTTTTGGTTAGTCAACTGAGTTTGCACCTTCTCGCCCAACTTTACCAATGCCGAGTGATCTGGCACCGCATTTAAGCCTTCTTGGATTTTGCTCAGGCTTTGTGCAAGATCACCCTGTTGTTGCAGTTGTTGCGCTGCTTGAAGCCGGTTTTTAGCGAGCTGTAGATTTGTCACCTGTTCCCGCAATGTCACCAGTTCTAGAAAATTTGGCGCAAGCCTTAAGCCTTCTTGGATTTTGCTCAGGCTTTGTGCTAAATCACCTTGTTGTTTAAGCTGTTGAGCTTCTTTGAGTAGCCCATTGGCTGTCAGCAAATTCTCCACACGTTCCCGCAATGCGACAAGCCGTGGGTCTTTTGGAACAGATCCAAGACCGATATCAATCAAGGCGAGACTTTGCTGTAGGTTGCCTTCTTCAAGGGTTTCTATAGCGAAATCCTCATAACGTGCAGCGATAGGATTGCGGTCCTCTATTGCGGGTGGTAGTGCCCGTAAATCGATGACTGAGGAAATGTGTTTCGAGGAAAACGGTGAATCCACGGCTAAATAGATGCCTGCAGCTAATGCAAGGACGAGACCACTGGCAAGCAAACTCTTTTTGTAACCACCTACAAAGGATTTTTTAGGGGGCTTTGTGGGTAAAGATTGAGAGATATTGATGGTATGCTGTTGGCTATCAAAGTTATCCAAGGCCGTTACAAAGGCTTCCGCATTAGGAAAACGGTCTTCAGGTTCCTTAGCCAATAGCTTATCTAGGATCGATTGGAACCTTCCGCATTCCGTAGGCAATTTGGGAAGTGGTTCAGAGCAGTGTTTGATAGCGACACTGATGGGACTTTCGGCTTGATAGGGTAGCTCGCCGGTGAGCATCTGGTAAAAAACCACACCCATGCTATAGAGATCGGAACGCGCATCGATGCTTTTTCCAGAAACTCGCTCTGGACTCATATACGAAGGACTGCCCACGGTAAGTCCCGGGGCCGTAAGATGGACATTGTCGTCGATAAACCGGGCGATACCGAAGTCTGTCAAAACCGGTCTACCATCTCTGCGAAATAAGATGTTGTGGGGTTTGATATCGCGATGAAGAACCCCTTGACTATGGGCGTATCCTAACGCCTCGGCAATTGTCTTGATGATTTGGGCAGCCTGTTCGCTGGATAGCCCTTCACGGATTCTCTGTTCCAGCGTTCCTCCAGGCAGATATTCCATGGAGAGGTAATACAGATGGTGATGGGTGCCAAAATCAAACACCGTCACAATTTGCGGATGATCCAATTGAGCTACTATTTGCCCTTCCTTAAGAAACCGCTCGGCAAAGTTTTTGTCGTTGGTTAATGCCGGTGACATCACCTTCAGGGCTACGCGACGCCGTAACGATTCCTGTATCGCCAGATAAACGGTAGCCATACCGCCTTTACCGACCTCGTCTTCGATGGCGTAGCCGGGAATCGTTATAGTTTTTTCTTTCTCATCAAGCATAGGGATATGGGATTTTAATCAGTCTAAAATACACCCGTTTGCAAAGCCCTTAGCGCATCCATATAGAGTCGCGACATGGTTTGTTGCCTACCAATAAGTATACCAGTATCACGCTACTGGTATAGGCTGTCTGACGGTTCAAACAAATAATTCGTATAGGATTTACGCAAAATTGGGACTTACAGTTGCTTGTGAAAGAAGGGTCGACGGCCTGGAGGGCCGTCGTCAAGTCGACTTAGAAAATTCTTATTGAGTATTTAAAACATTTTAGCCCAAAAAAACAAACCATACGAAGAATGGCCTTATGTTGTTTTGTGAATATTTCACAACGTTTTGTATTGACAAAACAACCCAGCATTCCTAAGCTTTGTTGGGGCCGTTAGCCTAACAGGATATGTTTATAAGTAATTGAAATAAAATCAAAATGTTTATGGAAAAACGATCCTTGTAGCAGGCTAACACGTACTAGGCGCATTACTTAAAGGGGCAGCGCTATCGTGAAAAAAACGTCTTTGTCCGTTTCATCCGTGTGCTTGACAGCTTTGTTATTGCCGAGTACCGCAAGTGCGTTAAACATCAGAGGGGTCGAGGTCGGCATTCAACCGCGGGTTGAAGCAGGGGTCCTGCAATATGAATATCAACAGGATGCTATGACAGGAACGTTGCTTACTGGTCTTGAAGCAGTTGGGTCTACCTTTTTACAGGAAAAATTTCGCTTTAAGGATACGTTGCCTTTTGTAGGTGCTGGTTTGACAGTATTTGCAGATCGCTTCTTTCTCGATATTAGCGGTTTGACAACTGTCACTGAAGGCGACGATGGAGACACCATCACCTTTTCCCAGTTTCAAGAATTTCCAACGACAGAACTTTTTTCTACAGGTTCGCTCGGTGCGCAACCATCTGTTAACGCTGATTTTGAGCGGGATGAATACGCTATTTCCTTAGGTTTTGGGTTAACAGAGCAATTGGCGGTTTTTGCCGGTTACAAATGGGCAAAAACTGACTTTGAGACTCAAGGAAGAGGTCCTGTGTCTGCCGTGTTTACAGTGGGTGGTCTTCCTTTTGATCGGCTTTCCCTTGAAGGTTTCATTGAGCAAGAGGCCGATTTCGATTTCGAGTATGATGGACCTTTTGTTGGGGTCAATTATGGCTTAGAAGTTAATGCAGGTTTTCTAGAAGGAACCCTGTCTTTTAACTTTGCTGCCGCATTTTTGGACGGTGAAACAAAGGTAAAATCGCAAAGTTCAGTCTTCGCGTTTCCTGGTGTTGAGGATACTCCCTTGAGTGAGGCTCAAGTTGCTGTTGCAAGCGAAGGAGAGACGGTAGGCTTGACCTTTGGGGTGGGATGGCGCGGTTTTACGCCCATAGAAAACTTAACCTATGCGGTCAATATCAGCGGCTACAAATATGAGTTCGACGCCGATAATCAAGGTGGACCCTTGGAAAATCCCGACGTGGATGAATCGGCTTTAGCCTTTAAGGTGGGTTTGGGGTATGCCTTCTAAGATAACAGCTTCTTAGGTGTTAACAACATGCTGTAAATAAATCGGCTTGTCTCAGCAATACAGAAAATCGGCTAATGGCCGATTTTTTGCTTTAAAACCTTGCAACTAGACTGTATCTATTAAATTTTTGTTTACGCAACTATACTTTATGTAGGTCAAAAATTAGCCTTGGCTAGCTGCAAAACAGCCCTATTTTTCCAATTAATAACCTAGGTTACATAAATAATGAAATGTTTAATTTTGTTAGGTTTATCGTTATTTGTTTTCACTGCCAACGCCAGCGTACCTGTCGACACTTGCGCTGATCCAGAGGTCAACCAACAGTGGCAAACCGCCATAGATGAGTATCCCAATGATGGTTTGCTGCTAAAGCTTTCCACCTTACGCGGCGGACTTTGTGAGATGATTGAAAACAACAATATAGATGTCAATATGGCAAGATTGATGTGGGAACAAGCCCTCACCACAGCACTTTTGGAGCGTGTCCGGGAAGACCAGGCGCGGCGTGGTTTATTGCGTCTGTTTGGCACCTTTTAATAGCTTTTGATACAGTGGCTTAACCCCCACAGTATTAATTTAACGGCTACAGCGGTCATTAGTTTTCTCAAGATAGGTATCATTTTCTTCTTTTTTATGTTGCAGCAAACGCTGTTTCTATAATAGATTTTTTTAAAAAGCTCAAATTGAACCAAAAAACGAAACCACTCTGACCCACCTTTTATAAATTCGCCCCATGCTTAGCTGTCCTGTGGGTTCACCTTGTAACAGACGCAAACAATTATTGCTGATTAGGCCAGTATTATTTCCACTTTGGTAAACTTCCCGATTACTCTTATAAATGTTCTGGCACGATTAATGGATTACCACTGAGCTAGGGGATTTTTATCGCTAAAATTTAGCATTAAGGTTTAAACAAAACAGAGGATAACAATGTTTAAGTATGAAAAAAAGTCTAATCTATATAAAGGCTTAGCGGTGAAAACCGAATGCTTAAGCAAAGCAGCTAGGGTCGGTCGATCTTTATTCGTTGGTTCCCTGGCCGTGGGGTTGACCGCCTGCGCCAGTCTCGCCGGTCCTGACTATGAACGTCCCGATACGCCTGCCAAAACAGCCTGGTCGCAACCCACTGACGGGCAAGTGTCCCCAGCCGACGTGATCCGACCTGATTGGTGGACCGGTTTCCAGGATTCCTATCTCGATAGTCTTGTGAAAAAAGCCGTTGCAGAGAATTACGATCTCAGAATCTTGGTGGCTCGGATTGATCAGGCGGCTGCCGAGTTTGGCGGGGCGGAGGACCAGTTTCTGCCCACCTTGACGGCGGGGACTAGCGCTCAGTATACGCGCTCCCGAGGACCTTCACGGCGGGGCTCTCTACAACAAACCAGTGATCGTCAATACGGCGCTTCCGCACAGTTAAACTGGGAGATCGATATTTGGGGAAAATTACGCAAAGCCGCCGACGCCGCCGAGGCAAATTATCGGGCGACAGAAGCGGATTGGCGGGCCGCTTACTTGGAAGTCATTTCCACCGTGGCGGACACCTATTTTCAAATTCGCTTACTGGATGAACAGGCCGCTCAGCAACAACAAGCCTTGGTCACCAATAAACGAATCCTAGGTATTTATGAGAGCTTGCGTGAGGACGGCATTGTTGCCACCACCGCAGTGCTAAGCCAAAAAGCTGAAATAAATCGCCTGCAAAATCAATTATTAGAACTCCAACGACTGCGGGTTTTAGCAGAAAATTCCCTTGCCACGCTACTGGGTCAACCGGCTGGTGATTTTAAAGTCCCCGTTGCCCAGCTGCGTGAAGCTGTTCAATTGCTCAACGTACCTATAGGACTTCCCTCCGATCTCATTTCCCGGCGTCCTGACCTCATTGCGGCGGAATATCGTGTTTTGGCTGCCCATAATCTGATCGGAGAAGCGCGTTTAGCCCGTTTGCCTTCCATTCGATTGACAGGTAGTGGTGGAGGCGCCAGCTCAGCCTTTTCTAATTTGCTAAACACCTGGACTCTAGGTATCGGTCCATTTATCGATATACCTATTTTTGATCCCTCTATAGAGACCAACATCAAGTTTCGTGAAGCCAGTGCAAAGGAAGCCGAGGAACAATATCGGCGGACGGTGCTGAATGCCTTTCAAGAAGTGGAGGATGCTCTCACCAATCTCGCTTTCCGTCAGGAGCAGAAAAAAGAGTTAGAAGCTGAAGCGGCCCAGT
>CAYRGG010000009.1:0-100041 GCA_964423745.1 uncultured Candidatus Competibacteraceae bacterium | reverse complement strand
ATTAGACCAAAACTTGTAAGTTAGTGTGATTGTTCTAATTTTACTTGTTAGGATGGTTTTAAACCAATGGAGCATCGAGTGGGTGCTTTTAACACACCGTTTCAAAATCTAGGGAGGAACATCCTACAATGAAAAAAAGCGATAGAACCTATTATCCCTTTGTTTGGTTTGATCGCAGCGGTTGGTGGTTCAAAGTTTTTGATGAACGCTTTGGTCCCTATGAAGATCCCGTCGATGCCAAACATAATTTACGGATGATTCGGGGGCTAAGTCGGCAACTACATAATGAGCTACGGCGGCAATTACCCTCGTAACGGTAGCGATGGTTGCCCATGATCTAAAACAAGCTAAGTTGCGTTTGTTGTAAATTAAGTTCTACACTGTAGCAAGCTATACTGTAGTATACGTTTTACAAAAAACGCAAAAGCTATAGGCTCATAATAAATATTTTTTGATTACAACCACTTGCATCTCCGATAAGTCATTGAATTTCTCATAAGACTTTATTTATTTACAAGCATTTTTGTAACCTTTCTAAATTTTTTTCCCACCTCTTCATACATAGATAGCTTCATTCGCCGGTCTGGTTTGCTTTACAATGCCATAATGAATTTCAGCCATCAGGTTAAAGACCTTTAATAAACAAGGCATTAAGGCACTTACTAAAATTTTGTACGGTACCCTTGACTAGATTTACCTGGTAAATTCCTGTTGTTAAACAATCAAGACAAGTGATATCTCTCTCATGACCAATAACTGCCTTACTAAATTTAAGGAAATTCTTGCTCAGCGTATTGCCATTTTGGATGGCGCCATGGGCACCATGATTCAGAGCCATAAACTCGAAGAAAATGATTATCGGGGCGAACGCTTTAAAGACTGGTCAAGTGATCTTAAAGGCAATAATGATCTTTTGTCCCTTACCCAACCCACCATTATTCGAGATATCCATACCCAGTATTTACAAGCTGGGGCGGACATTATAGAGACGAATACCTTTAATGCTAACGCTATTTCCATGGCAGATTATCATATGGAAGCGTTAGTGTACGAGTTAAACGTAGCGTCTGCTCGATTGGCCCGAGAAGCCGCTGATAGGGTAGCTCAAGAGACAGGCCAAGTGCGCTTTGTAGCGGGTGCTCTGGGTCCCACCAACCGTACCGCCTCGCTTTCCCCAGATGTAACTAATCCTGGCTTTCGCAACGTTTCTTTCGATCAGCTAGTAACGGCTTACAGCGAAGCCATCAGTGGCTTGATGGACGGTGGTGTTGACCTCCTGCTGGTTGAAACGATCTTTGATACGCTGAATGCTAAAGCAGCCCTCGCCGCCATTGATCTCTACGGTGAAACCCAAGGTATGCCCGTACCGGTCATGATATCAGGCACGATTACTGACGCCTCAGGCCGCACCCTATCTGGGCAAGTTACTGAAGCTTTCTGGAACTCGCTACGCCATATTAATCCCTTAAGTATCGGTTTGAACTGTGCGTTAGGGGCTGAAGAACTACGCCCTTACATCGAAGAATTATCCCAGATCGCTGATACTTACGTCTCCGCCTATCCCAACGCCGGTCTACCCAACGAGTTTGGTGAATACGACCAAGACCCTGAAGCCATGGCCGCCATCGTGCAAGAGTTTGCCACCAGCGGTTTGGTCAATATCCTCGGCGGCTGCTGCGGGACCACGCCAAAGCACATTCAGGCCATCGCCGAGGCAGTACGCTCCCTCCCTCCACGACAGATTCCCGTATTACCCCAGCAATGCCGACTCTCTGGTCTAGAACCTTGCACAATTGGACCTGACTCGTTATTTGTGAATGTGGGTGAACGCACCAATGTCACTGGATCGGCCAAATTTCGCAAATTGATCAAAGAAGGCGACTATGACACGGCCCTAGACGTGGCCCGCAGCCAAGTACAAAACGGGGCGCAACTGATCGATATCAACATGGATGAGGGTATGTTGGACTCTGAAGAAGCCATGGTGACCTTTTTAAATTTGGTGGCTGCGGAACCAGACATCGCCCGAGTACCCATTGTCATCGACTCATCCAAGTGGTCCATCATTGAGGCAGGGCTAAAATGTGTTCAGGGCAAATCCATTGTAAATTCCATTAGCCTCAAGGAGGGGGAAGCAGCGTTTATTGCTCAGGCGAAGCTGGTGCGCCGCTACGGAGCAGCGGTTATCGTAATGGCTTTCGATGAACAGGGTCAGGCAGATACCCAGCAACGCAAAGTGGAGATCTGTACTCGGTGCTACCGTATTTTGACCGAACAACTCGGTTTTCCCCCCGAAGATATTATCTTTGACCCTAATATCTTCGCCGTCGCCACAGGCATCGAAGAACACAATAATTATTCGGTGGATTTTATCGAGGCCACTAAAGAGATCAAAAAAACTTTGCCCCATGTGAAAATCTCTGGCGGTCTCTCCAATGTGTCTTTCTCGTTCCGTGGCAATGATCGAGTGCGGGAAGCCATGCATTCGGTGTTTCTCTATCATGCCATTAAAGCCGGTATGGACATGGGCATCGTCAATGCTGGCCAGCTTGCCATCTACGAAGATATCCCTGCTAACTTACGGGAGCGGGTTGAGGATGTGATTCTCAACCGTCGCTCGGATGCCACAGAACGCTTATTAGAGATTGCCGAGCAGTATAAACATGAGGGTGGTGCTGTAACGGCTCAACGGGAAGACTTAAGTTGGCGAGAGTGGCCGGTGACCAAACGTCTGGAACATGCCCTAGTCAAGGGCATTGACGAATATATCGAAGCAGATACCGAAGAGGCTCGGCAGCAGGCCACCAAATCCTTAGAGGTCATCGAAGGTCCGTTGATGGACGGTATGAATGTAGTGGGCGATCTCTTTGGTGCTGGTAAAATGTTTTTGCCTCAGGTGGTGAAATCGGCCCGGGTGATGAAAAAAGCCGTGGCCTATTTGATCCCCCATATTGAAAGAGAAAAAGACGGCGCCAGTGTCCGCAGCTCCAACGGCAAGATCGTCCTGGCTACGGTTAAAGGCGATGTGCATGACATTGGTAAAAATATCGTCGGCGTGGTTTTACAATGCAACAATTTTGAAGTGATTGATCTAGGCGTCATGGTGCCCGCGCAAAAAATTTTGGATACGGCTCGTCAAGCGGGGGCTGAGATCATCGGTCTGTCTGGTTTGATCACTCCCTCCCTAGACGAAATGGTACACGTCGCTAAGGAGATGCAGCGTCAGCACCTTACCCTTCCTTTGTTAATCGGCGGCGCTACCACCTCTGTTATTCACACGGCCGTCAAAATTAGTCCCCAATACGAACAGGCTGTGATCTATGTGAAAGATGCCTCCCGTGCTGTCGGCGTTGCGCAAAATCTGGTGAGTCCTACCCAACGGGAAGGGTATGTGGCCCAGATCAAGACGGACTATGACAAAAAACGCGAGCAACACAAAGGCCGCCGGGCAAAGAGCGAAGCCCTTACTTTGACTGCGGCGCGAAAAAACAAACTCCATGTGGATTGGGACCAATACACGCCGACGCAACCCACATTTCTAGGTAGTAAAGTCTTTGCCGATTATCCCCTCGACCCATTGGTAGAGCGCATCGACTGGACGCCTTTTTTCCAAGCCTGGGAGCTGCACGGTCGTTTTCCCAAATTATTGGATGACCCTATCGTGGGTCAACAAGCACAACAACTTTACCAGGACGCACAAACCATGCTGGATCGCCTGGTGCGGGAGAAATGGCTTACGGCGCGGGCAGTGATCGGCTTCTTTCCAGCTAATAGGCTGGGCGATGACGATATTGAAGTTTATACCGATGATAGCCGTACCCAGGTGCTCACCACACTACACCACCTACGCCAACAAACCCGTCTTCCCGCGGGAAAACCGAATCGTTGTTTGGCGGATTGGATAGCACCTAAAGATACTGGTATTGCTGACTATATCGGCGCCTTTGGGGTTACTGCAGGAATTGGGATTGATAGTTGGGTTGCGGCTTTTGAAAAAGACCATGACGATTATCAAGCTATTCTCCTTAAGGCGTTAGCCGATCGCTTGGCGGAAGCCTTTGCAGAACACATGCACCAGCGGGTCCGCAAAGAGTTTTGGGGCTACGCTCCCCAGGAAAATTTAGACAATGAAGCTTTAATTGCAGAGCGTTATCAGGGTATCCGCCCTGCCCCAGGATATCCCGCCTGCCCCGATCATACGGAAAAACAGCTACTCTGGGACCTTTTACAGGTTCAAGAAAACATAGGGCTTAGTCTTACCGAAAGCTACGCCATGGTGCCCACGGCGGCAGTATCCGGTTGGTATTTCTCTCATTCCGATGCGCGCTACTTTGGGGTCGGAAAAATTACCCGGGACCAGGTAAAAGATTATGCCCAGCGCAAGGGAATGACCCTGACCGAAGCGGAGCGTTGGTTGGGACCCAGTTTAGCCTACGAACCTGACAACGAAGAGGAAGAGGCGACAACAGATTCTGAACCAGTAACCATCATGAACAGTTGACATCCTTTAGTTGCTACATGACACTGCTAAAAGAACAATTGTATGATTTGCTAATCAAAGCTGATAACACCAATGTCACTGGGTAGCGAAAACGGGTAATTATTGTATGAAGTTACAGTGTCCCTAAGTTTAGGTGCATCTTAGAATTGTTGAACCCAAAGACCGAAACTGCTATAAAAATGGCCTGCTTAGTTGTCTTTCTTATCCCATCATATGCTTACTGCTAATTCCCCGAACAAATACTATCCACTGTCTGTCTACTCAAACAATGACCTGCAAAGGTTGTGAAAACTACAATAGTACAGGAGTCGTTCCAGCATGAAGAAATGGTTTGCGGTCGTCGCGACGCTCATCCTCACTGGCTTAACAGGTTTGGCGTCAGCCGCTGGGGATCCAGCCGCTGGTCAACAAAAAGCTGCCGCCTGTACTGCTTGTCATGGTGCCGATGGCAATAGCGCTAATGGCGAGTGGCCAAAATTGGCGGGGCAACACCCGTCATATACTGTTAAACAGCTGCAAAATTTTAAGGCCCAGCTTGAACCAAACCCTCAGGTAGTGCGGGTCAATGAGATCATGAAGGGTATGGCAGCCCCTTTAAGTGAACAGGACATGGAAGACCTAGCCGCTTATTTTGCTAATCAAGCCATATCCCCCGGTAGCGCTGATCCAGAACTTTTAGAAACTGGGCAAGCACTTTACCAAGGTGGTAATCTTAATACCGGCGTACCTGCCTGCACAGGATGTCATGGCCCCACAGGTAGAGGTAATCCCGCTGCTGGTTTTCCGTCTTTACACGCGCAACATGCACAATATACGGAAACCCAGTTAAAAGCTTTTCGTTCCATGCAGCGAGCCAATGATCCCGGAAAAATGATGCGCAACATCGCTTCCCGAATGACAGACAAAGAAATTCAAGCGGTGGCCTCATATATTCAAGGTCTACGTTAAAAAGCTCAAGTCGGGCATAAATTTTGCTATAGCAAAGGGTGGAAAGTACCACCCTTTTCTTCGTAAGAAATCTTTTCATCAATAGGAAATAGTCATTTATTATTGGGTCGCTAAAAGTTTCTTGTTATGCAACTATTTCTTAAATATAGACTCACCTTACAATAGTCGCCGCGTAGTTTAAGGAGTCATACACCATGACAACCAAGCATTTTTTGTTTTATGGAATTATTTACTTTTTTGGTAGTTTATTGCTATCGCTTAACGTAGCCGGTGCAGAAGAAACTCAGTTTCAAGAAGGAACCCATTATCAGCGTTTGAATACATTAGTACCCACCTCATCAGACGATAAAATAGAGGTGGTTGAGGCCTTTTGGTATGGTTGTGGTCATTGTTACAACCTAGAGCCCACCATCGAAACATGGGTAGCTAATAAGCCTGAAAATGTCGCTTTCACACGCTTGCCGACGGTATTAGGAAGAAGTTGGGAGCCCCATGCGCGAGCCTACCATACGGCGGAAGTCCTGGGTATTTTAGATAAAATCCACCAACCGCTTTTAGAAGCGATCCATAGGGATAAGCGACAGCTGATGAATGAAGATCAACTTGCTGAATTTTTTGCTGAACAAGGGGTGGACAAAGATACTTTTCGAAAGACCTATCGTTCCTTTGCCGTTGAAACACGATTAAAACGTTCTCAAGATCTTGTAAAGCGCTACCGACTTCGCTCGGTACCTACTATCGTTGTTAATGGTAAATACGTAACCGATACGAGCATGGCCGGCTCTGGACAAAAGTTGTTTGAAGTGGTGAATTACTTAGTGGAAAAGGAAGCGAAAGGTTAAATGATCAACCATGGCTTGGTTCAAAGTATAGGAAAACACGCTGAATGGATCAGCAACGTTTACGACTTTTAAGCTATAACATTCAGGCCGGACTCTCCACCGGCAAGTATACCCATTATGTTACCCGAAGCTGGCAACATGTAGTTCCTGTGCCGTCCAGAATGGAAAATCTCGACGGCATAGCGGATGTGCTGCATAACTACGACATTGTTGGTCTACAAGAAGTCGACACCGGTAGCTTACGGAGTGGTTTTGTTAATCAAGTCAAATACCTGGGAGAACGGGGCGGCTTTAAATATTTATATGATCAAAGTAATCGGCGTATCGGTGTCATTTCCCAGCATAGTAACGCTGTCCTTACACGAATTTTTCCCAGCCATATTGTTGAACATAAGCTCCCAGGCGTTCCAGGTCGCGGCGTCTTAGAAGTGCGATTTGGACAGAACGAAAATTATTTGCATGTTTTTATTATGCACTTGGCTTTGGGTAAACGAAGTCGCTTACGGCAAATTACCTTTTTAGCAGAATTAGTCAACAAGTATCGACACGTCATTATGATGGGAGATTTAAATTGTTGCTCTACCAGTGAAGAAATGGATGTACTCCTGCAGTCGGCTAATCTCAGTGAACCTACTGCAGACTTGCATACTTTTCCCAGTTGGCGCCCTAATCGTCAACTGGATCATATCCTCGTCTCACCGTCGCTACGGGTAGAAAAAACCTCTGTATTGGAGCATACCTTCTCTGATCACCTGGCGATAGCTATGGAGGTACGTGTGCCAGAGCAGGTGCAGTTATCAAATGTCGAAGACATTCCAAACTGCTACGACTTTCAATAGGGATAATCATGCTGACTGAACTGGGGTGATTTAAAAAATTTAATGGTTTTGAAGCTTAGCTCGCTTGGGTTTGTTTGACCCATGCATGACTAAAAAAGACCCCCATGACCCAAATGGGACCAAAGGCGACAGATTTCTGACAGGTTACTTTTTAACCCCTCCTATTCCATTCCGACTGAATAAACCTCTATTTACCTCCCTATGCTGCTGCTTTTTTGCTAGAGCATTCCCATTCAACTACCCCAAACTAAACTAGTCATCGCCATAGCCCAGTCCAGCACTGTAACCAAACTAAAATTAATCAGTGCAGAACACCTTCTTTCGATCCCTTAGCCAGACTTTTGACGCTGTAACAGGTGATGATCTCAATCATGCATAGCATTAAACCTCGATAGTATGGCACCCACTAGCAAATTTAAAAATGGCATTTATTTTGCAGTCAGATTGTAGGGTCATAGAGCGAGCTAACGGTAAAGCGGCTAGTCAATCTGTGAGGACTAAGATAAAAGTTCTTAAATAGATCGGATAGCGAGGAATCGATGAAAAACGGAGAATGGCGTTGGATAAGCCAAAATAATGGAGTAATCACTGCATGAGCAGCAAAAGAACTTATACAGTTGCTATGCTCGGTATTCCTGAGCATGAGCGACATGTGTTAGCAAACATTTTTAAACTGTCCGCTTACCGTACTCGAACTTATATGTTGGCTTCACCAGGAGAAGTCAACGAAATTTTGATAGTTGACGCGGATGATGCGAATGCCATGTCTGAATGGCAAACACTGCATGGCGAAGATACAACACGCCCTGCTGCTGCGCAGAATAATAAAAAACCCAAGATACCGACGGTCATGGTCACTAAGGAGAGGTTATCCGAGTCAATACCTCATTACATCCGACGACCCTTTGTAGCGACTCGAGTACTGAGCGCTTTGGATCAAATTACTATTAGGGAGCTTAGCGCATCCAAACAACGTATCATCGGTGAAGAAAGTAAGCCAGCCATTGCTAAAAAAGCTTCCCCAGCCCCTGAAATAGCTCAAGAACCTACCCATACCGCACTCATAGTAGATGACAGCAAACCTGTAAGAAAGCAAATTGAACTGGAATTAAAACTATTTGGAATTCGAGTAGAAATGGCTGAGTCAGGTGAACAAGCTTTTGCTTTGTTGAATGACAAAAATTACGACATGATATTTTTGGATGTGGTTTTACCAGGCATTGATGGCTATCAAATATGTAAAGCTATCAAAAAAGACAAACTCAAGAAAAAAACACCGGTCATTATGTTGACCGGTAAATCATCACCTTTTGACCGAGTCAAGGGAACTTTAGCTGGCTGTGATACCTATCTTACCAAACCGGTAAAACAAACAGCTTTTCAAAAAGTTGTTAAAAAATATTTGAATAAGTAGTTTATTAAAATTTAAAAAAATCTTAGTAGCTACTAACAAAGTTTAATTTCATGACGAGTTAATTGATAACACTGATCAATCAAGAGAGAAACGAGAATGGCGATTAATAAAGTACTGATAGTTGATGACTCGCCCACCGAATTGGCCAAAATTAAAGGCATTGTAGCGGACGCTGGCTATACTGCCGTCAGCGCGAGTAATGGTAAAGAAGCCTTGGAAAAGGCCAAACAGGAAAAACCTGATCTTATATTTTTGGATGTTGTTATGCCCGATATGGATGGCTTTGCCACCTGCCGAATGCTAAACAACGATAACGACACTAAAAATATACCGGTTGTTTTTGTAACCAGTAAAAAACAAAAAGCGGATCGCTTATGGGCACAGATGCAAGGCGGTAAAGGATACGTAACCAAACCCTATTCAGCGGATGACATCATTAGCCAAATTAATACCTTTATATAGCATAGCTTGAATCGCTTGCTCGCTACTGCTTGCAGCACGTCTTTTTCTTAAGACGTTGGCCCTTGACCGCCATTGCATGCATATTATTTATATGGAGATTGTTACAAAATGAAGGATAAACAGCAGGAAGGCGAACAATGGCTTAGCCCTAGCGCTGCCCTCAACCGCTTTGATCTGCCTCAAGGTTCAGTGGTAGATATTGCCCATCAAGAAGAGCAAAGGGTGCGTTATGGGTTTCGCATTGGCGATCTTGGTTTGTTGATTGGCGCTGATACGGTTAGTGAAGTTTTAGAAAAAACTCCAATCTTTCCTATTCCCCGTACACCTGCGTGGCTGTCTGGTCTGCTCAATCTGCGTGGCAATCTTGTTCCGGTATTCGACTTAAAGCTTTTTTTACAGCTCCAACACGAATCTAATCAGAAGCGCCATGTACTGGTATTAGACCGCGGCGATACATCCGTGGCAACCCTTATCGAAGGGTTGCCCCAGGCTGTTGCTGCAACCCGTAAGTTGTCACGCCTGCCACCCTTACCCTGGGCGCTACAAGCCCATACCTCACTGGCTTATGTCAATAAAGATGCCGTGTGGCTGGAATTTGATCATCTAGGTTTTTTTCAATCTATCGGTAACCAGCTTGCAAAAACCAACTGAGTTCTGCCTTACTCCCTAACCGATAGATAGATGCATATGCTTTTGTAACATCAACTCACGGATTTCATATTTAA
Organism: uncultured Candidatus Competibacteraceae bacterium; assembly: GCA_964423745.1. Taxonomy (GTDB): domain Bacteria; phylum Pseudomonadota; class Gammaproteobacteria; order Competibacterales; family Competibacteraceae; genus CAYRGG01. The sequence continues at coordinate 90,310 of CAYRGG010000009.1, read as the reverse complement.
ATTTTAGTAATTTATTGGAAAGGAAACGCCATCATGCGTAATTTAAGGATCGGAAAACGTTTATTTATTTTGATTGCCGCTCAGTTAACCCTTTTAGTACTGATTAGTGCTGCTAGCTATTATGGTCTCCGAGCTTCTAGCCAAGCCCTAGATACCCTGCAGGAAAATACAGAAGAAGTCGCCGCGCTTACCAGCCGCCGTAAAAGTATCCGTGATTTGCCCGACTTGGTAAACAAAGTACTTAGAGGTGCCATCCCCTGGGAACAAGCCGAACAACAATTAGCTGTCGTAACAAACACCATCGAACAACGTTGGCAGAAACACCTGCAAGCTTTATCCGCCGACGAACGGCAACGGGTGAGTGAAGCTTACGCACCAGCCTTCGCAAGTTTACATGAGGGTATTAATAAACTAGAGCGGATCATTGCAGAGCGGGACCAAGAAGGTCTGACTTTATTCGTCAACAATGATATGAATAAGGTAGCTAAACCCTATTTAAATCTATTGATAAGTGACGCAAAAACCATGGCGGAGCAAGCCAACCAGCTTTACCATGAAGAAAAAAACAAATCCACTTATTTGTTACTTATTATTCTCGCCATTGCCGTCCTCGCCATGGGTATGTCAGCCTTGGTTGGTTCTGCCGTGCATCGTTCGATTGCTGACCCCATTAACCATATGTTAAATACTATTCGCCGCATTACCGCGGGTGATTTAGATGTCCGCACCGACATGACGGGTAACGATGAATTAGCGGAGCTGGGACAAGCCTTTGACCAACTGGTGCAAGATCGTGTGGCAGCCCTAGTCCAAGCAGAGAGCGAAAACGAGACACTCAACGAGTCTATCATCAAGCTACTTCAGGCAGTGTCCCAGTTAAGTCAGAGAGACCTCACTGTTACAGTACCAGTCACTGAAGATATGACCGGCCCTGTAGCGGATGCTTTGAACTTACTGACTTCCGAAACCGCCAGTGTGTTATCAGGGGTAACCAGAATCTCGGAAGACGTGGCTTCAGCGTCCCAAAAGGTGAAATCCCAGTCAGACACGGTTATCTTGGTGGCGCGTAATGAACGCGAAGAAGTGGATAAAGCTGCAGCTGAGCTTGCATCAGCCGCAGAAGCGATGACCCATATTGCGGAGCTGGCCCAAGCTTGTAATGAAGCAGCTGACAATGCCATCAGAACCACCCAAAAAGCCCTTGAAACAGTAACTGACACAGTCGATGGTATTAACAATACCCGCGACACCATCCGCGAGACGGAAAAACGCATTAAGCGTTTAGGCGAACGCTCCCAGGAAATTAGCGGTGTGGTGAGTATCATCAACACCATTGCCGAACGTACTCATATCCTCGCTTTGAACGCCAGCATGCATGCCGCCTCGGCCGGTGAAGCGGGACGCGGTTTTGCGGTGGTGGCCGATGAAGTGCAGCGTCTGGCGGAAAACTCTCGGGAAGCGACCCAACAAATCGCTACCTTGGTTAGCAATATTCAGACGGAAACTGCCGACACAGTTAACGCCATGAACACCGCCATCAGCCAAGTTGTAGAAGGAAGTCAGTTGGCGGAACAGGCTGGTAACCAGATGAAAATTACCCAGCAAACTACTGCTGAACTCGTGGCCGCTGTGCAGCAGATTTCCTCTAGCTCTCAGCAACAGGCTCAAGTCAGTAATCAGCTAATTACCCGTGCTCAACAGATTCAAGATAGCACCTATCAAACCAGTCAACAGCTTAAAGAACAAACTGTTTACACTGAGAATCTGGTGGAATTTTCCCAAGGTCTACTGAGTTCCGTGCGTGTGTTTAAGCTACCTGCCAAAGCAAACTAACAAAGACTTTGTTAATGGTTTTACTGCTGGTTCGCTACGAGGTTGCTAAACATGGCTGCACTGGATACAAACATTACGGAATTGGAAACGGAGGTTGCCGAACTTGTTGGCATCTTGTTGGAAACACGCGCCTCTGATGAGACAACTGAGGATCAGGACGATGCCGCTTTGGCAGAGAACCTTACTCGCTATGCGCAGCAGGTAGAGCGCCTTGCCATAGCGGCTGAGAACGCTTGCCTACTGGGATTGCAGGATGTTTGCCTACTGTTCCAGGAAAATCTCGTGCAACTCAATGCTCAACAACGTTCCTTAAGCGACGATGAGTGGGAAGCCATGGAAGAGTGGCCGACTCTGGTTATAGGCTACTTGGAAGCGCCTGAAGACGCTAACAGCGGAGCTGCGTTGTTAGATCATTTGCAGAGACAACTTTGGCCACAGCCACTGGCTTCAGATGATGCTCAAGTGCTGGGCGAATTGTTGGTGCCAAGCGATGTTGCGCAAGATGAGGATGGGGCCGAGCAAATCCCGTCCACTACCGAGACGACACAATCAGGTATTGACGATGACATAGGCTATTTACCTATTGAAGCGGTATCTGACGGCGATGAGATAGGGCAAGATCTTGGTTCAGAAACAATGCTGCCAAGCTCTATAGAAGAGGCTGTGTTGGTTGCAAATTTAGAAGACGCCGAAGACATTCTCTTAGACATCAATCCCTTTGCGACGGACTGGCTGCAGGACATGATGTTTGCGGCAAACTTAGAAGACGCTGAAGACAGTTTCTCCCATGAGAACCCCTTTACCTTTGAGGTGGATTGGCAACAGGAGTCCCTACCAGAAGCGAATTTAGAAGATTTCTTAGAAGAGAATCAGGACATCTCAACCGATGAGAACCTCCTTGCGGCAGATGCGCAAGAGGAAACTATGCTAGGGGCGGATTCGGAAGATACCGAGGATGCCTCAACCGATGACAATCCTCTTGATGCATTGCAACAAGAAGTTATCGGGCTGATGGATATTTTGGCCACAGTTCTTTCTAGTCACGAGGATACCGCTGTAGTCTCAGGACTTACCAGCTTTGCAGGGCAGGTAGAGCAGATTGCCATAAAAGCTGGAGAAACTGGTTTATTAGGGTTGCAGGATGTTTGTCTGCTATTTCAAGAAAATATCCTGCAGCTTGGTGCTCAGCAGCGGCTTCTAAGCGACGACGAGCGAGAAGCCATGGAAGAATGGCCGGCGCTTGTGGTCGGTTATTTGGATACACCTGAAGACGCCGACAACGGGGCTGCGTTACTAGATCATTTACAAAGAGAAATTTGGTCCCAACCATTGGCGACAGATGATGCTCAAGTGCTGGGTGAGTTGTTAACACCAGGCAAGCTTGACCAAGACGATGACAGTACTGAGCAAAACCTACTCACTGTTGGAATGGATGAATCGACTGTCGATTCACTAGCATCCGGTAACAATACTCAATTGCCGGATGAGGAAGATGAGGAACATGTTGCATCATTGGACGACATCATTGAAGACGATTGCACGCCTGTCGATGCTGACATGGACGTCGACGATGACGATGATGATGACGATGACGATGACGATGACGATGAAAATATAGTTTCTAGCGGCTTAGGTGCCAACTGCGAGTTGGTAGAGATTTTGTGCGCTGAAATTGCATTGATGGCTGAATCTTTGGACGAGGTACTGGATGCAGCCGCTCAACCCGAGCTTCGAACAGAGGCGTTAAGCAGTTATGCAGAACAGATGGAGCGCTTTGCCGATGCCTCTGAAGGTATTGGTTTAGCAGGACTATACCAGGTTTGTACACGACTTCAGGAAAATCTATCGGCCCTCGCTATTGCGGAAGAGACTTTCACCAATGAGCAACGACAGTTGGTGGAGGGTTGGCCTGATAGGGTACTCAATTATTTACAGGCCCTTTCTGATGAGCAGGTTTGTCAGGCTCTGGTCGATTATCTCCAAGATACCGGCTGGCCAACATCGCTGCCCAGTGAAGACGCTGCAGCCTTAACAGATCTACTGGCAACAGCCAAATTGGAAATAGAAGACGCTGAGGTTGAAGCACGCCAACAGCAGGCTCAACCAGAGGACGTGTCTTTAGCATTACCGGAGGATGTTAATCCAGAGCTTTTAGATAGCTTGCTGCAGGAGTTACCCAATCAGACTAGTGAATTTTCCACGGCAATACAAAACATTGTGGACGGTGAAGGCACCCAGCAGGACGTAGATGTGGCGCAGCGTATTGCGCATACTTTAAAAGGGGCGGGTAATACGGTGGGTGTGCGTGGCGTTGCCACGTTAACTCACCATATAGAGGATATTTTGCTGGCTTTGTCAAAACATGCCGCCCTTCCCAACCGAGCTTTGGCTGACACCCTGATGAATGCAGCCGATTGCCTCGAAACCATGAGCGAGTCGTTATTGGGCATCAGCGAACCCCCGACTCAGGCCATCGCTGTGTTACAAGAGATTTTGGACTGGGCAAATCGTATAGACCAACACGGTATACCCACTGCTGACGAAGCACCCTCTCCTAAATCACAGGTACACGATACTGAAATAAAATCATCGCAAGAGGCTGTTAAGGAAGACGCACCAACTCCCCACGAGGCCAGTGAGCCCATGCTGCGTATTCCTGCTTCGCTGGTGGATGAACTGCTACGGTTGGTGGGAGAAAGCGTTATTTTGACCGGTCAGGTTCAAGAACAAGCTAAAAAAACCATGCTTCACACCCAGGCTGTGCAGACCCAAAATCAATTGTTTCAGCACTTGACCAATGAGCTGGAACAGCTGGTGGATATTCAAAATGTTTCGTCACCCTTGGTCAAATCGGTGGTGAAGAGCGATTTTGATCCTTTGGAGTTAGAGAAATACAACGAACTGAACACGGTGACCCATCGACTGGTGGAAATTGCTGCTGACTCTGCAGAACTCAGTTACCAAGTTGCCAACGATTTGGGCTATCTTGACGACCTTTTAGTCAATCAAGGACGGTTGCAACAGGAAAGCCAAGGTGCAGTTTTACGCACCCGCATGGTCCCTGTGAAGACCGTGGCGCCCCGTCTACAGCGCAGCGTTCGTCAAACCTGCAGACTTATCAATAAGGAAGTCAACTTAGAAATAAGCGGTGTAAATACCCTAATGGACAGCAATGTACTGAATGATTTGGTGGATCCATTGATGCATATGCTGCGCAATGCCATAGACCATGGCATTGAAACCTTTGAGGTACGACAAAATACCAATAAAGATCCGGTTGGTCGTATTGACTTAGGGTTTTTTCGGGAAGGCAACCGCGTGGTAGTACGCTGTCAGGATGACGGCGCTGGGCTTGATTTGCAGGCAATTCGTGCCACTGCGGAACGCAAGGGTTTAATCGACCCAGATAAACAGCTAGAGGACGATGAAATTACGCGGTTGATTTTGGTGCCTGGCTTCTCTACACGCACAGCGACAACTCAGACCTCAGGCCGAGGCATTGGTATGGATGCTGTCTATAGTCGCGTCAAAGAACTTAAAGGCTCCCTCAATATTAAGTCCGAAGCGGGCAAAGGCTGTCTATTGGAATTGCGGCTACCACTAACCTTAATGTCCACCCATGCTCTCTTGGTTAGCGTTAACAAACAGCGCTTTGCTCTCTCTGACCGAGGGATTGAGCAAATCCTCTATCCCGGTATCGGGGAAGTGCGCCGACTTGGCAACTCGACTACCTACCAGTTAGGTGATGATCTTTATGAATTTAATACCCTTGAAGATCTACTAAATCTACCAAGCGATGCTGACGCCACAGGCCATTGCCCTGTGCTGCTTATTCAAGATGATGCGGGTGCTACACGAGCAGTTATGGTTCAAGAAGTTTTAGATAGTCGAGATATGGTTATCAAACATCTTGGTTATTATATTCCCAAATTAGCGGGTGTAGCCGGGGCTACCATCCTAGGTGATGGGAGTGTGGTGCCTGTCCTCGATCTACCCGATCTGTTACGTGCGCCTTTGCCAAGTTTACTATCGAACACCTCCCAACCATATGCTGAAGTTGGTCAACACGCCGACACCGATCATCGACGTTGTGCTTTAATCGTGGATGATTCGTTAAGTGCTCGGCGTTCTCTAGCCCAGTTTATCGAGGATGCAGGTTTTGAAGTGCGTACCGCTAAAGACGGCTTAGAAGCTATTAGTGCTATGGAAGGCAAACAACCTGATTTATTACTTGTAGACATGGAAATGCCGCGTATGAACGGTTTAGAACTGACCGCTCATGTGCGTGCTAACGAGGCTACCCGTGAGATACCCGTCATTATGATTACTTCACGTTCTACTGATAAGCATCGCCAGAAGGCTAAAGGAGTTGGGGTTAATTTTTACATGACTAAACCTTTTTCGGAAGACGACCTGCTACAAAATATCGGTACAGCATTGAGGAACCCTTGATGGATCGTCTAGCTTCTACAACTTCTGTTGTGTCTCTCTATGCGGTAGTCAGTATTGATGATTGTAAGTTATTACTTCCTCAACAGGAAATAAACAGTCTGGAATCTATTTTGGATTCAACAACGACTCCCCAAGAACCTCCGGCAATCGGCGCTTTTACGCTAGACGGGGAATCATGGCCGGTTTTTTGTCTGTCCAGTGAGCTAGCTGTGCTTTTAGCTATCCCCAACACACGCCGAATGTGTGTGTTGCTCAAAGACGGCAACCACGCATTCGGCTTAGCGTGTGATCAAATCGAGCCGTTGCGTCAGCAGAATATGCAGCTACAACCGCTTCCAGCCTGTATGAAAACAGCGACTTCCCCAGTGCAAGCGCTTGTTCTTCATGGCGACGCTGTTGGGTGCGTGACGACAACCGCTCGTTTAGCAAACCTAATCGCTGGTTTTAAGCATCAGGAGAACAGCCATGCTTTCTGAAACAAAAAAGAGTAGGGCGTGGATATTTAGCCTGAGCGGTAAGTTTTGGGGCGCTGTAGGCGAGCGGGAAATGGTTCACCTGGTGGAATCCCCTATACTTCTGGAAGTCCCCCATAGCCCCTCTTATTGTCGACATGTGTTGATATGGAACGAAAGGTTGTTACCTGCTTTCGATCTGGCGGCATGGCTACATGGTCGCTCTATAGAGCGTAGCCAGTGCTTGGCTGGACTTGTGGTCTATCAAAATCCAAATGCTGAATTGCAGTATGGCGCGTTACTCTTGGCAGACTTGCCCCAATGCAAACCCGTCAGCGACGATCAAGCATGTCCACTGCCCAGTGAGCCTTTAAATTGGCAATCTGTTGCTGTCTCTTGTTTTGCGGATGGCGAGTCCGTTGTACCCATTCTGAACTTGCCTTACATCTTTTCTGATGCTTTACTAAACCCATGAAAAACCAGGTTACTAAAAGGTGAGCCACGCACTATGTGCGGACGATATACCCTGCACACAGACTTTGAAACGCTTAAAAAGCATTTTCAAGTTCTCGCCCAGTCTGATGAACTAACACCCCGGTTTAACATTGCTCCCTCACAGTCTGTAGCAGCCGTTCGAAGGGGAGCTCAGGGTCGGGAACTTGCCATACTACGTTGGGGGTTAGTGCCTTTTTGGGCAAAAGACTCAAAAATAGGTTATCGAACTATCAACGCTCGTGCGGAAACCGTCGCTGTTAAACCCGCTTTTCGCGCTGCCTTCCGCCAACGGCGCTGTTTGATTCCGGCGGACGGCTTTTATGAATGGAAATCCCAATCCGGTGGCAAGCAACCTTATTACATAAGATTAAAGCATAATAATTTATTTGCTTTTGCTGGGCTTTGGGAACATTGGAAAAGTGAAACCGGTGAAATTTTGGAATCCTGCACCATTATCGTAACTCACGCTAATGAATTAGTGGACTCTATTCACGACCGTATGCCAGTAATTTTACACCCTAATGACTACGAAACCTGGCTGAGTCCCTGGGAAAGCGCTACCGATCACCTTGCTGCCCTTCTAAAACCTTATCCCGCTGAGCAGATGACGGCTTATTCAGTGAGTACAGGCGTAAACAATCCTAAACATGAAGACTCTAGCTGCATTGAACCTTTAAAATCTTGATCGGTTATCTTAGCAGGAGAGTACCAGCAGTTTAGCTGTTTCTTAAAAGACAAAGCGCCGCTAGAGCGTTTACAACGGCGCTTTTTTGGTCAAATTTTTACTTCCGCTTAACATTAAGCTCTGTTATTAAGGGAAGCCTCTTTAACGCAATTCCTGTTCTATCGTAGGCCAAACATAATTCAAAGAAATAAATGCAACATGATTTTCGGCACTATCATCCTCTGTATCTCGATCTTCCCACTCATAACGGTAGAAAACATCGACCGACAAATCCTGTGTCAAAGCCCACCTTAACCCTGGCTCAAACGAGGCGTAGTATCTATCATTGTTAGAACCCTCCACGTCAGATCGATTGCGGAAAAATCGGCCTCGCAGCAAAAAATCTAACTGAGGCCGCAGATCTTGATCCAAGCGAAGGGTAACTAAGTCAGTTTCCAACAATTCACCCCCACCGCTGGGGCGAAGCTGTCTACTGTATTCAAACCGAACTCTACTCGATTCTGTACGGCGCTCACCATAGGCAAGGCCCACGAGACCGGTTTCGTCGCCATCTTCACCAGGGGTATCAAAGGAAGTAAAACGAGCGCCGAGGGCAAATCCTGCGCTCATAAGCTCGGAAAACTCGTGATCAGCACCTACCAACAAAGCATAGTTATCAAACTCTCGATCTTCATCGCCACGATAAAAGTTTCCTTCAACGGTAGCATTCAATGTGGTGACTAGACTGATGTCTCTAAATAGCTGCGCAGTTGCCGTATGTTCGGTAAAATCGATAATATTGATTTCCGGAGGTGTATCGTAAGAAGTATCATTAAACACATAGGACAATTCGGCTTCTGTAAGCTCGGTAAGATTACGCCGCCAAGAGGGTTGTAGCAGTATTCTTTCACGGCGCACTTGTCTACGTGATATATTGTCGTCAATGTCTTCGCCGGGATCAACGATTACTTCGATGGGGTCGATAAGAATGTCGAGGGTTCGTTGTATGGTATCGCGCCGATAAGAGCCGTCTAGCTCCCATTCTCCCAATTCCGTTCTATAGAGAGAACCTAGACCTACAAACTGATTATGTTTATCGGCCAAATCATCGTCATCTCCTTCGTAATGTATAGCATCGTATCGAGCAAATGCGCGTAGGTCCCAAATTTCTGTCAATCTACTAGCTTCTACTGATCCAGTGAGCACGGTTGTGAAAACTTGATCTGTTGGCGAATCACTTTCCAGCCTGTAGTTATCCTCATATTCTTGGCTTAAACTAATTTCCGGAGACACTACCCACGCTTGGGCAAAGGCAGCATCCGCAAGAAACGGAACGGTAACAAGGCACATCATATTTACAAATTTTGCGCCTGACTGAAACCGCGCTTTTGAAGCACAGAATGATGGCTTTGAACAATTCATCAAAATTATATTCCCCTAATTGTTGGATACATTACTCCCCCCAATCTACGAACGTATTTCGTTATAGTCACCCAATACCATAACGCAGTACATTAGCTTACGCTACTTCAACCTATATAGCCCTTAATTCGCTTTATTATGTAGCATTCTATATAAATAAAAGAGGCATATTAGTTGGGACTGCACACGGCAGCGATACCTTGCAACTTTAGCTGGATCAACTTTTTTATAGAACTAGACTAACTGATGCACAATCAAAATTCTAGCTATTGGCAGTTTTGGATCGATCGGGGTGGTACCTTTACCGATGTAGTAGCCCGTCGGCCCGATGGTAGCATCGCCATCCGTAAATTACTCTCAGAAAATCCAAACTGCTACCTCGATGCTGCGATACACGGCATTCGCGAACTGCTGGGTGTAAACAAAGATAAAACCATTCCGGCAGGAAAAATAGAAGCGGTAAAAATGGGCACTACGGTGGCTACTAATGCCCTGCTTGAACGCCAAGGCGACCGCACCCTCCTACTTATCACGAAAGGCTTTGCCGATGCGCTTCGCATTGGCTACCAAACCCGTCCACGGCTCTTTGACCAACACATTGTGCTGCCTGAGCTATTGTACGAGCGCGTGGCCGAGGTGAATGAGCGCTTACGGGCAGACGGTACAGTGGCGGTGCCATTGGACACAGAATCAGCGGAAACTCCTTTACAATCCGCTTTTGATGACGGTATTCGCAGTGTGGCTATCATCTTTATGCATGGTTACCGCTACCCAGTTCATGAAAACACCGTGGCTAAAATAGCCCGCTCTATGGGCTATCAGCAAATCTCAGTTTCTCATGCTGTCAGTCCTTTGATGAAATTGGTGGGCAGAGGCGATACAACTGTCGTGGATGCCTATCTCTCACCTTTACTACGCCGCTATGTGGATCAAGTCACCAATGAGTTAGGCAATGCTCAACTCCTGTTTATGCAGTCCAACGGCGGATTGACACAAGCGCATAGCTTTCAGGGTAAAGACGCCATTCTTTCTGGACCCTCTGGAGGTGTAGTGGGCATGGTGCGCACCGCCGCCATGGCTGGCTTTCACAAGCTCATTGGCTTTGATATGGGCGGCACTTCCACTGACGTTTCGCACTACGATGGCGAGCTAGAGCGTAGTTTCGAAACCGTGATAGCCGGTGTACGTATGCGTGCCCCTATGCTCAGCATTCACACGGTCGCTGCCGGTGGCGGCTCGGTGCTGGAATATGACGGCAGCCGTCTGCGGGTAGGCCCGCAATCCGCCGGCGCCAATCCGGGACCTGCCAGCTATCGGCTTGGCGGTCCCTTAACGGTGACGGACTGTAACGTCATGCTAGGAAAAATACAGCCCACCTATTTTCCCCAGGTCTTCGGCCAGCAAAGCAATCAACCTCTGGATCGTGATGTTGTGGTTAAAAGATTTGCGCTACTGGCAGACCAGGTTGGCGTCGATGCTGAAACGCTGGCGGAAGGTTTTCTTAAGATCGCCGTGGATAACATGGCCAATGCGGTAAATAAAATCTCTGTGCAGCGCGGCTACGATGTCACGGAATACACCCTCTGCTGTTTCGGCGGCGCTGGCGGACAACACGCCTGTTCAGTGGCTGATGCTCTAGGCATAGAGCGGGTATTTATTCATCCCTATGCCGGCGTACTGTCTGCCTATGGCATGGGATTAGCCGATATGCGTGCTATGGGCCAGCAATCCGTGGAGATACGTTTCTCTCAAGCGGCACTAAAAAAGATTTTAAAAATTTGCGCAGGTCTTTCCGTTAAAGTTCAGGATGAATTATCACATCAGGGTATTACAAACCATCGAATAACCGTCATTCAAAAAGCTTATTTGCGCTACGAAGGCACAGACACTGCCCTAGCCGTACCCACTGGCGACGCGCAAACCATGCGACTGCAATTTGAGAAGCTGCACAAACAGCACTTCGGCTTTGTCATGAAAGATCGCTCTCTCATCGTAGAATCGGTGTCTGCGGAAGCCATCGGCAGCACAGGCGTCGACGATGATCCAATACTACCTGGTCAAGAGAAGAATACGGTGCCACAACCTTTGACAATGGTATCCATGCATACCCACGGCGAACACCACAATACGCCCTTGTTCGACCGGCAAAGTTTACAGCCCAACGACCAAATCGACGGACCTGCCATCCTCGTCGACCCTAATAGCACAACAGTGGTAGAACCCGGCTGGCAAGCCCGCATCAATAGCCGTAGTCATCTCATCATGGAACGGGTACTGGCTCGGCCAAAACAACAGTCCATTGGTACTGATGCTGATCCAGTCATGCTTGAGATCTTTAATAATCTTTATATGTCCATCGCCGAACAAATGGGTGGCGTGCTAGCCAACACAGCCCATTCGGTCAATATCAAAGAGCGTTTAGATTTTTCCTGTGCCGTATTTGACAGCCAAGGCAATCTGGTGGCCAATGCCCCTCATATGCCGGTACACCTGGGTTCCATGAGCGATAGCGTCCGTGAAGTGATGCGTAAATGGCAGGGACAAATGCATCCCGGCGATGTGTTTTTGCTTAACGCCCCTTACAATGGCGGCACCCATCTACCTGATGTCACCGTCGTCACCCCAGTATTCGACGATATTGGCGCAAATGTGATGTTCTATGTGGGTTCCCGTGGCCACCATGCGGATATTGGCGGCATCACCCCGGGTTCCATGCCGCCTTACAGCCACAGTGTAGAAGAGGAAGGCGTACTGATCGATAATTTACGCCTAGTTGCCAGCGGCTCTTTATTAGAAGCGGAGATACGCCATGCGTTGAGAGAAGGAACGTATCCAGCTCGCAACGTGGATCAAAATATCGCAGACCTACGGGCCCAGATTGCCGCCAACGAAAAAGGTGTGCGGGAATTACAGCGCATGGTGCATCATTTTGGTTTAGCTGTGGTACAGGCATATATGAACCATGTGCAGGACAATGCTGAGGAATCGGTGCGCCGGGTTATCCACCGCCTTTCCTCCGGGCATTTTGAATACCCTATGGACAACGGTGCGGTAATTCGTGTTTCAGTCACCGTGGATAAAGACACCCGCTCGGCAACCCTGGATTTTACTGGCACCTCCCACCAGCAACCGTCCAACTTCAATGCACCGTTGTCTGTTTGCAGAGCGGCCGCGCTGTATGTGTTCCGTACCTTAGTGGATGATGACATTCCCATGAATGAAGGTTGCCTCAAACCTTTGCAGCTCATCGTACCCGAGGGCAGTCTATTGAACCCCCATTATCCGGCAGCCGTAGTGGCTGGCAATGTGGAAACCTCCCAAGCCATTGTCGACACCCTTTACGGCGCTCTAGGTACCATGGGCGCTGCTCAAGGCACCATGAACAATTTTACTTTTGGTAACAATGACAAACAGTATTACGAAACCATTTGCGGCGGCGCCGGCGCTGGGCAGGACTTTGACGGCACGGATGCGGTGCATACCCACATGACCAACTCTCGCCTTACCGATCCGGAAGTGTTGGAGTGGCGTTATCCGGTGCTGGTGGAAGATTTCTCTATTCGCAAAGGTAGCGGCGGTAAAGGCAGACATCGGGGTGGTGATGGCGTGGTGCGACGCATTCGCTTTTTAGAACCCATGACAGCTGTCATCGTCTCCGGCCATCGCACTGTTCCCCCCTATGGCATGGCTGGCGGTGAGCCCGGCGCTGTGGGCCGCAACTGGGTGCTACGTCATGATGGACGGGAAGAAACCATCGGTGCCGCAGCACAAACGGAAATGACGCCCGGTGATATATTTATCATTGAAACGCCGGGGGGTGGGGGTTATGGGAAAACAAATTAAATGAGTTCCCTGATTAGGTCAGTTATCTGGCCATAGTGATTTTTGAGACAGGACTATTGCTGCTCGTTCCAGAAGACGCCGTAAACACTTCCCTCTCGGCAGGCTTGATAACGGCCATCCAGGCCCTGAGAACACTTCTTGCACGAGCTACCCAAGTCCTGCTTATGTGTAGGTTTTGCCTAAGCCATGTAAGAAAGACTTCACCGGGGACTATCCGATGAAGTCAACATGCTGACGAGAAAGAGTACCCAGGTGTTATCCAACGACTTTGACAGTCGTGGATAACCCTGAAGAAGTTAAGCGCCTAACTAACTTTATCTATTAGGCTAGGCAGGAGGAGGTGCAGGTGGCCCTGCGGGAGGAGCCGGTGCCGGAGCTGGTGCAGGCGCGGGAGCTGGTGCAGGCGCCGGTGCCGGAGCTGGTGCAGGCGCGGGAGCTGGAGCCGGTGGCGCAACTTCTTCATCCGCTGCGCTCAGCGGACCTGGAACCGCACAGTTAAAAATAGCGTCTTGATACACCAATGAACCATCGGTAATGCGGGCCGTGGTATCGTCGATGTCAAGACAGCCATCTTCGAACTGATCAGGAGGAGCAGCGCCGGCGTCAGTAATGATAGCTTTGTGTATATAACCGCCAAAGCCTTCCCGGTGCAAAGCGCCGGTGGTGGTGGTATCCGGTCTACCGGCACGCCCTACCAACGTGATATTGGAAAATGTTGGCGTGGAGATGGGTGTTTGATCGAAGTTATCGCCATTGTTGTCGGACTCGATGGTACGATCCCCTAATCCATTACTCTGCACCGCGATGGCAAACTGGATACCCCCCTGGTAACCCAGATCCATGTCAAAACTGTCATCATCGGCTGCCGTGACCACCAGGTGCTTGGCGTTGACCGTGCCACCAAACCACTCGATGCCATCATCACCACTGTAGTGCACCTGCACATAGTCAATCACCGTGCCGGAGCCAACCCCCTCCAGCGTCAGCCCCTGGATTTCCTCGTCTTGACGAAACTCCTCACCGGACTCGGCAATCACCAGGTAACGAATCGCTCCGCTGCTATCCAAAGGGTCGTTACCCCCGAAGAACCGATTCACCCCATCGGGGGCCGCTTCGCTGAGTACCTCCGCGCCTTCGTTGACTACCCCAAACCCATCGACGATCAACCCACCCCATTCGTTGGAGCCGGTAAAATTATCACCAACGCCAATATTGGCCATCGCTAGGTCGCTGCCATCGGCTGAACTCATCACCACCGGTAGCTCCGCGGTGCCGTTGACAAAGATATCGGAACCGCGGGTAATCACTAAAGCTGCACTGGTGCCCAAGGCTCCATAGATCTGGGTGCCCGCCTCTATGGTTAACGTCACCGGTGTCACCGTCGCCGGCGTAGCCCCTTGCACCCCACCGTCACCCACAGCAATAGTGCCGGTCAGCAGATATACATGATCACTAGTCAGCTTGGTATCCGCTGTGATAGGCGCATTGATTAAACACACCGGAAATTGTGCACCAAAAACCGTCGCCGTGGCGTTGCCATTCGCCGTTCCCGCCGGGCAGTCGGCCGTGGCCGCCGGGGTGATGCGACCTTGAGCAACGTCTGCCGCCAGCGGATGCTCAGGTGTGGGCTTGAGACTCCCTGGTCCTTCGTGAAGCGTCCACCCTTCCCACCAGGGCTGCGTGGCGTCCGGGTCCACCGCCCCAATGTAATCCGTGGCTTCGAAAAAACTATCCTGCCAGATACCAAAGGCAGACCGTTCGGGGGTTACTAGACTGGATGTATTAGCAGCCTGATTAAAGGTCACCTGGGTAGAAGCGGGTAATGCGGCCTCCGCAGCCTGGGCGGCAAAAGAGGCGGGATTTAACTGCGGGTCGATTTCTTGAATCTGTCCAGACGCTAACAATCCTTGTTCACCGGGATCACCGCCAGCGCCAGCGTCATCCAGGGCAAAACTGGCTACCGCACAATTAAAAATAGCGTCTTGATAAACTAATAAACCACTGTCTACTTGGGCAGAAGTATCGTCGATATCAAGACAAGCTGTCTCAAATTGATCAGGCGGCGCGGCGCCGGCGTCAGTAATGATGGCCTTATGAATAAAACCGCCAAAGCCTTCCCGGTGCAAAGCGCCGGTGGTGGTGGTATCCGGTCTGCCAGCGCGACCGATGAGGGTGATATTGGCCATCGTCGGTAGCGTGCGAGGTAGTTGATCGAAGTTATCGCCATTGTTGTCGGACTCGATGGTACGATCCCCTAATCCATTACTCTGCACCGCGATGGCAAACTGGATACCCCCCTGGTAACCCAGATCCATGTCAAAACTGTCATCATCGGCTGCCGTGACCACCAGGTGCTTGGCGTTGACCGTGCCACCAAACCACTCGATGCCATCATCACCACTGTAGTGCACCTGCACATAGTCAATCACCGTGCCGGAGCCAACCCCCTCCAGCGTCAGCCCCTGGATTTCCTCGTCTTGACGAAACTCCTCACCGGACTCGGCAATCACCAGGTAACGAATCGCTCCGCTGCTATCCAAAGGGTCGTTACCCCCGAAGAACCGATTCACCCCATCGGGGGCCGCTTCGCTGAGTACCTCCGCGCCTTCGTTGACTACCCCAAACCCATCGACGATCAACCCACCCCATTCGTTGGAGCCGGTAAAATTATCACCAACGCCAATATTGGCCATCGCTAGGTCGCTGCCATCGGCTGAACTCATCACCACCGGTAGCTCCGCGGTGCCGTTGACAAAGATATCGGAACCGCGGGTAATCACTAAAGCTGCACTGGTGCCCAAGGCTCCATAGATCTGGGTGCCCGCCTCTATGGTTAACGTCACCGGTGTCACCGTCGCCGGCGTAGCCCCTTGCACCCCACCGTCACCCACAGCAATAGTGCCGGTCAGCAGATATACATGATCACTAGTCAGCTTGGTATCCGCTGTGATAGGCGCATTGATTAAACACACCGGAAATTGTGCACCAAAAACCGTCGCCGTGGCGTTGCCATTCGCCGTTCCCGCCGGGCAGTCGGCCGTGGCCGCCGGGGTGATGCGACCTTGAGCAACGTCTGCCGCCAGCGGATGCTCAGGTGTGGGCTTGAGACTCCCTGGTCCTTCGTGAAGCGTCCACCCTTCCCACCAGGGCTGCGTGGCGTCCGGGTCCACCGCCCCAATGTAATCCGTGGCTTCGAAAAAACTATTATCCCAAATGCCTGCTGGATTTTGCCCTGATTGCGTTGGAAGCTGGGACACAGCCCGCACATCATCAAAGGTAACCGCTGTTGTATTGCCGAGTCTAGCCGCAGGATCTTGGGCGGCAAAAGTACCATCGAGTTGTGGATTGACATTAGTAAAATTAACAGCACCCGCATCAACAGCAAACTGTTGGATACTAACAGCGTGCGCCGCGGATGCGGCCACCCAGGTACTGATTAAAAGCGCATAAAAAATAAAACTTTTCTTGTATTTCATTGAACCTTCTCTTGTATTTAAGGTTAAGCTTTGTTTTAAGCGCTAGGGACGCTATCAAATCGTGATGAAGAAAAGGTGACACTTTTGCGACAAAACTATGTACCTGCAATAATCACCTGTAACGTTTAACAAACACAAGACAATCAAGAATTTTCTCCAGTTATAATTCCCAGCTTAGGGAAATTCCCATCGACCATCCCTCGCGGTAAGCCCTTTGCGTCTCGTTACCCTGTTTAAACTCAGTATTCGGATTAAGAAGATTTTTGGCGGCAAATTTTAGGTTGAGTGAATCGGTTAACTGATGGCTTAAAATAAAATCTAACCGCGGCGCCGGTTGTTCTTTAATATCGGGTTGACCCTGCACACCCACCTCAGAGATTCGCTCACCCACTACGTTAAAAAGCAAAGTTGCTTCCGTATCAAAACCACTGTAGCCAAGGGCCATATTGACTATGTAAGGCGCTTGGCCTTGCAATTCTCGGGTTGGATTGGTATTGGTAAAGAGGGTGTCTTCTGAAATGGTGACTTCTGAATCGATCAGGGAGACATTTCCGTAGGTGAAGAAATCCGCCAGTTTTTCATAAAGAAAATCCAGGTTTTTCCTAAACCCCACTTCGATACCATAGGCTTCCGCCGAGTCCGCGTTTTGAAAGGTGCGAGGCGTGTTAAAACCCGGTATTTTTACCGTTTCTATGGGGCTTTCAAAATCCCGATAAAAAAGCCCTATGGAGAGATTTTCCGCATCGCCGAAATACCATTCCCAACGCATGTCAAAGCTTTCGATTTCGGTCTCTTCCAGGTCTGGATTACCGATAAAAGCATCGTCTGTGACCGGGTCAACATAAGAGGCAGGAGACAGTTCCCGGAGATTAGGCCGCGAGACCGTAGTCCCATAACCCAACCGTAGCTGCATGGCATCGGTCATAAACCAAGTGGCGGTAACGGCAGGCAGGGTTTTTGCGGTATCCAAGTCTGCTTGCACTGGGTTTTCAAGACCACCCGGCGTTTCTTGAAAGGTCAGCACTTCTAGATCCGCTTGTTCATAGCGAACTCCGGTATTGATACGGAACAGATCAAACACATAGGTATCCGCCAACACGTAACCACCGGTCACTGTTTGCTCACCTTCTGCATCGTCATTGGCCCCAGTCAAATCATCGATCACAAAACCATCGGGACCGATATTGTCGGAGGTGAAAATACCTTCGGGATTGGGTTGGGTGGCGATATCAAAGGGTGTTGAACCCCCTTGGAAACGAAACTGGAAGCGCTGTACATCGGATTCCCGTTCTTGATCCAAATAAGACCATCCCGTCTTGAGCAAGGTACTGAGCTTGCCCTCCTCACCCAGGGGAAGCGACAGATCGAAGGCTATATTGCGGGTGGTGTCTTCAGACTCCGAAAAATCCCGTGCGATAGAACTTTCTTCAAAGACAAACACATCGTTTTGCAGAGTGTAACGATAGAAGCGCCGATCGGGGGCGTCGCGGTGGCTTTTTGCATACATGGCCCGCCAGTCTATGTCTAATTCAAAATCCCCCGACAATGGAACTGTATGTTCTCCAATCAGTTGTTGGGAAAACAACTCCCGCTCCACCCACTCTAGGGTAAACTCACGCACTATCTCATCGTTTTCACTGCGTATGCCATCCCGGATGCGTGCCCCATCGGTAGTTTTGCGGATTAAAAATGTATTACTAGTGAGTTGCGTATGGTTAGCAAGGCCCAACCCCAAGGAAAACATACCCCCTAAAGTAATCTCTTTTTCTGTCTCCCGTTCATCGAACTGATCCCGGGGAACCAACCCGCTACCCGTTAAACCGAAGGTATTCTCCGGTCCTTCCTGATAGGACCATTCCCTGTCGTAAATAAAGGCGCCTAAAAATCCGACATCGCCCCAGTCTTTATCCCATCGTCTACCACCGCTCGCCGCCAGACTGAAATCCGGTTCTAGGGTTTGCTCCTCAATCTCATAGATGTTCGGGAATGATTCTCCCAAACGCTCCAATTCCTCCGGGGTAAAACCATCGGGATTCAAAAAAGATTCCGGACCCAATTCAACACTACCGCCCCGCGTGGCTTCATCGATGGCATCAGGCAATTCCCGGGTACCGTCGTCAAAACCTAGATCGTCATAATCACCGCCTTCGTAAACCAGCCCCGTCTGACCGGTTGTCTCACTGTTGTATTCGATGCCGATAGATAACTTGAAAAAATCCTCGTCGGGTACGCTGGCTGT
This sequence comes from uncultured Candidatus Competibacteraceae bacterium, assembly GCA_964423745.1. GTDB lineage: Bacteria > Pseudomonadota > Gammaproteobacteria > Competibacterales > Competibacteraceae > CAYRGG01. Next base: position 71,434 of record CAYRGG010000009.1, on the reverse strand, counting down.
CTGCAGGTTCACTAGACCTCCGGCAAATTCACCGGGTTGATCGGCGGAGTAGGTTTTTTGCACTTGAACGGCGCTTAGCACATCGGTGGGAAACAAATCCAGTGGCACTAGACGTCGATTTGGATCGGGACTGGGTAGTTCAGAACCGTTCCAGAGGGTTTTCGTGTAGCGCTCAGGTAATCCCCGCACATTGACAAATTGATCGTCTTGGACGGTGATACCGGTGACGCGCTCTAGGGCCGCGGCAGCATCACCCGCTCCCGCCGCCGCCATCTCATCAGCGCTGATAATCTCTGAGATATCGGGGGCTAAACGAACCGCCTCAATGGCGCCTGCGATGCTGGCTTCATCGGCGATAAAACCCGCGGTCACAACCACTTCCTCCATGGGCATATCCGCCAGTGGATCAGCGATATCCAGGGCCATTAGGGGAAAAAGCTGGGCATCCACCGCCACTGGCTCATTCGCCACCACCACTAAATGATCCACCGTAAAACTACGGTGTTCTTGATGGGATACGGACAAACCATAACTACCTGCAGGCACTTCCAGAGTAAAGCGTCCCTCAGCATCGCTTTGTGTCTCTACGGCAGCGCCTAGGATGATAATCTCAGCGTCTGCAACGGGTTCACCACTGACCCCTGAGGTCACGCGACCGGTAATCGTACCAGAACCTGAACCCGGCGTAGCACCGGGAATACCTGTGCTTTCATAGTCCACGGCTGGCACATTGGCGCCCGCCTGAACATCAGCAACAATAGTCAGTTCCTCGCTGTCTGACACGAGTACGTTTAAGGTGGTTAATTCCCTGTCATTGCGGCGCAAAGTCACTGTCCGGCGACCCGGCGAGACAACCACTTCGGCGATGCCATCAGCGTTAGTGGTTGCCTGCTCGGTATCATCGATAGTCATGGCTATCCCTGGGACCGGTTGTTCTTCTTGCTGAAAGTTCAAGACGATTTTTCCCTGCTCGGTGTTCCCTTGAGCAAACACAGAAGGCATACAAAAACTGATTAAAATGACTAAGCTAGGGATATTTTTCATGTGCATTTATAAACTTGAGTAGTTGAATCAAGAGCAGTTCTAGGGGAGGCCAGATGGATGTTTACCCAAGACGTCAACGATAGGAACAGTCTGTGTGGGTGATCGCTCACGTCACGCTCTATAGGGATGGCGATTGCAGACTAGCGCTTATTTCGAGCCGCTCGGCTGCGAGGGACAAACTAGCGGCGAAATATTATGGATTTATGACAGTCCGAGGGAAAATCTGACTGTCACATTTATTTCATAGAAGACGGGTAGCATTATAAAAATTTGTTATTGATCGGTAGTAAACAGCGGGTTTGTCGGCTTAACCTTCCAAAAAAAGTATTGCTTTTTGCCAAGCCATGTCTATAGCGAGCGAAAAGCGATGATCAACAGCTTTTAATGCTTCTGCAGAGAAACAGACTTTTTCCATGAAACGTTTATATTCCTTGCCTTATCCGCAATCTTCCACCAGCAGTAGCTTAAACTTACTTTGTGCGCTGGCGCTGATAACAATAGCGTTATTGCCTTTTCCCACCTGGGCTGCAACCGTAGATCCAGTGGTCACAGAAGGGCAAGAGCGGGTTAAAGAAGGCAAACAAGCTCAGACTCAAGTAGACAGATTGAGTGATCAGACTGAAGATCTCGTAACCCAATACCGACAAGTCATTAATACGATTGAAGGGCTAAGGGTTTACAACAACTTGTTGCAAAAACAAGTTGATAATCAAATGGCTGAAATGGGCTCCATAGAAGATTCCATCGATCGTGTATCCTCCATTGAACGCCAAGTTGTACCGCTGATGGTGCGTATGATCGATGCCCTAGAATCCTTTATGCAACTGGATCTGCCTTTCCTTGGGGAAGAACGCGAAAAGCGGGTGGCTGATTTACGCGCCATGATGGAGCGCTCGGATGTCACGGCTGCGGAAAAGTTTCGTCGCGTGCTAGAAGCGTATCAGATCGAAAATGACTATGGGCGCACCATCGAAGCTTACACAGGCACCTTGGAACTGGACGGTAAAGCGCAAGAGGTAAATTTTTTGCGCATAGGCCGGGTGTCTCTATTATTTCAAACGTTGTCGGGTGAGCGCAGCGGTGTCTGGGATCAGACCAATCAGGGGTGGGCAGAACTTTCGCCGACACGCTATCGGCAACAGATTGCTAATGGCCTACGGATTGCCCGCAAACAGGCCGCGCCGGACTTATTGGTTATGCCAGTGCCAGCCCCCCAGGATTCGGCGTCATGATCAGGACGTGTATCATGTTACTCGCCTTGGTTGCTTTGTTTTATCAGCAATCCCTATTGGCTAATGAACCTGTTTCTTTAGATGCGTTACTAGACCAGGTCAAAACCGGTCGCGCCGAAGACGCTGAAACCAACGCCGAGCGCATTAGAGTCTTTGAGGCGAATTTGGCGCGCCAGGGGGAACTACTCGAGCAAGCTCAGGCAGAGCAGGCCCTGGAAGAGAAACGCAGTGAGAACCTAGAAACCCGTTTTGAAGAAAACGAAGCCGAGATCGCTAGGCTCCAAGAGGTGCTCAATAACCGTCTAGGTTCCCTCAAAGAATTGTTTGGCGTTATTCAACAAGTGGCCGGCGATACGCGGGGTCAGTTCGAGAACTCTCTCACCCAAGCACAATTTCCAGAACGCACCCAGTTCCTCAATGAACTGGCTCAGAAAATGGGCGAAACCAGTGAATTAGCGTCCATCGATGATATTGAACGGCTTTGGTTCGAGCTGCAACGGGAGATGACGGAATCCGGCAAAGTAGTTCAGTTTCCAGCAGAGGTGATTAGCGCAGATGGCGATCAAGGGCAACAGGATGTGACGCGAGTCGGTTTATTTAATGTGGTTGCCGATGGCAAGTACCTCGAGTACCTCCCTGAAACAGGTCAGCTTGTGGAACTGGCTCGTCAGCCTCAACAACGTTACCGGGCTAGCGCCGCGGAACTGGAAAACGCCAGTGAGGGGCCGGTTGCCTTTGGCCTCGATCCGTCCCGCGGTCAGCTACTTTCCTTGTTAGTGCAAACGCCAAGTCTTCGGGAGCGCATCCATCAGGGCGGCATTATCGGCTATATCATTTTAGGTTTGGGCGCTTTGGCCCTGCTGATTGCCTTACAGCGTCTCGTGGTATTGACGATTACTTCAGTACAAGTCAACCGACAAATACGCAACCTGGACAAACCGGATAACAACAACGCGTTGGGTCGCGTGCTAAAGACCTACCACGATAATACCCAAGCAGACATTGAAACCGTGGAGTTAAAACTGGAAGAAACCATCCTTAAAGAAACACCTAAGTTTAATCGGCTAGTCATGTTACTGAAGATCATCTCTGTGGTAGCGCCTCTGTTGGGGCTGCTCGGCACAGTCACAGGCATGATTATTACCTTTCAAGCGATCTCGTTATTTGGCACCGGTGATCCGAAACTCATGGCTAACGGTATTTCTCAAGCCCTGATTACTACGGCTTTGGGTCTGATGGTGGCTATTCCCACGGTTTTGCTCCATACCTTAGTGGCTGGCCGAGCAAAGCGTTTGACGCAAATTCTGGAAGAACAAGCCGCCGGTTTAGTGGCCGAACATGCCGAGAAACACCACATGGCCCTTTCCGATCAAGCTGCTGAAGCCGCTTAAACCTAAACCAAGGCATGTGTTGTTATGGCGGATTTATGGCTAACGATGTCTGAACCCATTATCTTGTTTAAAGATAATGTGCGGGATTTCTTGGAGCTTGGTGGACCCGTATTGGTGGTGATTGCTCTAGTAACCTTTATCATGTGGGGGCTGATTTTCGATCACTTATTCTATTTACGGAGCAGTCATCGGCAAGCGATGCACCAAGCATTGCAAAGCTGGAAGGAGCGGTCTGATCGTCGGTCCTGGTACGCTCATCAAGTTCGCGCACGGCTCATATCCGTGGTGTCGCAAGGATTGGAGCGTCATCTTCGGGTGCTCAAAGCACTGGTGGCCTTATGCCCGCTATTGGGACTACTGGGCACCGTAGCAGGCATGATTGAAGTGTTCGATGTGATGGCGGTGGCGGGTTCCGGCAACCCTCGCTCCATGGCCACCGGCGTATCAAAGGCCATGATTACCACCATGGCGGGTATGGTGGCGGCCCTCTCCGGCATATTTATGAACGTTTATCTACAGCGCCGAGTGGTTCGCGAACGTCAGCGCCTTGGCGAACAATTGATCACCGATCACCTTTGATAGCCCGTTTGAGGAGATGCGTATGCGTAGAAACCGTTCTCGCTCCATAGGGGATGACGAAGAGTCTAGTATCGATACCACCCCTATGCTGGATGTGGTGTTTATCATGCTGATCTTTTTTATTGTGACGGCGACTTTTGTTAAAGAGGCGGGTATTGATGTCAACCGACCCGATGCTGAAACCGCCGTCAAGCAGGAAAAAGCCAATATTCTGGTGGCGATAAACGCTAAAAATGAAATCTGGATTGATCGGCGGCGGGTGGATATTCGCTCTGTGCGACCCAATATTGAACGATTGTATGCTGAGAACCCTCAAGGTTCGGTGGTGATCCAGGCGGATAAAGAGTCTAAAACCGAGACGCTTATTGAAGTGATGGATGCCGCTCGTCAAGCAGGAGTTTTCAATGTGGCCATTGCCGCTCAAGACCCTTGATTTGGTTTTTAGATTCTTCTAGCAAAGCCCGCTGTCATGACCACCGTAGCTGTTCAAAATACGCCACAAACCCTGCTCAGACTAGCTTTGGGTCTGCTGCTTGCAGCTTTTGTAACCTTGGGTTTGCTTTGGACCATGCAGTATCTTATCACTTCGTCTGATCGCATAGCCGATGAGGTGGAACGCGGACAAGTGGTAGATTTTGTGCGGGTCGAACGGGAAGAGGTGGTTGAACGAAAAAAGCCTAAACCGAAAAAACCGCCGCCACCAAAAGCACCACCTCCAAAACCCCCTACACCACAATTGGATGACATTAATCCCACGGTCAACAAAATCGCTGTCAATGCCGCCCCCGTGGACACTGATATGGATGTGTCAGCCGGTGGTTTCAGTCTCCAAATGGGCGACGGCGAGTATTTACCCATTGTTAAAGTGCAACCGGTTTATCCCCGACGCGCTCTTTCCCGGGGTATAGAGGGTTATGTGATTATCGAGTTTACTGTGACAGAAAGGGGTATGGTGAAAGACGTGCGGGTGGTGGAATCGTCCCCTGAAACGGATATTTTTCATCAAGCCGCGGTAGATGCTGCCTTAAAGTTTAAATACAAACCCCGCGTCATCGACGGTCAACCCGTCGAAGTGGCGGGTGTGCGCAATAAGATTTCGTTTCGTTTGGAAAGGTGAAAGCGGGTGTTTAAGTACCTAAAGAAGTCCGGTTGGTATGCAATGATCGTAGTCTGGTTAAGCATAGGGATGTTGTTTGTCCCTTTGGTAAACAATGCGGATGATGAGAACCGGAGCACGAAAGCCACTGCCGCCATGAGTCAGAGGGTTTTTAAAAGGCTGCAGGAAGCCCAAGAATTGGCTGAACAAGAAAATTACTCAGAAGTCCATGAGTTGCTAGACGATCTACGGGGTCGCAGAAGCTTAAGCGTCTATGAGACCGCCCAGGTTTGGAATTATACCGCTTATACCTATTATCTACAGGAAAGCTACGCTGAGGCCATCAACGCTTACCAGCAGGTGCTAGACCAGGGCGCACTTCCCGATGCCCTAACCCAGAGTACATTGAAAACCCTCAGTCAATTGTATTTTGTCGTCGAAGATTATCAACAAGCCCTCGTCTCCATCAACCAGTTATTGGCTATGACGGAAGAACCCGCGGCGGATGTTTATGTATTGCTGGGACAAGCCCACTTTCAACTCAAGCAGTTTAAAGAGGCCCTGCAACCCATTCGCACCGCCATCCAAATATCCCGGCAGCAGGGTCAACGCCCCAAGGAAAATTGGTTGTTGTTATTGCAGGTTATCTATTTTGAGTTGGAAGACTACCCGCGTATGGTAGACGTGCTGAAGGAGCTGATACAGCTTTATCCAAAAGATCGCTACTTAATAACCCTCGCGGCGGTTTATAGCCAATTGGGCGATACCGCGAAACAACTGGCTATTACCGAAGTGCTCTACGAAAAAGGCTATATCAAAGAATCCCATCAGATTATGAATCTAGCTAATCTTTATATGCTCCATGGCCTACCCTTTAAGGCAGGAGAACTGTTAGAAAAAGAATTGGCGGCAAAACGCATCGCAGAATCTGAAAATAACCTGCGGCTGCTTTCCCAAGCCTGGCAGCAGGCCCAGGAAGACGATAAAGCTATTTCCCCTTTAGAGCAGGCGGCTGCTTTAGCCCAAGAAGGTGAGCTTTATGTGCGGCTTGCGCAATCCTATATCAATCTGGAACGGTGGGATGATGCCGTACAGGCGTTACAAAAAGGTTTGGCTAAAGGGGGCTTACGACGCCCGGACACCGCCCATATTATGCTTGGCATGGCGCTGTTTAATCAAAACAAGTTTGTTCAGGCGCGTGCGGTTTTCGAAAAGGCGCTGACCGACAAGCGTAGTCAACAGATGGCTGAAGAGTGGTTAGCCCATGTGGAAAGCGAGATCGAGCGGCGGACTTTTTTACAAGAAGAGGCTTTCGTAGAACCTAGCCCAGCTCAGCAGCCTTCTAGTTGACTAAGAATGGCCGAAATCGGCGCGTATCGTGTACAAAAAGCACATGAGCACGCCGATACCGAAGGCTAACGACATGTACTCTTAAATGGAAGATGCATTAGCAGCATCCAGCAATGCATTACCCGTTTTAGCACTTTTTCCAGTTTTATAAACTTGCAAAAGTTTACCCGAAGCGTCCCATTCAAAAACGGTGGCCTCGCTTACGTTACCGTTAAAGAAGGCGCCTACTTTGTTGAAATCGTAGTACCAAACTTCTTTAGCACCGAGAGCCTCTTTGCGGTTTGGTTGTCCAACAGAATTGACAACTTCATTTTGTAAGGTTTTACCCACTGTAAATTGTGAAATTTGTGCTTGGGTAATTTCAGTGCCCGTCTTGTAATCAAGTGGTGTGTTTGCACAACCGAAAAGACTAAATGATAAACAAACTGAATAAACTAAAGTTTTTTTCATCCTTGAGATACCGTTTATTTAAATGAAGCTTGAATTTAATTTTCAACTAGATTGAGCCATAGCCTGAGCAATTTTTTTGTCAGTTTTGTACTGACTTAATGCATAGACAGACCAAATAGCCGCCGGAAGCCAACCAATAAGCGTTATTTGCAAAACAAAACAAATAGTGCCAGCGAAGGGTCTACCTATAGTAAAAAATTGCAGAAAAGGTAAAAAAATTGCCAATATTAATCTCATAAGAATTCCCTTTTACTTTTGAGTAAATTGATTAAGTGATTTCTCAACAACTGTTAATACTGTTAATTAGATTCTATGGGATTGTGTTGTGGTATACCTATTTTAAAGAATCATTTATTAATTAATGAGTTGCTATGAATAAATTGTATTTTTCAAACCAACTTTTAGACTAGTAACACAAAACCGTTTTACTGCACAAAAAAGTCTAACAACCCACACGAAGCTATCAGGAGCAGCACTAAAAAAGAAAAAATCTTTTTACTAAACCATACTAATTAACAGAATGATTTTTGCAAAAAAAGGGCCAACTTAACGTTATTAAATTTTTTTTAAAATCAGAATCTTATATTAGGATAACTAAAGCAGTAACAGAATTAGCTATTAATAGGGGAGTCAGATGACTAATTTTGGCTTTGATGTGATATTTAAGGTCAGTTATTTACTTGACTCCGCGAGCTAAACAAATAATAGCGGTTTTGGTGGTTTGGAATGAATAACAATGAACCCCGAAGTAAAGGCGGGAGTTGATATGTTGGGGTTCGTCAATCTCACCTCAACCTACTTTTCACTACAATTACGTTATAGACTAAGGACGGGTCGGTATGTGCCTAGAAGCAGCATTCGCCATTCCACGCCGTCAACAATAATAGGCGGCAAACGGTTTTTTGCGGCACGCTGCATGCGGGGTTCTTGCGAGAAGAACAGTAACCTGTCTAGGCAAGATCATGTCCCCTACATAACTTAATTAAAACTCATTCGACATGCGGAACTTCCCGCTTCTCAGGTACTAAGCGGTAACCCATGGCCTGTATGATCGCGCTGATGCTTTCAAATCCGGGGTTAACCTGTTCCGATAAAGCTTTTTGCATCTCTTTGCGAGAAAGACCTGCCACGCCGGCGGTCGCCGACAAGCCCTTGATGCGGGCAATCATGCGCAAGGAGGCAAGTAAGGCTGGTATACAACCGTCCTCGGCGTATTCTTCAAAACAGGTTGTCAGGTAACTATCAATTTCATTCGGATGATTCCGGTAATATTCCTCCTCAACCTGATTAAAGCTTCTGTATTCAGATTTTGTCATGAGTCTGATACTCCTTCCAATAGGTTTTGGCCTGTTTGATATCCTTGTTTTGAGTGCTTTTATCGCCACCACATAATAAGACTACAATACAATTGGCGTGCTCACCAAAATAAACGCGGTAGCCCGGGCCGAAGAACATTCTCAGCTCTGAAACACCGTCACCAATCGACTCGCAGTCACCATATAACCCCTGCTCAAGCCGTCTTAGTCTCGCCTGTATCCGTTGCTTTCCTTTCAGATCTCGTAGGGCTTCAAGCCATGCCGTAAACGGCTCATAGCCATTTCGGTCAGCAAAAACAATAACCTGTTTGGGTTGGGCAGCTTGAGGCACAATGCAATTCTTTTGATTTTATTGATTGCTATAGATGCGTATTGTTATAAATGCGCATTATAGTATGCAATCTTCTTTATTTGCTGAAACAGCATACCTTAAATAACGAATCAATCATCTATAGCGCGACGCTGTGGAAAGCGACGCGCCAAGCTGGAGACAGTTAGATAAATCTAATCATCTGTAAAACACAAGATCAGTATTTAAGGTTTCTGATCGGTTACTTTAAACTTGAATACTAACGTGCTCTTTTGGGCAAGGTTAAAATTCCCAATTGGCTGCGCTGCCCAAAAATCAACTAATGTTTGGTCTTTGAAAGCATTAGAAACTTCGTTCTTTGAGAAAAAATATGACTTCTCCGAGTTTGCCAACTCGACAACACCATCATTAACATTTGTTGTTTCAAGAATGTAAAAACTATTAAATCCAGTACCAAAATCTAGACGGGTTACAGACTTTGTCCAAACGATTTTTTTCATTTGCCCATCCCAGATGGTACTTCGTTGCAGAGTAACAGCCACATTTGTAATCTTTGGAGGCGTTTCAGGTTCTTTCGCTTTGATGACCTCGATGCTCATCGAGTTGCTCATAAGTTTTGCCTGGCCAACAAGTACGCATACATCATACCTCCCCGGCTGCAAGGAATCGGGAATATCAAGACCCTTAATCGTAGTCGTTTGCAAAATGGAGGGATCGACAATCTCTTCAAGAATCATCATTCCCATTTTTTTAAAGTGAATAACCGTACCCTCACCCGGCACTAAGAAATGGCGACCGCTAAAATCGATCTTGTCGAATACTGTTACGCGCCTTGAGGACAGGGCATCGAGGTGCGGTTCTCTTTGAAGTATATTTACCGTTAACTGCGGTGTGTTGACCGGCGTTGAGAAGCGACCAAAATTTGATGCACTTACAGTAATGAAATCTTGACCGAGCTTTTTGTAGTCCACACGGATTTGCAACTGTTTGCGAATTGGAATGGGTGGAGCACCGGAGGCAGAAAAGGTGCTTGGTCCGCGCGTTCGGTCTATTCGTCCAATCACAGTCGATGTGGCGACATGCTTCAACCCTTGGAAGTCCTGCGCTTCCACATCGAGATCAATGTATTCGAAAAGATAAATGTCGAGGTTGGATGGTGCCGATCCTCCGGCTGTTGACATTACCATCGAGCCAGATTGAGATGTCGCTCGAACTGAGAGAGAGGGCGGCGTGCGGTCGTTTAAATCGATTCTGCTAAGAAGAACCTCAAATTCGTGCTCACCTACCTTGCCACAACATAACCCTCTGACCACAACTACGTATCTGCCGGCAGGAAGCCCATCAACTTCCTCGGAAAAAAGAACGCCTTCGTAAAGACCGGATCCGTACCTGGATAACGTGACTGGACCGAATTCTTCGCCAGTCTCGCTAATGATCAATGCCTGAGCATCTTCTGCCTCTTTATTGTCGCAGCAGGTCTTTACCCGGATTCGAAGCGTAGTTGTCTGCTCGTCAAAGAGACCTTCAACAATTTGTCCTTCATTATCCAGATGGGGTCCGGTTCCTTCCACATCGATATCGACGTCTTTAATGAAGTCCGCCACAACAGCCGCGGAGTGGGGACTGACGATGTTCCACACATACTGTAGCGCTGTTACCTTATCGCCTGCATTGGGTAAAAAAGAATTAGCGAGACGGACAAGAATATTTGGGCTATGAGCTGTTGCAACCCCTGACAAAACACCATTGACAAATACGCAAACTACAGCGCCCGGACGTACTCCCCTCACCCGCGCAATTGTATCACCGGGACAGATCGGCCTACCTAGCAGGGGCACGGGCAACCTATTCTGGTCAGGATTCGAACTACTCGCCGGAATGTCTGTGCTAAAAATACTATCCACACACAAAGACTGCTGAGCACCGTAGCTATCGTCGTCTTCTATCGCTCTGTTAAGCAGAAACCAAGCCCTCCGGGCCCAGGAATGATATATGCCTTTTGTGCTGGATTGTTTTTCAAGAAGTGTCTGATCGGCACCTATAACCAGATCGGATACAATAATCCGTTTATTGCCAATAGTGATTGATTTCGGATCGATAGTGGGGGGCGGCATAGGATTTGGCGCCCGAACAGCTCTTGCTGGGTTTTCTGCATCGATCTTAATGATATCTTTATCAGCGTTTTCGCAAAGGGTGATAGTAACCTCGACAACATCACCGCGTGACAATCGCTTTGGTAGGAAAATACCTTGAGTTTCGTTTTGAATTAAAGTAGTACTCACTTGCTGGCCATTTACCGATACTTGAGCGCGAGCCCCAACAAAAGCCCTCTTGATAACAATGAACCTTGAGCACTCAAAAACAGGCTCATGCACTATTGGTGTTGGTAAAGTCTCAGGATGCGGCAAAACACGAATTGCAGGGAAAGAAGGTGGGCTTTGTTGTGTATCGAAGGTTTGGATTGCCGTAATATTCTCATTTTCTTTTAGAGGTCGTGTCTCGACCGCTGCCGCGCCATCATGACTCACAGCATCTCCGATCATCTCCGACCCAGAAAAAACTTCTGCTTTCGATCCTTCTAAGAGCCCTTCGATCCGAACGACTTCCATACATTCAAAAAGAGGAGCACGCACAATCGGAGGCGATAATTCCTCGGGAATAAACTCCTCATTTAATATTTTGAGCTCTAAGGCGTCGTCGTTCTCTCGCTCGTAGTCCACAGCGATTCGTTCGAAGGACATACCTATATTGAGCTGATCCTGTTTTTCATCCATCACAAAATCCCATTCAGCAGTGTTCAAATTCAAAAACAAAGTATCCGGTCAAACGAGCTTGATAATTCAGTTTACAAAGGGTAATCCTAGAGGCAGAATCTCTACAAAAAAGTGACTGAACCTACTCTGACCAATACCACCTTTGACAACCTTGAGGTGAATAAAACCTCTAGGGACCATTAACACACAATCCACCTTTCCCGATCAAAGCAATTTGTCACAAAATCTTTGTAAAAAATTCACAGACTCTTGTGGGAAATATGTGTTGATACACCTCTATTTTTTCGGAAAGTATTATCGGTAATCTGAACGAGGATTTCTGACAGAGGAGGCAACCAAAATGATGCTTGCAAAGGATGGTTCTTGGCACCACTCCTGAAGCATGAGCAATAGGTAACCCGAACAACTTTAAATTTTATTAAAGGATGACAGGCAAACCGTCTTTTCTGCAAACCCTGTGCGAAACTGCTGTTAAAGCGAGGTGCGAATCGGTGGAGCACCTTCGTTGAAATAGATAACAAAGAGCTCGATATTTTGAATACAGTTAAAACCCGGGCGCTCTAACCCAGAGCATAAACCATACCGTTTATGAAGTCTCCATCAAGCTTTTCAGAAGTCCGGTAAACTAGGTTCTACTAACCAACGTTTTTGCTCTTCATCGTAGCGCCACTGCTGATTATGAACAGCAGTTTCCTGCCTCATGGTGCTTGCATCATAGTATTGAACCACCACGGTCTGCCTGGCTTTAAGCTCGTCCTCCGAGGCGATACTATTTTTGACTTGGTACGCGGTGACGCGGATATTTTGCAACTTCGACAAATCTGGTGAGGTTTTTTGATTAGCGCCAAAACTGTTGGCCATCTCGAATTCATTCCAACGAATAGCGCCTTCATAGGTTCGCAAAGTATCATCTAGCTTTTGCTTTTTACCCATGGTGGCAAAGCACCCTGCAGTTGTAGAGATTATAATGACTAGCAACAGTAATAGGAAAATATGTGGTTTTTTGAGCATCTGTGATCCTTATATGTTAAGCGTGAAGCTCCTTAGTCATTATACAAACTAATACATCCATGACTGAAAAACACTTACAGTCTGCAGCGTGTGAATCTTCTCCTGTTCAACATCTAGCAATGCCAGATGGCAATGTTTTGTTATACCCATCAACTTTCCCGGACCACAACTCGTTATTCCAAACTTTGCTCACTACTACCCCCTGGCAGCAACACGTCCTTACCCTCTATGGACGACCTATTGCTGCGCCCCGCCTTAGCGCCTGGTATGGGGATAAAGGGGCCATCTACAGCTACTCTGGCCTGCGTTTAGAACCGCTTCCTTGGAATACGACTCTTTTGAATATTAAACAGCGCTTGGACGATCTAGCAAATGTGAGTTTTAATAGCGTTCTTATGAACCTGTATCGAGATGGTCAAGATAGCATGGGATGGCACAGCGATGCCGAACCAGAACTTGGTAAAAATCCAGTGATTGCATCGGTAAGCCTAGGTGCTGTACGCCGGTTTAACTTTCAGCATAAAAAACGTGTCATGCGTATTTCCTTGGATTTAGAATCAGGCAGCACGCTTCTTATGAAAGGCGACACCCAACACTGTTGGCGACACAGCCTTCCCAAAACCCGCAAAGCAATTGGTCCGCGTATTAATCTAACATTTCGACGTATTGTGTCTATGCAGTAAAAAGTTACTATAAAATGCTGAGGACAAAGCCTTACTAGTAAAATTCTAACTGTTTTCTTCGTAATCAGAAAAAACAGTGTTTATGCTAAGGACTTGATAAAATAAAAAATCACCCATTGAGGTTATTTGACCTAGTCTGGGGGAGCATGGTAAAAATCCCGCAGTTTTATTTTCCCGCAGTTTTATTTTCCCGCTGCCTGAAATAACAAGGAAAAGATTAAGGCTATTAAGTTATTACCATAAACATAATTCGTTGCTTTCCCTCTTTAATGTCCAATGCTATAGGAGAAAATCCCTTGGAAAAAATTTGGTTAAAAAGGTATCCCGAAGGTATTCCTGCCGAAGTCAATTTAGACGAGTACTCATCCCTGGTTGAGATATTTGATCAAAGCTGCCAGAAATTTAGCGACAAAAATGCGTTTGCTAATTTAGGCTACGTCATGACGTTTGCCGAGTTAGATAGCAAAAGCCGCGATTTTGCAGCTTACCTTCAGAAAAGCCTCGGCCTGCAAACCGGCGACCGAGTTGCCATCATGATGCCTAACCTTTTACAGTACCCTGTTGCTTTGTTTGGCATTCTTCGCGCCGGATTAACCGTTGTTAACGTAAATCCTCTCTATACACCGCGGGAACTAGAGCATCAACTTAATGATTCAGGAGCCCGGGCAATCGTTATTGTGGCTAATTTTGCCCATGTATTAGCAGAGGTTATTGATAAAACCATTGTTGAAAAGGCGATTGTGACAGAACTCGCCGATATGCTGCCATTTCCCAAATCGGCATTGATTAACTTGGCGGTCAAATACGTTAAGAAAATGGTGCCTGATTATAGCCTTCCTGGCGCTGCAACCTTTAAAAACGCTTTAAATGAGGGGCATAAACTGACCCTTGATCCCCCTACCCTCAACAAAGAGAGTTTGGCCTTCCTACAATATACGGGTGGCACGACAGGCGTTGCCAAGGGCGCCATGTTGTCCCACGGTAATATGATTGCCAATATGCTCCAGGTTAAGGCTTATGTAGATCCGGTTCTGGAAGAAGGCAAGGAAATCATCATTACCGCCCTGCCCCTCTACCATATTTTTTGCCTGACGGTTAATTGTTTAGTTTTTGTGCAATATGGCAGTTTAAATGTATTGATCACAAATCCGCGTGATATTCCTGGATTTATAAAAGAGCTTAAAAAACTGGGTAAATTCACCGCCATTAGCGGCGTAAATACTCTGTTCAACGGTATGGTTAACAATCCTGATTTTGCTAGTCTCGATTTTTCTGCATTGAAACTGGCTGTGGGTGGCGGTATGGCCGTACAACGGGCAGTGGCTGAGAAATGGCAGAAAGCCACCGGTGTGCGTATCCTTGAGGGTTATGGTTTAACGGAATCTTCACCCGTTATTTGCGTAAACCCCATTGATTTAGAGGCATTTAATAGCAGTATTGGTTTGCCTGTGCCGTCCACGGATGTATCCATTCGCGATGAAAACGGTAATGAGGTTGGTTTTGGTGAAGCCGGCGAATTGTGCGCTAAGGGTCCTCAAGTCATGCGAGGTTATTGGCAACGGCCCGACGAAACGGCTAAAACCATTACCGAAGATGGCTGGCTACTTACCGGCGATATCGCCACCATCGATGAAGAAGGTTTTGTGCGGATTGTGGACCGCAAAAAGGATATGATTTTGGTTTCCGGTTTTAATGTATTTCCCAATGAAATCGAAGATGTGATCGCTCATTTGGATGCTGTGCTGGAAGTCGCTTGTATTGGGGTGCCCGATGAAAAAGCGGGTGAAGCTGTCAAGGTGTTTGTTGTCGTTAAACCTGGCCACGAAATAACCCCCGAAGAGATTCGCGAACACTGCAAAAAGCAGTTGACGGGCTACAAAATACCAAGGCATGTGGAATTCCGTGAGGAATTACCAAAATCCAATGTGGGTAAGATTCTTCGCCGGGAGCTACGTTGACATAAAGTATCACATGGGCCGTAGACGGATCTGGCGAAAAAGCTGATCCGTTAATGCAACTAAGCAAGCCATTTATAGACTTCCTTATATATGGAAAGTAAAAACCAAGGCGCAGCGCTGCTACTGTACCAACTAAATCGTCTCAAAAAACTGCGAGACGAGCAAAACCTAACTGGCCTAACACCTGAGCAACGCATGCTCAGGCACTGGCAGTCTCAGCGTTTGGAAAAAACTTACGAGGACTTGCTGGCAAGTCCTCGCTATAAACCCGCCACTGAGTTTTTTCTGACAGAATTGTACGGAGAACAAGACTTTAACAAACGCGACCAAGATCTCGAACGCGCCTATCCTATCATGGTAAGAACTATGCCACCTAAACTCTTAGAACCCCTTGCCATGGCTGTAGAGTTAAATGCCTTGTCCCATGAATTGGATGCGGAACTGGCTCGAATGTTGGTTGAAGAACTGGGGGTGCGAGAAAACCTGACTGAAGAACACTATGCAGAAGCCTATCGTCTTTGTAATACCTATGATCGACGCCTTCATCAGATTGAATTGATTCAACTGCTTGGTAGAAAACTCAATGCTGCTGTTGCTACTCCTTTTATTTATACCGTTATACGACTCTCCAAAGGACCGACCCACTTAGCCGGTTTTGGAGAATTGCACAGTTTTATCGATAACGGCTATAAAGCATTTCGCCACATGGGGGATGCAAGCGAGTTTTTGCATACTATAGTAACTCGAGAACAACGTATTCTGGATCGTATCCATGCCAGTCATCCTCACCCTTTTGCCTTAGATCAACCGGATTAACTGCAGCGAGGTTAACATCTAACCATGGTAGCGTTATTATAATTTTCTTGGGAGAAACCTAGATGGCAATTCATGTCAAAGCGACCGTCGGCGCCATTATAACCCGCCAAGTTCAAGACCATGAAGAAATCCTGTTAACTGAGCGAAATATTGAGCCTTTTGCGGGTCAGTTTTGTTTACCGGGGGGCCATATTGATGGTTTTGAAACGGCTAGGGATGCCGTGACAAGGGAAGTCAAAGAAGAAATAGGTTTAGATTTTTCTCCTAAGTTTTTTCACTACTTCGATGAGATTATTAAAGCATTAAACTGGCATGCCGTGGTTATCATCTTTACTGGCTCGGCATCGGGTACTTTGACACCTCAACCTGAAGAAGTGGCAACTATTCGCTGGCTCGAGTTGAGCAAAATCCCGTCTTATGAGCTTGCCTTTAAGCATAATGAAATCATTCAAGCTTATGCCCGTGAACGAAATTCGGCTTAAGCATACACAATGCTTACGGTTTTATTCCCAAGGGCTGATAATATTGCAGAAAAAGTTCTTCCCAACATTCGTCAACGGCATCAGGAATTTCCACTAGTTCATGGCCTGAAAATAAATATTCCTGCCGTGAACCTGATTTGGCCCAATGGGAGTCGATTTTAGTCATTTTTTGGCTAAGCCAAGTAAATTTGTCGCCAGCTGTAAGTTTAGAAAAAGTAAGACGCATGATAGTCTCCGCTGAGGATTTCCTTGAACACCCATCTAAGCCTAAGCAATAAAAATGCCAAAAAATAACAAAATAAAGCGTACTTCATCTAAACAGAACTTACGCAAGCTCTAAGCAACTATGTTTTCTATGAATAAACTTTGTTTGCTTTTTTTAGCACAGCATTGATTAAATCGTTTGCATCGCTTCTAAAGCGATACGAATGACAATCAACACCCAACCCACCACCACTATTAGCCAAGTTACTTTTTTTGCAACTTCAGCAATAAGCAAAAAAACAGTGAGTATCGCCAGAAAACCGATGGGATTTACTAAGCTACCTGGCGTCTGTAAAGGCAAAATGGTATCTAGTAAAGCAACAAGCAATTCACCGGCCCAATGGGCTAACGTATAAATAAAGGCTAGCAGTTGATCTAAAAAACCTTCCGGCGCTTCGGGAACAGAGGGTGGGGAAGCAGGCAAAACGGGCAAAGCATCTGATTGTGCTTGAGTAGATGTGGCGGAAGCAAATTTTGTAGGTGTTTCAAAACCAGATTGAAACAGTAGGGGCGAGGATTTTTCCATGATTAACAACGAATATTTTTGGTCTTACTGAAGGTTTCACTGATGGTGTTTATAAGACTAAACCGTTATTTGCGCCGGTTGCCGATAAGAAATAGGAACAAGACGCTCATCGGTAAATGAGACCTCTTCCCAACTTGAACGATCTGCTAAAAGTGTTCGTAATAAGCGATTGTTAAGATCATGACCTGATTTATAAGCGGTAAAAGAACCGATAAGACCACATCCTAATAAATATAAATCGCCAATGGCGTCAAGAATCTTGTGTTTTACAAATTCATCTGAATAACGCAAACCATCCTCATTCAACACTTGGTAATCATCCATCACAACGGCATTATGGAGATTTCCTCCTAACGCCAAGCGCCGTTCTCGCAAATGTTGTATGTCCCGTATAAAACCAAAGGTGCGGGCTCGACTGACTTCCTTGACAAAAGCGACGGTAGAGAAGTCTAAATTTGCCTGCTGATGGTGACCCCCGAATACAGGATGCTTAAATTCGATGGTAAACCCTATTTTAAAGCCTTCATAAGGATCAAAACGGGCCCACTTATCCTCCTCGTGTACCGCTACCGAGCGTTTGACACGGATAAATCGTTTAGGAACGACTTGTTCTTCTATACCTGCGCATTGAATAAGAAACACGAAAGGACTAGCACTGCCATCCATGATAGGTATTTCTGCTGCGTTGACATCCACATACGCATTATCAATCCCTAAACCCGCCAAAGCGGACAGCAAATGTTCCACAGTGGAAATGCGGATAGGTCCTTGCGCTAATGAAGTGGCTAATTGTGTATCACCGACATTTCCAGAACTTGCTCTAATCTCCAGCGGTTGACCGAAATCGACCCGCCGGAATACGATGCCGACGTCAGGCTCCGCGGGTCTCAGGGTAAGACAGCTCTTTTCTCCCGTATGCAATCCAATACCCGTTGCTCGAATAACATTCTTTATAGTTCGCTGCCTTACCATATTGTGGATCCACTCGTTTTTGATCTGCATAACGATTGCATTGCTGCAGCCCTTCGCGGTGTTGAGCGTCCAGATGCCGGCGAATTCTAATTAAGGGCGGTCAGTTCGTATTTGTTACGTTACGCTATTATGACATCAGCGCAAACTTTTTTTGAGTATTAACCCACAATGCCATAGCATCAATAGATGCGCTTAGCAAAACTTAGGATGGGAATAATCGTAAATGTACTTCTAATAAAAAAATCTAGTTTTATTTTTAATAGATGCCTTGTGCTGTCATAAACCTAACTAACTTTCTGCTAGGAGCTGTTTGCGAACCGCTTAACCTAAACGCCAATCTAGCATACTTTTCAACATCTATAGCCAAGCTATACATTTTATAGATAGACGTCTTCTAGGCTTTGATGGCATCAAAACCGCGAGTTTTACAAACAGCTCCTTCTAGAGCATTTCCCATTCGACTGTATACATCGTTAGCCTTCGGTCTCGGCGTACTCATGTACTGCATGTACATTGTGCGCACCTCGCCTCGGCTGCCTTGTCTACAATCAAAGCGAAAACGCTCTAGATAGCAGTAAGCTTTGTTAATCCGCCTGCCGACGCAGAAAGGCGGGTATATCCAAATACTCCAAATTACCATCGGGACGATCCGCAAAGTTGTCGCCAGCGGTTTTTTGACGGTTCCCCACTGCACGCTTTTCCCCTCCTCGCGCATACTCGTTTTCGGCAGTGACGGCATGGGCCGGTTTTTGCACCACCTTAACCGAAGGCTTTGCGTAGTCTTCCCGCAAACTAACAGGTTGCGCAATTTGACCAATGCCTGTGGCCACAATAGTTACCCGCAGTTCATTCTGCATTTCTGGATCAATCACTGCCCCTACGACCACGTTAGCATCGTCAGAGGCAAGTTCTTTAATGGTATTGCCTACCTCATCAAACTCGCCGATAGAGATATCCATACCGGCGGTGACATTGACCAGCAAGCCTTTCGCGCCAGCGAGATCAATACTCTCTAAGAGGGGACTTGCGATGGCGGCCTCTGCAGCCTCACGGGCACGACCATCGCCGACAGCGCGACCCATACCCATCATTGCCATACCCATTTCACCCATGACAGTACGCACGTCGGCAAAGTCCACATTAATAAGACCGGGACGGGTAATCAACTCAGCAATGCCTTGCACCGCATTCAGCAACACATCGTTGGCAGCCTTAAAAGCATCCAATAAACTGGCGCCTTTACCTAACACCACCAAGAGTTTTTCATTGGGGATGGTGATTAAGGAATCCACACACTCACCCAATTCATGGATACCTTCCATGGCGACGCTCATACGTTTACGACCCTCAAAGGGAAATGGCTTGGTGACAACGGCTACGGTAAGAATGTCCATTTCCCGGGCAACTTGGGCAACTACTGGAGCCCCGCCGGTACCCGTGCCGCCGCCCATACCGGCAGTAATAAAAACCATGTCAGCACCTTCCAATACCTCGCGAATACGCTCTCGGTCCTCCACGGCGGCCTTGCGTCCAATGTCAGGATCGGCGCCTGCCCCGAGTCCTTTAGTGATATTAGCCCCAAGCTGAAGCGTGGTGCTGACAGAAGCGGTTTTCAACGCCTGAGCATCCGTGTTCGCGCAGATGAAATCGACGCCTTCAATATTGGCGCCCAGCATATGCTGAACAGCATTGCTGCCACCTCCGCCGACACCGATTACTTTAATAACAGCACTTTCATTACGGGTATCCATCAATTCAAACATAGCAGCATCTCCTCACAGGCATATCGTTTGGGTAAATGATTCGAATGGAGTGTTATTGTGTTACGTTATAAAAAACTAAAAAAAACTTTGAAACCAACTTCTTACACGGGAAAATAAACCTCTCCTTGCCACCAACAATGACATGTTGGCGTTCAATGACCGGTTTTCGTTGCCAAACAACAAAAGCCCTACGGCCGTCGAATAGATAGGATTGCGAATAACGTCTGGTAAACCCGCTACATAGTGGGGTAACCCGAGCCGCACCGGCATATGGAAAATTTCTTCCGCAAGTTCCACGGCGCCCTCCATACGGGCGCTACCACCGGTCAGGACAACGCCTGCCGCAATCAAGTTTTCATAACCGCTGCGCTGTAGTTCAGCTTGCACTAACGTAAACAGTTCTTCGTAGCGAGGTTCCACGACTTCCACGAGGGTTTGCCGAGACAATCGCCGAGAAGCTCTGTCACCTACGCTGGCCACTTCGATGTTTTCATCGGCGTTAGCAAGCTGGGTCAAACAACATGCGTGTTTTACCTTAATCTCTTCTGCATGCTGGGTGGGGGTGCGCAAGGCCACGGCGATATCGTTAGTTACCTGATCTCCAGCAATAGGAATAACCGAAGTGTGACTCACAGCACCATTAGTAAAAATGGCGATATCAGTAGTGCCGCCGCCAATATCCACTAGACACACGCCCAGTTCTTTCTCATCCTCAGTGAGTACAGCTCGGCTAGAAGCCAGTTGCTCTAGGATGACATCGTCCACTTCTAATCCACAGCGGCGCACACACTTGATAATATTTTGCGCAGCACTTACCGCACCTGTGACCATATGGACTTTGGCTTCCAAACGCACACCAGACATCCCCACTGGTTCCTGAATACCTTCTTGATTATCGATAATAAATTCCCTGGGCAAGATATGGAGAATGCGTTGATCCGCAGGAATCGCCACCACGCGAGCCGCATCGATAACCCGACTGACATCCTCTGGTGCCACCTCTTTATTGCGAATGGCCGTTACCCCATGGGAATTCAAACTGCGGATATGACTACCAGCAATCCCGGTATAGACTGAATAGATCTTGCATCCAGCCATCCGCTCTGCTTCATCTATAGCCCGCTGAATAGATTGCACGGTGGATTCGATATTTACCACGACGCCTTTTTTGAGTCCCCGGGAGGGATGGGAACCAATACCCAGCACCTCTATATCGTTGTTGGAACTCACTTCGCCTACCATAGCAACAACTTTGGAGGTACCAATGTCGAGACCAACAATCATGTTTTTTTCGTCTTTTTTTGTCATGAACTTCTCTTTACTACTGACTAACCGGCCGACTCAGTTGCCATAGGCTTAACCCCATACTCTGCACTGGGGATGGCTGCTCCAGGCACATTAATAGCGGTCCGTTGCAGTTTTTTCTTATAAACCCCATGGCTTGGTGATAACCGTGTTACCGTCGATTCGCGTTTCCAACGCACAGCAAAACCGTTGATATAGCGCAAATCTATCGTTTCGATGCGGTGGATTCTGCCCGCTAAAACCTTAGAGTAGACGGCTAAAAAGCGTGCAACCCGTTCAGCAAAATGCGCCTTGCCGAGTTTCAGCTCAACGCCATTTTGCAAAGTCATCCGCCAGGCAAGTCGCTCATCTAACGTTAATGTTATTAGCTGAAGACCCACTTTTTTTAACTTGGCGTTAGCCTGTTTATAACGCTGCATAACCCTCGATTCATAACCATCTGGTCCGGATAACTTTGGCAACCCATTGATTTGCTCAATAACAGCAGGTTGGAACCGCTTACCGTGAATATCGATAAGTTCCTCCTCATTCCAATGACCGAAAGCAATCCGCTCCTGCAGACGCACTTTTAAGGTATCTGGCCATTGACGCCACACCGTGGCATGGGCAACCCAAGGATTAGCCATAAGGGTGGCGTGTAGTGCATCGATGTTGAGTACAAAAAAATTCTCTCCCACATAAGCCTGCAGCGTTTCCATAATATCGGCCCTTGTGAGGTGCTGCAGTTGGCCCTCTAAACGCACTTGGCGGATGGGAAACTCTTCTGGATCTAATAGGTGCTGTTGGGCTAAATAAACACCAAGACCACTACCAAGCATGAGCAGTCCTAATCCTGTCCAGCGCAGGCTACGACGCCATAGGGTTTTACGATCACCTAAAACGTGCTCGGTACGCACTCGGGCGCCTCTTGGCCGTTTGAATCCAGATCTCACTTACGCTCTCCTACTATTTGCACTTCTGGTATTAAGGTGACGCCGTGTATTTTTAAAACGGTCTCCCTAATCAAGTCGATCAGCGCTTCCAGATTGGCGGCTGTTGCCCCGCCAGTATTGATAATGAAATTGGCATGTTTAGTGGAGACACAAGCAGCACCGATGCAGGCGCCTTTTAAGCCTGCTGTCTCGATAAGACGTGCCGCATAACCACCGGGTGGGTTGCGAAACACAGATCCGCAACTAGCGACACCGGTGGGTTGGGTTTCGGCACGCTGAGCTAGCAGATCACGTATGCGAGCCCGCACATGTTTCTCATCACCCGGGGTTAAATGCAGATGGGCAGCCACGAACCACTCTTCAGGCATACCCTGCACGGTGCGGTAACCGATCCGATAATCAGCTGATGTGCGTCTATGAATATTGCCATGGCGATCCACGGTTTCCACCACTGCTACCCGCGCCCAGGTTTCGTCACCCCAAGCGCCTGCATTCATGGCTAAGGCGCCCCCCATAAGTCCAGGGATACCCGCTAGGAATTCTGCACCAGCCAAACCGTGGGCAGCACTAAAACGAGCGACTTTAGCGCAGGGTACGCCCACCTCAACCCGCAAGGTTTGCGAACCCGTTTGAGTCAATTGCTGGAGTGCCCCATGAGTCGCAATCACAGTACCCAAAATACCACCATCCCGAACCAACAGATTACTGCCGAGTCCTAACCAAAATAACGATTCATGGGTGGCTAAACCTTGCAGGAACACACATAGATCACTTAAATCGGCTGCTTTATAGAGACGTTCAGCAGGACCACCGACCCGCCAAGAGGTGTACCCTGCAAGAGGTTCGCATAAACATAGCTTGCCGCGCAGGGGAGAAATGGGGCTTGCCATGTTGCCCTCTAGCATTTGCTTGCCCCTAAACCTGTCTGGACGAGGCGACCAGCTACGGCGCCAATGTCCCCGGCGCCCATGAGTAACAACAGGTCGCCGTCTTGCAAGAGGGTGGATAAAACCTGTTCTATCTCGCTAATACTTTGCACAAAGACCGGATCCACCTTGCCACGCATGCGAATAGCTCGACTCAATGTGCGACCATCGGCGCTGGGGATAGGCGCCTCGCCAGCAGGATAGATGTCAGTCAGCACCAAAACATCAGCTTCCGATAACACTTGGGCGAAGTCTTCAAAAAGATCGCGGGTACGGGTGTAGCGATGGGGCTGGAAAACCAACATTATGCGTCGCTGGGGCCAACCTCCCCGAATAGCCTCTATTACCGCCCCTATTTCTCGGGGATGATGGCCATAATCATCGATAACCGTGACATGACCATCCCTTGCGATAGGCAGTTCGCCATAGCAGTGGAAACGTCGACCAATACCTTGGAAATTGCTCAAGGCCCGTTGCATCGCCTGGGGGGTCACACCCAGTTCATGGGCGACCGCGATGGCGGCTACGGCATTGAGCACACTGTGACGACCAGGCAGATTAAGGGTAAAACCAAGAGGCTGCGTGATATTAGGTAAGCGTACTTTGAAATGGGTCTGCATGCCCTGTTGAAGGATCTCAGTAACCTGAAGATCACAGTCAGGCTGAAAACCATAAGTCAACAGAGGGCGTCCTATGCGAGGCAAGACCGCGCACACTTGAGGGTCGTCAATACACACCACAGCTAATCCATAAAAGGGCAAATGGTGCAAAAATTCCACGAATGTTTCGGTAAGTCGTGCAAAATCTCCCCCATAGTTTCCTAAGTGATCAGCATCGATATTAGTGACCACCGCCAGCATCGGTTGCAGACATAAAAAAGATGCATCGCTTTCATCCGCCTCAGCCACTAGATACTTGCCGGCCCCCAAACGGCCATTACTCTCTACGCTGTTGAGCCGACCACCAATCACAAAGGTTGGATCGAGTTCGCCCTCCGCCAATAGGCTGGCGATCAGACTAGTGGTGGTGGTTTTACCATGAGTACCCGCCACCGCAATGCCATAGCGAAAACGCATCAATTCCGCTAGCATCTCCGCCCGCGGCACCACTGGAATACGTGCCGCTAAGGCAGCAGCTACTTCTGGATTGTCGCGGGTGACCGCACTGGAAGCCACCACCACATCGCAACCTTCAATATGTTCTGCTAAATGACCCCGATAAACCACAGCGCCACGCCCCTTTAAAGAGTCGGTAACGGTATTGATCTGCAGATCGGAGCCAGACACCTCATAACCTAGATTTAACAACACCTCGGCAATGCCACTCATACCAGAACCCGCGATACCCACAAAATGGATACGACGGATACGCCGCATTCTGTCTTGCTGGGTTTCTACTGCTAATTTCATAATAAGTGTTGATTTCCTAAGCTAACGCGAATGGTACGCAAGCGACGCTTGGGTTAGACAGATTTCTGCCACGCACTGTGCCGCATCGGCTCTAGCCAAGCCCCGAGCAGCTTCAGCCATGGTCCGCAAACGTGGTGGATCATTTAACAATTCTTGCAAAAGTTCGGCGAGTCGTTGCGCCGTCAACGCCTTTTGAGGAATGAGTACGGCAGCGCCCTCGCGCTCTAAAAAACGCCCATTGACGGTCTGATGATCATCGACAGCATGGGGAAAAGGCACCAATATCGCCCCGACGCCAGCTGCAGCTAGCTCTGCTACCGTAAGCGCTCCAGAACGGCAGAGGACTAAATCAGCCCACTCATAGGCTTCTGCCATCACCTCAATAAAGGGTTCTAAACGAACTTTGATGTCCGCTTTTTCATAACCTTGAACAGCCGCTTCCCAAAGATTCCCCCCTGCTTGGTGCCAAACGTCTGGACGCTCTACTGGCGTCATTAACGTTAGCGCCGCTGGCACCAATTGGTTTAGTGCTAGGGCGCCTTGACTACCTCCGACGACTAATAAACGCGGGCGATTCCTATGGGCCGCCAAACGTTCTGCAGGTTCTGGCAAAGCTACGATGTTGGCGCGGACTGGATTACCGACCCACAAGGCTTGCCGCTTGACTGGAAAACTATTAGGAAACCCTTCTAAAACCCGGTCAGCTAACTTGGCCAACCAACGGTTTGTTAATCCTGGCATGGCATTCTGCTCGTGGACAACCAAAGGAATATTCAACAGCCAAGCCACTAAACCGCCGGGGCCACTGACAAATCCACCCATTCCCAAGACAGCCCGTGGTTTAACACGGCGAAAAATAGCGACTGCTTGCCAGATAGCCTTACCGATCATCAAGGGCGCCATCAACAAGCGCAGCACGCCGGTGCCTCGTAATCCAGCCACACCGATCCACTCCAGAGGAATACCCGTGGGGGGTACGAGCTTTGCCTCTAAGCCCCGTCGCGTACCTAACCACACCACCGGAATGTCTTTGGCGCGTATTTGTTCCGCCACGGCTAAAGCAGGAAACACATGACCACCAGTACCCCCTGCCATTATCACTACAGGTGCTCCCTGCTTCATCATGGTTTCTCCGATCCAAAGTGGCTTTGTGCAAATGTTCCCTTTTTGGAAAAACTCGGAGCATGAACAAAACGTCGTCTAAGTCTTGGGTCAGCGCGGCGCATCTCTCCATCGATACGTAATAAAATGGCTAAGGCAATACACATGATCACGACACTGCTACCGCCATTGCTTAGCAAAGGCAGAGTAAGACCTTTAGTGGGCAACACGCCCAGGGTCACACCCATATTGAATAGCGCTTGAATGCCAAACCATAACCCGATGCCATAAGCGAGATAGGCGGCGAACCGAGCTTCAAGCCATTCGGCCTGCGCGGCAATGGCAAACGCTCGAGCAACGATGATGACGTATAAAGCAATCACCACAAGCACGCCGATGAGTCCCAACTCCTCCGCTAATATGGCAAATATAAAATCTGTATGGGCTTCAGGCAGGTAAAATAACTTTTGGATGCTGGCTCCTAAACCGACGCCAAACAGTTCACCACGACCAACAGCGATCAATGATTGGGTCAGCTGAAAACCGCTATTAAACGGGTCCGCCCAAGGATCTAAAAAGCTTACCAAACGTGCTCGCCGATACTCCGAGGTGTACAATAGACCGGTCATTAACACGAAAATCACACCCTGCAAACCCAAAAAACGCCAAATATTTACGCCTGCCAAAAAAATCATGCCAAGCGCTGTGGCTAAAAGTACTACGGCGGTACCGAAATCCGGCTCCAAAAGCAATAAAATGGCTAACGCTCCCAACATCAAAAGAGGCCGCACTACGGCCATAGTGGATGTCTGAATGGCCACCCTATGCCGTTGCAGATAGCCTGCTAAATAAATAATGGCAAACAATTTGGCGGGTTCTGAGGCTTGCAGCGTAAAGGGACCAACGACGATCCAGCGCATACTGCCGTTTACTTCCTTGCCGATACCTGGGATGAGCACAGCCACTAATAGCCCAATACCCACCATGAGCAACAAGGGGCCACTGGTTTGCCAGAATGTTAGAGGCACTCGTAGGATTGCCGCGGCCAATAGTAGACCGATACCCATAAATACACCCTGGCGCAATAAGAAATAGAAGGGCTGACCAAAATTCTCTTGAGCTCGAGGCATGGATGCCGAGGTCACCATCAGTAACCCTAAAGCCATCAAGACGAGACCCGCCCACAGCAACCAAGGGTCAAGACGCGGCAATGGATCAGAGGAGTGAGAACTGCGCGACTTCTTATTGGGTAGAAAAGCGTGGCTGTTCAGCATAGGATTTGATCTCGAACAGATTCCACGAACACCGTTCCACGCTCTTCGTAATTGCGGAACATATCGAAGCTGGCGCAGGCGGGAGATAACAATACGCTATCACCGGGTCGCGCGAGCTGCGCAGCAAGCGCCACGGCATGACGCATGTCCTGAGCCCGGTACCAGGGCACCGCTCCCGCGATGGCTGCAGCAATACGGCAAGCATCACGGCCCAGCAAAACTAGCGCTCGGGCTTTTTGAGCAAGCACGGGAGCAAGGGGTTCAAAGTCTTGCCCTTTGCCATCACCACCCGCGATGACGATCAAATTTCCCGGTAAACCTTTGATGGCTGCCACCGTGGCACCCACATTAGTACCTTTAGAATCATTAAACCAACGAATACCTCCTCGCTCCATAACCAGTTGTGTACGATGGGGTAAACCAGAGAATTCCTTTAGGGCGCTTAGCATAGGACGCCGTTGCAAACCCAAGGCACAACACATGCTGAGGCTTGCAAGGGCATTGGCTAGATTATGAACGCCGCGGGTTTTAAGAGCTGTTGCTGCAAACCAGCAGTCATCGCCATAGGCTAACCACGTCTCGTTGCCATGGCGACGCAAGCCAAACTCGCCAGGCTCAGGATCGCTTAAGGTAAAACGCACCACGCGGCGACCCGGTTTTACCATAGCCATAACGGCTGCATCATCGCCATTGACAACCATGCAACCATCGCCGTGGAAGACCTGCTGTTTGGCTTGTTGGTAAGCGGCTAGACTACCATGGCGATCTAAGTGATCGGGGCTGATATTGAGAACGGTGGCAACATGAGCGTTTAGACTGTAGGTGGTCTGCAATTGAAAACTAGATACTTCAAGTACATATAACTCCGTATCTGCCTGTGCTAACAAGTCAAGGGCTGGGGTTCCCAGGTTTCCTCCCACCGCTACCCGAAGGCCGGCTCGCTCTGCCATCAATCCCACCAGAGTCGTCACAGTGCTTTTGCCATTGGAACCGGTAATCGCTGCAATGGGGGCCTTAGCGAGTCTGGCGAACACTTCGATATCGCTCCATACAAGCACCCCGGATGCTTGGGCAGCAGCAATGGCAGGGGTTCGTGGGTCTATCCCAGGGCTTATCACGATTTGTGTGGCTCGGGTGAATACCGACTTAGGAAATTCGCCAAGATAGCAACGTACATCTGGAAAATTCCGCTGCAGCGCAGCCAATCCTGGCGGCTCGGAGCGACTGTCGGCGACGACTATTTCGCTACCTAATCCTAACAATACACGCACAGCGGACAGACCACTCTTTCCTAAACCAGCCACCACTGTTGTTCCGCGCAAATCCATCTTACTGCTCTCTGCAGCCGCACAATAATGAACTGTGCCACCCAAAGGCGTACCCTAAGCAATGGGTATCGCTTTTGTTTTTTGCTAAATTAATCAAAAATATAAAAAGATAACAGTTGTTCATCAAACCTTCTTAACGAATCTTTAAGCTGGCAAACCCGACCAATACTAAAATCAGCGTAATAATCCAAAAACGGACTACAACCCAGGATTCCGGCCACCCCTTTAACTCAAAATGATGATGCAGTGGCGCCATGCGAAAGATGCGCCGACCGGTCAGTTTGTAAGAAGCCACCTGAAGCATGACCGATGCTGTTTCCACTACAAAAACCCCACCCATGATCAACAACACAATTTCCTGGCGCGCAATGACGGCGATAACCCCTAAAGCTGCACCGAGAGCAAGGGCCCCCACGTCGCCCATAAACACTTGCGCAGGATGGGCGTTAAACCATAAAAATCCGAGACCTGCGCCAACCAAGGTGCCACAAACCACGGCAACTTCTCCTACGTCAGCCACATAGGGCAATCCTAGGTAAGTGGAGAACTTGACATTACCGGTGATATAGACGAAAACCCCCATGGCGCCACCTACCATGACCGCAGGCATAATAGCCAATCCATCCAACCCATCGGTCAAGTTAACGGCATTGCTAAAACCCACGATGAGAAAGTAGGTGAATGGAATAAACCCAAGTCCCAAATCGATGGCGACGTTTTTTAAAAACGGTACAATAAGCTGCAGCTCCATGGGGGAATAAGCTAACCCATACAGCAGTAGAGCAGCCCCTAACCCGGCACAAGACTGCCAGAAATATTTGGTGCGTGCCGATAACCCTTTGGCATTGCGTAGCACCAACTTGCGGTAGTCATCCACCCAACCGATCACGCCGAAGGTGAGTGTCACCGCGAGGACAATCCAGATATAGGGGTTACGAATATCGGCCCACAGCAGAGTGGAAACAGCGATGGCCACCAGGATAAGAGCCCCACCCATGGTGGGCGTACCCGCTTTGGCGAGATGCGTTTTGGGGCCATCGTCGCGCACGTATTGACCAATCTGATAAAAGGTCAAACGTCGAATCATCAGGGGGCCAACAAAAAAAGATAAAAATAACGCCGTAAGCACCCCCAAAATCGACCGCAAAGTTAAATATTGGAAGACATTAAAACCACTGTAGAAATCTGATAACCACTCCGCTAGCAACACCAGCACTAGATATTCCTCCCTACATTAGCGAGCGGAGAGGTGGTTTCTACCAACGCCTCCACTACCTGTTCCATGCGCATGCTGCGGGAACCTTTGATTAGCAACGTCGGCTTACTGGCAACATTTGCCACAGCCTCGCGCAATGTCTCAATAAGATTCTCAACGGTCTCACAATGGACACCGCCCTGACCAAAACCTGTCACAGCATGGCGGCTCAAGGGGCCAAGCCCATAACAACGTTGAAAACCTGCCTCTCTCGCCTGTATTCCAGCTTCCCTATGACAAGCCTTGGCCTGGGCACCGAGTTCTGCCATATCCCCTAATACCAACCATTTAGCGGTGTTTGCTGCCCCCACTGTAGTAAGAGCAGCCGCTAGAGAAGACGGGTTCGCATTATAAGCATCGTGAATAACGGTACAACCCTGTTGGCCCGCAAAACGCTGGAGACGTCCACCCACAGCTTTGCTTTTCAAAAGACCCTGCTGAATATCCGTTAAAGGTATGCCGACAGCTAAACCCACCGCCGCTGCCGCTAGTGCATTGCGTACGTTATGCTCACCCGGTAAGGGCAATTCAAAGGTGACTGACTGGCTCTCGAAAGTGAGTTGGATACGGTTGCAGGAAGCATCGATGATACGCCCTTGTACTTGAGCGGGTTGACTTAACCCAAAGTCAATGAAGCGACGCTCACCTATCAAATTGATCCAATAGTCGGCATAAACGTCATCTCGATTAACAACGGCCGTACCCTGAGACCCCAAGCCTTGAAATATCTCGCCTTTGCCTTTAGCAACTCCATCTAAACCGCCGAAACCTTCCAAATGGGCTGGCCCCGCGTTTGTTATTAGCGTCACATCGGGTTGCGCCAGTTGGCATAGGTAAGCGATTTCTCCCTGATGATTGGCGCCCATTTCAATAACAGCAAAAGACTCATCGCCTAGTCGCGATAAAGTAAGCGGTACGCCAATATCGTTATTTAAGTTGCCTTTGGTAGCCAACACAGTATGCTTTACAGCAAGCACCGAGCGGATCATTTCCTTAACCGTAGTTTTGCCGTTACTGCCGGTAAGCGCAATCACCGTTCCTGAGAAACGTTTTTGCCAGGCGGCGCTTAACCGCCCCAATGCAATACGGGTGTCGGCCACCTGAACCTGAGGTAATGCATCCTCTGTAAAATGACTGACTAAGGCCCCCGCAGCGCCCTGCTCACAGGCGTTGGCCACAAAATGATGGCCATCAAAATGGGGACCTTGGAGGGCAATGAAAAGCTCGCCCGCGGTTAAGGATCGCGTGTCTGTACTTACCCCTGAGAAAGACACATCTTCACCAGTCAGCTCACCTGCCAGCAGTACTGCCGCCTCGCTTAGATGCATCCTGATCACAACTGCTCAACCCCATCTAATAATATAAAGGAGTTCTTTACGCTGTAGGACTTACCCAAAGTAGGACTTACGTAGTAGCTCGTGAAAGAGGTGTTGGCGGCCCGTAAGGCCGTCATCAAGCCTACAGGAAAGTATTTACGGCATCCTCTGGAACGAGCTACACAAGTCCTAACAATGAAGTCTTTACAGCAAGTCATGGTTCATTTTCCTGAGCAGCAGCATTGGCTAAAGTTGCTGATTCCATAGGCAAGGCATCCGGAGCTATATTAAGAACCCGTAAGGCGCCAGCCATAATATTGCTGAAGATGGGGGCCACCACCTTGCCGCCATAGTAATCGCCTTGCCTTGGATCATCGATCATCACCACCACCACTAAGCGAGGACGACTAGCGGGCGCCATGCCGGCAAAAATAGATTGATAACGTCCACTCAGGTAACGACCGTCTTTGACTTTGCGAACCGTGCCTGTCTTGCCAGCCACCCGGTAACCCGGAACCGCGGCCCGATAGCCGGTGCCCTGCTGAGTGACCGCCAACTCCAACATGGTTCTTACGCTACGGGCCGTAGCTGAGGAGAAAACCGGAAAATCTTCTGTAAAAGAATATTCGTCATGCACTATGCTCAAGGGGCGACGCACCCCGTCTGCCGCTATGACAGCATAGGCTTGAGCTAATTGAAGGGTGGTCACCGCTAAACCATAACCAAAGGCATGGTTGGCATGACCGATGAGACTCCAGAAGGATGAGTGCTGTAATATACCTCTTCGTTCGCCAGGGAAACCCAATCCCGACACCTTACCAAAACCCAACTTTTGGTAGACATCCCAAAGGGATTCTGCTGGCAAAGAAAGGGCAATCAGACTAGTGCCTACGTTACTAGATTTGCTGATCACCTGGGATACATTGATAAGACCGTAGTCATGGATATCCTTGACCAACTTACCACCCACTTTTAGAGAACCAGGTCGGGTATCGATAGGCGTATGCGGTTGATAGAGACTGCTCTCCAATGCCATAGCAATGGTGAAAGGTTTGAGGGTAGAGCCGGGTTCATAGAGGTCAGTCACAGCCCGGTTACGTAGCAATTGAGCATTCCTATCGCTGCGATCATTGGGATTGGCAGCAGGCTGATTGACCAGCGCGAGAATTTCGCCGCTAGCAACGTCGACAACGATAGCCGAGGCACTATTCGCTCTATGTTTTAAAAAGGCAGCCTTGAGTGCCCGATAGGCGAGATATTGAATACGTCGATCGATGGTTAATCTTAGGGATTTGCCAGGTTCTGGCATTTGAAGGCTTTCAATATCTTCGATGCTGCGACCGCGAAGATCTTGAATTATTCGCTTTTTACCTGGAACACCGTGTAAGTGATCATTGTAGACAAGTTCTAGCCCCTCTTGACCTATATCGTCGATGTTAGTGAAACCCAGCAAATGGGCACTCACCTCACTGGTAGGATAATAGCGCCGGTGTTCGCGCCGAAGATGTACGCCCTGCAGCTGCATTGCTTTGATTTGATGGGCCAATTCTGGGCTTACGTGGCGGCGTAAGTATACAAATCGGCGTACTTTGCGGCGTTGTAACTTGTTTTGCAAAGCCGACGTTTTCATTCCCAGTAGACTTGCCAAAGCGTTTATATGCTTTGCATGGGGCAACAGGCTTTTAGGATCAACCCAAACAGAATCTACCGGTGAACTAACGGCTAGGGGTTCTCCATGACGATCGAGTATCATACCTCGATGGGCCGATACCGGCACTACCCGCAGATGCCGTTCGGCACCGCGAGCTTGCAGAAAATCTTTTTGAATAAGTTGAAGATAACTCGCTCGACAAACAATGCCTAATGTCGCTAATAGCAATAGACCCAATATGAAATAACGTCGTCCCTGAGTACCCGTCAATGCAGCAGGTTTTTCCATCATTTCAACGAACCACATAAATAACGGTTTTTGGGGCTGGTCCAATCATGTCTAGCTGGGTACGCGCCTGTTCGTCTACCACCGCCTCTGTCGCCAAAGTACTTTCCTCGAGTTGCAATAATTCCCACTCCATTGCCAAGTTATCCTCCTCCTTCTGCAGCGCCTGTAATTCAATAAACAAATGACGATTTTGATGCTTTGTGTAAACAACCCCAATACCAGACACTAGCACTGCAATGAGTAATGCCGTCACCCTAACATCTACCTGCTTCATGGCAGCCGCTCTGCTACTCGCATAATGGCGCTGCGAGCGCGGGGATTAGTCTGGATTTCAGCAGCCGTTGGTCGCAAGGGGCGGCCGATAATGCGCAGCGTCGGATTGCAGCGGTCCGCAGGTATAGGCAAATTTGGCGGCCAAACTCCGCCTTGCACCTGTTCTCGCATAAACCGTTTAACTAAGCGATCTTCCAGAGAATGAAAACTAATGACCACTAAACGCCCATGGGGCGCCAGTACATCTAAGGCTTGCTCAAGGGCATCTTGCAGTTGCGTTAATTCACTATTAAGTTTGATGCGAAGGGCTTGAAAACTTCGCGTTGCTGGGTGTTTATGAGGCTCACGGGTAGGCACTGCGTCGGCAATAATCTGCGCAAGGCGTCCTGTAGTGGTAATGGGAGCTATGCGTTGCGCCGCAACAATAGCGCGAGCTATACGCCGGGCAAAACGCTCCTCGCCGAATTCTTTAAGTACTCGAAAAAGAGTTCGCTCACTGACAGAAGCTAACCAATCAGCTGCGCTCATTCCGCTAGTTGGATCCATACGCATATCTAGAGGACCATCTTGTTTAAAACTAAAACCACGTTCGGCGTTATCGAGCTGCCCTGAAGAAACTCCAACATCCATTAAAATCCCTGCTATATGCTTCATAAAACCGTATTGGGTGGAAACATGCTTTAAGCAATTAAACGTATTTCTTGCAAAAATAAAACGAGGATCCGTTTTAAATTGACATCGAGCATAATGCTCTACGTCGGGATCTCGATCTATCGCTAACAACCGTCCTTCACAATCAAGAGTGTCTAAAATTGCTCGTGTATGTCCACCGTAACCAAATGTAGCATCTACATAAATACCCGTTGGTTTGATATTTAATGCATTAATAACTTCTTCGAGTAATACAGCTTGGTGCTTAACGTTTTTATTCATTGCACCTAATCCTTTCGTTTTTCAAAACGTAAAGGACTCTAAATCACCAGGAAGATCACTGTCTTTTGGTTTTTCATTACGCCAATCAACCGTTGCTTGATCAAAACGCTCTTTATCCCAAAGCTCAAATCGATGCCCTTGCCCAATTAAAGAGATGTGTTTCTCTAAAAATGCAAACTCCCTTAATGGTGCTGAAATCAAAATGCGACCTTGACCATCCATCTCACACTCTTCAGCATGTCCTAATAGAAATCTTTTTAAGTTGCGCGCCTGTTTATTGGTACTGGAAAGTTGAATAAGTTTTTCTTCAACTTCTTCCCATACAGGTAGGGGATAAACTAACAAGCAAGAGCTACGATCGATTGTCACTATTAACTGTCCGGCGCAGATTTCACGCAAACGGTCGCGGTACTTGGCTGGCATAGCCATGCGACCTTTGCTATCCAAAGATAAATCGGTTTTGCCCCGAAACAAATTTTTCTCCCTGGTGACACCTATATTCCCTTATTCCCCACTTTGCCCCACTTTTCTACACACTATAGGTAGTCTTACTCTTCCAGTCAAGAAATAGGCAAAACTTAATCAGCTATTTTAATCTATTGAAATAAATATACTTTTCAGTATAGAGGCAAAAATCACTGATAATTTTTTGAAGAAGTTTTGAGAGAATCTCAAAAGAAACAAGCAATTTGCCGCATTAAATCATAGAGATTAAAAATAATAAAAAAATTATATTTATTATGAGAAACAATCCATGATGCTTGCGTTTTTCGTGCAAATAAAAAA
Organism: uncultured Candidatus Competibacteraceae bacterium; assembly: GCA_964423745.1. GTDB lineage: Bacteria > Pseudomonadota > Gammaproteobacteria > Competibacterales > Competibacteraceae > CAYRGG01. Next base: position 36,640 of record CAYRGG010000009.1, on the reverse strand, counting down.
CAAAATAGGCGGGTAGCAGAATATGTAAGGAAAAGATTAATAGAGGGTAGCCAGTTTCTTAAACTACAGACAAAAAAGCGCCCACTATAAATAATAGGTGACGACAAGTACGACCTTAAAAATTGGGAGTCGGCCTGTAAGCCGGGTTCTGTCGAGAGCAGTCATTCATCTGCGGCGCATGTCACCACGCGTCTGTAGCGACCTACCCGGGAGCTGTGCGGACCACACGTAGCGCTCCCCTATTTGGTCTTGCTCCAGGTGGGGTTTACCTTGCCACTCTTGTTACCAAGAGCGCGGTGCGCTCTTACCGCACCATTTCACCCTTACCAGTCCTGTTGGACTTAGGCGGTATATTTTCTGTGGCACTTTCCGTAGGCTTTTACCCCCCAGGCGTTACCTGGCACCCTGTCCTGCGGAGCCCGGACTTTCCTCTGCATTGATTATTAATGCAGCGACTGCTCAGCCGACTCCCAATAGTTATAATATTAACACGATACGAAAACTTTACTCGTTATCGTAATAGGTTTGTGATTCATTCCCATGATTTATCGTAAGGGCTAACTTATATAGCTCGTTTTTTTTCCATCCAGTAATTTTAGTACCTAGTTTTACCGCCTGTTTTAACGGTAGCTCTTCTAATAATGCTTTTAAAATTTGGTAAGTTTGAGCAGCCATGACATCCTCATCCGATAGCTTTGATGCCCCTTGCACAAGAATCACAAACTCACCTTTTTGGCGAACTTCATCAGCGGCAATCCACTGACATATTCCATATAGAGTATCCCCGTACAGCTCTTCAAATAATTTTGTCAACTCACGGGCTACCACGGCCTTACGATCACCGCCAAACTTGTCAACCATATCTTGAAGGGTACTCTGTAACCGATGAGTAGCTTCAAAAAATACCAGGGTACGCTCCTCCTGAGCTAGCACTGCTAAGCGGCTCCGGCGCGCAGCCGAACGAGCCGGAAGAAAACCTTCAAAGACAAAACGGTCAGTCGGTAAACCAGCTACCGAGAGTGCAGCCAGTAAACTACTAGGGCCAGGAATTGGAATAGCTTTTAAATGACGCTTACGCAGGCTTTGCAGTAGATGGAATCCCGGATCACTAATCAGTGGTGTACCTGCATCACAGATCAAAGCGATGGACTTGCCTTCGCTTAAAAGTTCTAATAAATCAGGTATTCGAGATTTTTCATTGTATTCATGAAATGACAAAAGCGGTTTATTTATTTGAAAATGTCTTAATAAGGGAAGGCTATGACGGGTATCTTCAGCGGCTATTAGATCTACACACCGCAAAACAGTAAGCGCCCTTAAACTTATATCATCCAAATTTCCTATCGGAGTAGCAACGACGTATAAGACCCCTGGTATAATTGATACAGTCATAACTAGTTCAATACTCTTTGGAGTAACCTTGGTAAACCAACTGATTTTATGTGTACCGGTTTTTCTCGTAGCACGTTGATGTCATTAAATCAAAAAAAAGGATCCGTCGCTGAAGATTTAGCGTGTCAATATCTTAGTCGACAAGGACTTAGTGTCATTGAACGGAATTACCGCTGTCGGGTTGGCGAATTGGATCTGATTATGGAAGATGGTGCGAGCTTAGTATTTGTGGAAGTGCGCAGCCGCCGTGACAATCGCTACGGAACGTCTGCTGAAACCATCACACCTACCAAGCAGAGACGTCTTATCCGAGCTGCTCAGTTTTTCTTACAACAACGTCGGCTTGACGCCCCTTGCCGTTTCGATATTATCGCCATCTCTCAAGAGAGGGACAAACTTAACCTTGAATGGATTAAGGATGCATTTCAAACACCCTAGTTTTTTACTATTGGTAACTAATCTAATTTTTTATTTGCGTTTGCTCCATGGCTGGCTTCATCTCATAACCAGTGGCTTTTTATCGATGGTCAATTTGCAGCCACAATTTTCTGCGCTACCTCTTCAAACTGCGCAAACACCCATGCATCCTATCTCAATTATAACGATTAACTTAGGACGTTAAGATGATTCGGTTTATTACAGTTCTTTTATTTGTTTTATTTCTAATTAGTGGTCTTAGTGGGTGTGCTGGTTTGCTTTTTGGCGGCGCAGCGGCTACGGGCGTTAATGCAATCCACGACCGTCGCACAGCCGGCACAATGCTGGATGACCAAAATATCGAATTTAATTCCTATATTACTTTCAGAAAAACAGAAGAGCTAGCGTCTGCAGAGCGTGCCCATATCAACGTAACTAGCTATAACAACGCTGTACTACTCAGCGGCGAGGTGATAACTCCCGAGTTGCGGCAATTAGCTGAAGATAAAATACGCACTGTCAGTAAAGTTAGGTTTATTCATAATGAGCTAGCCGTTGGCCAACCCAGTTCTTTGCAAAGCCGAGCAACTGATACGGTAATTACCGCAGGTGTAAAGGCTTCTCTGTTTAAGATTGGAGATATACCGAATTTTGACCCAACACGAGTCAAGGTTGTCACAGAAAGGGGAACAGTTTATTTATTTGGTTTGGTCACAACCCAAGAAGCGGAGGCCGTTACGGAAACGGTACGTCGAGTTAATGGCGTACAACAGGTTGTTAAGTTATTTGAATATATCGACTAATATAAAATATATTTGTTTCTAGAGCATTTCCCATTCAACTGTACACGGCGTTAGCCTTCGGTCTCGGTGTGCTCATGTACTCTATGTACACTCCGCGCACCTCGCCTGCCTTGTGTACAACCAAAGCGAAAACGCTCTAGGCTAACAAAATAATCGGTTTTTGATACCTTCAAGAACGGTTTGTGCTTATTACTTCACTACCTTTAGAGAAGGCTTCTGCTTTTTATCGAGCTGCGATTTAGGTGGCGGATCTTTGCCACCATCTGGCTCTTCACCAAAAACCATTCCTTGACCATTTTCTCGGGCGTAAATTGCCATCACGGCAATGCTAGGAATATAAATATCATGAGGCGTTCCCGCAAACCGGCCACTAAATTCAATAGAATCATTGCCTAATTGAAGGTTTCGTACCGCGGAGGGACTGATATTAATGACAATACGGCCATCATGAACATAATTTTGGGGAACTTCTACATTAGGCAATTCGGCATTGACAAGAATGTGCGGAGTCAAATTGTTATCTGCAATCCATTCATAAAGTGCTCTAATTAAATAAGGACGATTGGATGTCATAAAAGTTGGACCGCTGCCACTGCTACTCACGCCGTTTGATCGACATCAGCGATTTTCAAATAGTACTGATGTCGATCGACAGTTGGCGTCAAGTCAATTTTGAACTCGTGCAACAAAACAATTTTAGACCCTATGCACATTGACCAATTAACCAAAAGAGGTTTCGAGTAAACTTCTTTAATCTCACGGACACTTAGATAATTTGTTCAGTGCACGTCTTTCCAATATTCTTTTTTAAGAGGATAGAATACCCCAAGACAAAGCACCAGAAACCCAATCACCCACCATCCAAGCCGTTTTCGTTCCAATTGAACAGGCTCTGCAATATAAGCAAGAAAATTAACTAAGTCTGCCATGGCAGCATCGAATTCAGGAGGTGTCATAGTACCTGGCTCTACTATCTTAAGCCCGGTAATAATCTCTTCTTCCGCACCTGTTTCTCTACCCTCTGCATCAGCATGACCATCACCGCCGTGGGCAGACCCATACACGGGCTCTTGCCAGCCCTGTAATTGCCACAACACATGAGGCATACCGACAGCAGGAAATACAGCATTGTTGACCCCTAAGGGACGACTATCATCCAGATAGAAAGTCCGTAAATAGGTATAAAGGTAATCAACGCCTTTTGAGCGAGCAATCAACGTCAAATCAGGTGGCGCTGCGCCAAACCATTCCTTTGATTGGTCTTTGGGCATGGCTATTTTCATAGTATCGCCCACTTTAGTGTCAGCATTTAGGATCAAGTTTTCACTTACCTGCTCTTCGGTAAGCCCAAAATCCCGAGCCAAACGATTGTAGCGTTGATACTGTGCTGAATGGCAACCCATGCAATAGTTTACAAAAAGTTTAGCGCCCCGTTGTAGCGATGATTTGTTATGAAGGTCGATAGGGGCTGTATCCAAAGGATAACTACCCTCTGTCACAGCCCACGCCGAATTTGACACTAAATATAGCCCAATGACTATTATCAGTTTTCTCATTTAGCCGTCATCCTCGCTTTATCCACTTCCCCAAAGGGAACAGCACTTTTGGCCTCGCCTGCATTTTCTACAGTGACCTCCTCAAAGCTCACCCGGTCGGGAACGGGTTTAGTTTTCTCATTGTGGGTGTAAAGAGGCATGAGAAGGAAAAACCCAAAGTAGATAACGGAGCAAATGCGCGAAACTAATGTCAATGTATCGCTAGGCGGCTGAGCACCCGCGTAACCTAAAATTAGAAACGAGACCACAAATAGGCTGAGCGCCGTCTTCCAAATCACGCTGCGATAACGAATCGACTTCACAGGACAACGATCCAGCCAAGGCAATAAAAACAACACACCTATGGAGGCACCCATGGCGATGACACCCATCAATTTATCCGGTATGGCCCGTAAGATGGCATAGTAGGGCGTAAAATACCAAACAGGGGCAATATGTTCAGGGGTTTTGAGAGGATCAGCTGCTACGAAATTAGCGTGTTCTAAGAAGTATCCCCCCATCTCCGGTATGAAGAAGATGACGATAGAGGCGATGATCAAAAAAATGACGATGCCTACCAAATCTTTAACTGTGTAGTACGGATGGAAAGGAATACCATCTAAGGGTTTGCCCGTTTCATCTTTATACTTTTTGATTTCCACGCCTTCTGGATTATTAGATCCCACATGGTGCAGGGCAATAACATGGGCCACCACCAAACCCACCAGGGCGAGGGGCACAGCAACCACATGTAGCGCAAAAAAGCGGTTTAATGTCGCATCGGAAACTACGTAATCGCCACGAATCCAGAGGGCAAGATCTTCACCTATGCCGGGAACAGCGCCAAATAAAGAGATAATCACCTGGGCGCCCCAGTATGACATTTGTCCCCAAGGCAGCAAATAACCAAAAAATGACTCGGCCATTAAAGCAAGAAAAATTAACATGCCAATCAGCCACACTAATTCCCGGGGTTTTTTATAGGAGCCATACATTAATCCGCGAAACATATGCAGATAAACGACGATAAAAAAGGCCGATGCCCCCGTGGAGTGCATATAGCGAATCAACCAACCCCACTCCACATCCCGCATGATGTACTCTACCGAAGCAAAGGCTTCTGCAGCGGAAGGTTTGTAATTCATGGTGAGCCAGATACCCGTTAGTAACTGGTTGACCAAAACCACAAGAGATAACACACCAAAGATATAGAAAAAATTAAAATTTGGTGGCGCAAAATATTCACCGACATGTTCACGCCATAGCTGGGTCATGGGAAAGCGATCGTCAACCCAACCGCGAAAGCCTGTCGTACCCTGAGTATTAGCCATTATGCAGCCTCCGATTCATCAGTGCCAACCAAAACACGGTTATCGTCCACAAACATATAAGGCGGAATCTCCATATTCGTAGGCGCTGGTACCCCCTTATACACACGGCCAGCCATATCAAACTTGGAACCGTGACAAGGGCAAAAGAATCCACCTTTCCACGCTGGACCTAAATCCGCGGGAGCAGGTTCTGGACGGAAAGTGGGAGAGCAACCCAAATGGGTGCATATTCCTACCATCACTAACAGACCCGGTTTAAGCGCACGAGTTTCGTTTTTTGCATATTCCGGTTGCATACTTTCAGAAGAATCTGGATCACGTAGCTGACCTTCAATCTCCGTCAAGGACTCTAGCATCCCTTCCGTGCGGTTTACTACCCAGACAGGTTTACCACGCCACTCAACGGTGATGCGGGCACCCGGTTCTAGTTTACTGATATCCACCTCTACGGGCGCCCCAGCGGCCTGCGCCCGTTCGCTGGGCAACCAAGAACTGACAAAGGGAACGGCAGCAAATCCCACCCCCACAGCCCCAACGACGGTGGCGGCACCAGTGAGAAGACGACGTCTGCCCAGGTCGACCTCATCAATCGTAGTACTCATTTAGTACTCCCCTAGTTTGACTAGTAAGCGATTCATTTTAGCAACGTCTTTTTAAATATCACCATAACATACTGTGGCCATTTATTGCTTTATGGGTTTGATCGCCACATATTCTATGCGGGATTGTCAATATCGATAAATTTACATTCTAGCTCAAAACGCTGTGCTAAATGATCACCTATCGCCTGTACACCATAGCGTTCAGTAGCGTGATGGCCAGCCGCATAAAAGTGAATACCGGTTTCTCGGGCAATGTGTACTGTCTGCTCTGACACTTCGCCCGTCAGGAAAGCATCCACTTGATGTTCGACGGCTGCTGTTATGAATGATTGCGCTGCGCCAGTACACCAAGCAATACGCTTAAGAGATGGGGCCTTACCGGGAATATACAATGGATTACGTTGTAATAAGTTGCCCACATGAATTGCGAATTGGGCACCGGTGAAAACATCAATGGGTTTTCCGATCAACCCCAGTGCAGGTCCACCTTCTGTTGCAAAACTCCTCTCTACCTCGAGACCTAAAATCTTCCCTAATTGAATATTGTTACCGCACTGGAGATGCGCATCCAAGGGTAAATGATAGGCTATCAAACTGATGTCATGACTCAATAATGTTTTAAGACGCTGGCGCTTGATACCTACAACACGGGAGTCTTCTCCTTTCCAAAAATAACCGTGGTGAACAAGAATAGCGTCTGCGTTGACGTCTAATGCAGCATCGAGCAAAGCTTGACAAGCTGTCACACCAACCACCAACCGCTCCACATTGCTACACCCTTGAACCTGAAGACCATTGGGGCAATAATCAGCAAAATCCTCGATGGATAAAAATTGATTTGCGTAGTGTACTAACTCACTCAATGTAACCATATCTGCTATATAATTTAACTTAACTATCAGACTCCATTTAAACGTTACCCGTTCAATTATTCTTGGCGCCTTGATCTACCCCGGTTTTCAAAATATCGGTGCTAGTTTGAGAAAGTTCTGTACCTCCATACTCATTCCCGCTAACTTCTTAAACATAACTTCCGCTAGCCCAGCGCATCAACCAACGCGACGAGAAAAGCTTGATTTTCTTCCGGCGTACCCACGGTCACTCGCAGACAATTTTGAAGGGAGCCCCTATTGGCGCTTAGATTTTTCACTAGAATACCGGCTTTCTTTAGATATTCAAACGCTTGCTGAGCAGCTTTAGGCAAGCGAAACAAAATAAAATTGGCTTCGCTAGGATATGGTGTGACTCCGGGCAAGGCATTAAGGGCCTCGAAAAGCAAATCTCTGTCAGTTCGAATCTGCAGCGCTTGCGCGTCCAGTATTTCCCTATTTGCCAGAGCAAACTCGGCACTTAGCTGAGTCAGTATATTAATATTGTAAGGCAACCGTAGTTTTTCAAATTCAGCTAGCCAAGACGGCGCACCCATTAACAAACCTAGCCGTAATCCCGCCAAGCCCATCTTGGAAACCGTACGCATGACCAGCAGGTTATCAAATGCCGACAAACTAGCCAAGAAACTATGGTTGGCAAAAGGAAAATAAGCCTCATCGACAACCACCAGTCCTGGTGACGCAGCAATGATTTTTGCCACTGAGTCCCTATCAAACCGGTTGCCGGTGGGATTATTCGGATAAGCCAAAAAGGTCAATGCAGGCCGATAGTGGGCTATGGCGTCTAACATGCCTTGGCAATCTAAGCTGAAATCCTCACGGAGGGGAACTCCAACATAGTCTATACCCACATACTGGGCAATAAGCCGATACATTACAAAGCTAGGCTCAGGGGATAAGACGACTCGTCCCGGCCCGTTAACAGCTAAAATAAGCAATTGAATTAGTTCATCGGAACCGTTACCCAACAATAGATCAACCTCAAGCGGAATACCCATAAACGCCCGTAAACGTTCTTTGAGATTGGCTGCGTTGGGGTCTGGATAGCGGTTGAGAGGCGCCTGGCGCAAGGTTTCTAACCAAGCAGCCGTCATCTCGGGGGGCCAACCATAGGGATTTTCCATGGCATCCAGCTTGATAAACCCCTGGGATTCAGGCACCTGATACGCTGTCAGTGCGCGAAGTTCTGGTCGGATAAGGTTTTCCGGTGTGACGCGGCTCATGATTTATTTTGATTGATTCGAAACCGAGCCGAGCGGGCATGGGCGGTAAGCCCTTCGCCTTCAGCCAATACACTGGCAATACGACCTAAAGCAGCAGCTCCTTCTGGTGAGCAATTCATAAGACTAGAACGCTTTTGGAAATCATAGACCCCAAGGGGGGAGGAAAAACGAGCGGTGCGGGCTGTGGGAAGCACATGGTTTGGGCCGGCACAATAGTCGCCCAACGCCTCTGCTGTATAGCGGCCTAAAAAAATAGCGCCAGCGTGACGAATATGGGGTAACAAAGCATCGGGGTCAGCGACAGATAATTCCAGATGTTCCGGTGCAATAAAGTTAGTGACTTGCGCCGCCTCTAAAAGATCGCGGACCTGGATAAAGGCCGCCTGATTTTCCAGGGAAGCCGCGATAATCTGCCGCCGTTCCATGGTTGGTAAAAGTGCCTCGACACTGCTTTGTACCCGGTCGATAAAGGTCTTATCAGGGGTAATCAAAATGGGTTGGGCTTCTTCGTCATGCTCGGCCTGGGAGAAGAGGTCCATGGCAATCCAGTCTGGATTAGTCTCGCCATCGCAAACCACTAGAATCTCCGAAGGACCAGCAATCATATCGATGCCCACGGTACCAAAGACCAAGCGCTTAGCCATGGCCACATAGCTGTTACCCGGACCGACAATCTTGTCGACGCGAGGAATGGATTCTGTACCATAGGCAAGAGCTGCCACAGCTTGAGCGCCACCCACGGCAAACACGCGATCCACACCGGCAACTGCAGCGGCGGCCAGGACTAGCTCATTGATTTGACCATTTGGTGTCGGAACCACCATAATCAATGTTGCCACCCCCGCCACCTTGGCTGGAATAGCGTTCATCAACACCGAAGAGGGATAAGCTGCTTTACCACCCGGCACATATAAACCAACCTTATCTAGTGGTACTATTTGTTGTCCAAGCACCGTGCCATCCGCCTCTGTATAGCGCCAATCAGTGAGCTTTTGTCCCTCGGCGTATGCCTTGATACGTTTCGCAGCTGTTTCCAAAGCGCTTAATTGTTCCTGAGAGACTACCGTTAATGCCTGACCTAGACGTTCTTGAGATATTTCTAGATCGGCCACCTTATTAGCATCGACACCATCAAAGCGGCGCGTATAGTCTAAAACGGCAACATCGCCATGGCTACGGACCCGGCGCAGAATACCCACCACCGTATCCATCACGCTCGCTTGGTCATCTCCATCACGGGCTACGAGGGTTTCCAATTGAGACCAAAAATCGTTGTCAAGGGTGTTTAAACGTTTGATATAGAGCATGGGTACGGCCTCGTTTTCACCGCCTAGGGCGTCGGATTAGAGCGATCAACTTTTTGTCATCATGACTTACGCAAAAACAGGACTATTGTTGCTCGTGCAAGAAGTGTCGGCGGCCTGGATAGCCGCCGTCAAGCCCACAAGGGAGTGTTTACGGCGTCTTCTGGAACGAGCAGCAATAGTCCTGATAATCATAAAAGGGTAATATCCTGCAAAGACACACTGCCAACAGATAACTTACCATTTTAGCCAACAGCTGCCGAAACCTGTTCTAATAACCGTTTGATAGGTATATGTTTTATCTTCATAGCTGCTTTGTTGATGATTAAACGAGAACTGATGTCAGCAATTTTCTCCAACGGTCTCAGTCCGTTAGCTTGCAAAGTGTCCCCCGTATCCACAACATCGACAATACGGTCTGCTAATCCCGCTAAGGGAGCCAGCTCCATGGATCCATACAATTTTATCACCTCTACTTGGTATCCTTGAGCCGCAAAGTAGCGACGAGTCGTATTAACATACTTGGTGGCAATTCGTAACCGAGACGCGGGAAGTTGCACACCGGATCGCCCCGCCACCATCAACCGGCAGCGGGCAATTTTAAGATCCAACGGCTCGTATAAGCCTTCCCCACCATGTTCCATAAGCACATCTTTACCTGCCACGCCGAGATCGGCAGCGCCATACTGAACATAGGTAGGCACATCGGTGGAACGTAAAATAACTAACTTCACATCCTCTCGACTGGTATCCAAAATGAGACGTCGATGGGTTTCAGGATCTTGAGTAGGTATAATGCCTGCTTGTTCAAAAAGGGGTAACGCCTCTTTGAGAATGCGCCCCTTTGCTAAAGCCAATGTCAACACGTAGTTTATCCTAACTAATTTGGTACGCGCCGGATATAAGCGCCCAACTGAGAGAGCTTTTCTTCAATGCATTCATAACCGCGATCAATGTGGTAAATGCGATCCACCACAGTATCGCCTTTGGCGGCCAGAGCAGCCAAAATAAGGCTCGCAGAAGCGCGCAGATCAGTAGCCATAACCGGTGCGCTGGTTAGCTGGGAGACGCCGATGCTTACCGCCGTATTGCCCATCAATTGGATATTGGCGCCCATACGCTGCAGCTCTTGAACATGCATAAAGCGGTTTTCAAAGACTGTTTCGGTAATGGTTCCAGCACCTTCTGCAACCACATTCAGGGCTACAAATTGCGCTTGCATATCGGTAGGAAAAGCCGGATAGGGCGCGGTACGCACATGTACAGCTTTCGGACGACGATCACGCATATTTAGCTCCACCCAATCAGATCCTGTGGTGATTTCAGCACCCGCTTCTTGTAATTTTTCGAGAACCCCTTCCAGCAGCTCTGGACGCGTCGCTTTGACTTTTACGCGTCCCCTGCTAATAGCCCCCGCCACCAAATACGTACCCGTTTCAATGCGATCCGGTAGTACGGTGTAATTAACGCCAGAAAGGTTATCCACGCCTTCAATAATTAAGGTATCTGTTCCAGCACCTGTGATACGGGCACCCATAGCGTTTAGACACTCGGCCAAATCCACCACTTCAGGTTCACGGGCTGCGTTTTCTAGAACCGTCGTACCTTTTGCCAAAGTCGCCGCCATCATTAAATTTTCTGTGCCTGTCACAGTCACCAAATCCATAACAAGCCGGGTTCCCTGTAATCGTTTAGCACGCGCCTCAATATAACCATTTTCCAAGTGAATCTCGGCACCCATAGCCGCTAAACCTTTGAGATGCAGATTAACGGGCCGTGAACCGATGGCGCAACCACCCGGCAAAGAAACCTCAGCTCTTCCAAAGCGCGCCAACAAAGGGCCTAGCACTAATATGGAGGCGCGCATGGTTTTTACCAACTCGTAGGGCGCACGAAGGTTATGGACAGATCGGGAATCGGCTTGGATGCTTAACTTTTCATCGATGAGCAATTCTACACCCATCTCCCCGAGGACACCCATGGTAATCGTCACATCGTGAAGATGAGGCACGTTATTGATAGTCACCGGTCCGTCTGCCAATAAGGTGGCAGCCAGTATGGGCAGCACGGCATTTTTGGCGCCAGACGCCCGTATTTCACCGTGTAGCGACACACCACCTCTTATGATCAATTTGCTCATTAGTAGGCTTGAAACGCCTCTGGCGTGTAAGTCTTTAAAGCAAGCGCATGGATTTCTTCGCTCTCCATGCGCCCACCTAAAGCTCCGTAGACGAGCCGGTGTTGTTGTAACAAGGATTTTCCAGTAAAAGCTTCACTGATCACGGTGGCTTCAAAATGCACACCGTCGTCTCCTCGAACGATGGCCTGGGCTCCAGGCATACCTTCTTCAATTAAACGCTTAATATCATCTGCTTGCATTAGTATAGAGTCCTAATCAGCATAAGAACTTTTTATATTAAACCTGTTAACCCACTATCAAGCCAACGGCAGCAAATCGTTGAGATCCGCCACATGGATAATGGCCATCATTTGCGCTGGCGCATTGACAAATCGTACCTCCCGTTGTTGAGCTTTGGCGAGCCGAAACCACTCGACCAAAAGGGCAACACCCGCACTATCGGTGCGGGTGATACCGGTGAAATCGATACTCTGCGGTGAAGTTTCTCGAAACCGTTGTTTGGATTCTTGTAAGAGCTGTGCAACTGAGCCCAGCGCTAATTCACCGTGGACGGCAAAGTTGCCATGGCCAAGATCCTCTAAAGAGGCCATTACTCAGCGCCTTTACTATTGCGCTGCTCAAGATCACTGATGACCGCATCTATACCTTCATCGCGGATTTGATTGGCGAAGGTACTCCGATAGTTGATGACTAAGCTGATCCCATCCACCTTAACATCATAGACTTTCCAAGCTCCATCGCGACGTCGCAAACTGTAATTGATAGGAATAGAGGATTGACCTTCAGGCTCTACCACAGACCGGACAGTGGCTTTTTCCGCATCCTCAGCCACCTCGGGAAAGGGCGGAAAGGTAATGTCTTCATCTGCGTATTCCAATAAGGCACCTGCATAACTACGCACCAGGAGGGTACGAAATTCATCGATGAATTGACGGCGCTGCTCAGGGGTTGCTTGGCGCCAATATTTGCCTAATACCCAACGGGACATCAAAGTGAAGTCAAAATGGGGCAGCACAATTTCGTGGACTAAACCGTAAAGTTTGCTATTGTCAGCTTGCAGTTCGGCCTTATTTTCCCGCAGCGCCGTAGTCACTTTTTCGGAAGTGTCTTCAATCAATTCTTGCGGCGATTGCACAACCGCAATGCTTTGCGAATTAATTCCAACGAATATCAAAAGTAAGGTGCTAATTAGCAATCTATGCATATATTTTCTCCTCATTGCCACAGCTCCACCGTCAGGCAAAGCCCACTAAAAAATAGAAAATTGATAAACGATACAACATAACACGGGCTAAGTTACTTAGAGTGGAAAATAGCGTTGAATTCTCTGTTTATCTATTAAGGTTGAGCATCAGAACCGGATTCTCCGCCTCCCACCATATTGGTCATCAACCGTCCCACCAGTTGCTCAATCACCAGGGCGGATTGCGTCAAATCGATAGAATCCCCATCTTGTAAATATTCATCCATGCCCCCTGGTTCTAAGCCAATATACTGTTCACCTACCAACCCCGAAGTGTAAATACTAGCGCTAGAATCCGTTGGCAGCTGATCGTAACTCGGATCGATGGAAAATTGCACAACTGCCTCATAGGTCTGCTGATCGATGGCAATATCAGCTACGCGGCCTATAGTCACACCCGCTAGCGTTACCGGCGAACGCACTTTAAGCCCGCCGATATTTTCAAAACTAGCAGTTACCTTGTAACCGCTATCGTTCAAACTCGTTATATTACTGACTCGCATGGCTAACATAAAAAAAGCTGCTAACCCCAGAGCAACGAATAAGCCAACGGTAAGTTCGAGGGTTCTTGTGGTACGCATTTTAATAAACTCCAAAAAGTGTCGCCGTCAGTATAAAATCCAGACCCAGCACTGCCAAGGAGGTGGTGACTACGGAGCGCGTGGTAGCTCCGGCGATTCCCTCGGAAGTTGGTTCAGCGTCATAGCCTTCAAAGAGAGCAATCAAGTTGGCAACCACGGCAAAGACTAAGCTTTTAATCAAAACGCCATTGATAACATCTTTTTGGAATTCTACGTTGGCTTGCATTTGTGACCAAAAAGCGCCGCCATCCACACCCAGTTGCTCAACAGCCACAAAATAACTACCCAAAATACCTACAGCCGTAAAAATAGATGCTAACAGGGGAAGCGCTAAAAAACCGGCTAAAAAGCGGGGCGCCAACACCCGCTTGAAGGGGTCTACCGCCATCATTTTCATACTCGATAGCTGTTCCGTGGTTTTTAACAAGGCAATTTCAGCGGTCAATGCCGATCCGGCTCTGCCCGCATATAACAACGCCGCCACCACAGGTCCTAATTCGCGCAGCAGCGATAGCGCCACTAGGGTTCCCAGAGAGGCTTCCGCACCAAACTGCACCAAGTTGTTATAGCCTTGCAAACCCAGCACCATACCCACAAACAGTCCCGCCACAGCAATGATGGGGATCGATCGGACGCCGACAGAATGCAGTTGAGTTATCAGCAAACCTGGACGACTAAACAAAAAAATATGGGCGCCTAGAAGCTGTACTAAGAACAGGCAAGCACGCCCGAGCCTTGCAAAAACGCCTAACGTATAAGTACCTAAACTCTCTAACCACACGGTCATGAACCGTTCTCCGCGAGTATATCTGGACCGTATTCAGGTCCAGGATAATGAAACGGTATGGGTCCATCCGGCAAGGCTTGAACAAACTGCTTTACCCAAGGCGACTCGGAACGATCCAGTTCCTCAGGTGTGCCTTGGCCAACCACATGGCCGCCGGACAGAAGATAAATATAATCGGCAATACTTGCTGTCTCACGAATGTCATGGGAGACAACAATGCTGGTCATACATAAAGCGTCATTCAACGTACGAATTAGCTTGACCAGTACGCCCATGGAAATGGGGTCCTGACCTCCAAAGGGTTCGTCGTACATCATCATTGTTGGGTCAAGGGCGATAGCTCGGGCGAGTGCTACACGCCTTGACATACCACCCGATAAAGCGCTGGGCATTAAATCTTTAGCACCGCGTAAGCCAACCGATTGTAATTTCATCAACACCAACGTATTCAGCAAGCTTTCCGGTAAACGGGTGTGCTCACGCAGCGGAAAAGCAACATTTTCAAAGACGCTTAAATCGGTAAACAAGGCGCCACTTTGAAATAACATGCCCATACGTTTACGCAGTTCGTAAAGTTCAGGAAGTCTTAAATCGTGGACACGTTGCCCATCAAATTCGATATAACCACCCTGAGGTTCAATCTCACCACCAATTAACCGTAGCAAAGTGGTTTTGCCGATACCACTGGGTCCCATAATGGCAGTAACCCGGCCACGGGCAATATCAAAATCGACGTTGTCGAAAATAACTCGATTTCCATACTTAAAACTCAGCCCACGTATGGTGACAAGGGCTCCTTCAGGGGGACAAGGATTTAATTGCTCTGGCATAAACCGACTTCTTTTGTTAAGCACCCACAACGGGGCTGATAGGTTCAATATAAAAAACGGTAGTTTCTCTGGAAGTAACTTAGGAGTCAAAAGATAGCTTGATTAAGCATACAAGGGTGATGTTGTCTTGACACTACATTTTTTGTGTTTTTTAGCTGTATATTGTTGACTTGCTTTATATAAAGTTTGTCTAACACTGTTTCCCAGCAGAAAGCTTGCTTGACTCTACTTTCAATCTTTATCGTGTTTTTTTCTTAAGGTTTTTAATTACTATTAAATTTTAAGCATAAGCATTGCATATAAATAGTAACAATATTTAAAAAGCATCATAAAACTTTAAGTTTTTGATTTTTAATATAATATTAAATTTAGACTTAATTTTTATGTTAATTGTTGTTAAAACTGCTACACAATCTTGAAAAACTCCCATTGAATTGGTTTAACATACACAACATATTACCGGTGGTAATTATAAAAACACATATATCCTACAAAAAACATGCTGGTTTCTAAGGCGCTTATCCTTCCTAATACAGCAGCAAGATCATATGTTGCTTTGCCACATTGGATAAGTGAACGGAGCAATACCCAATCTTACTGCCTGCTGTTAGTTATGGCCACTGGAGTACGCAGTTAGCCTGGGTAATAAAAAGTTATCAAAAGTTAAGAGGCAGCATTACCTAATAAAGACACCTGAGTTCAAAAAAAGGCTCGGGATATAACGGGGAAATAAGCGAATAACATAAGAGATTAACGAAAAGTTATTGTTTTTAAATTGATAAAATAATTTAATTGGTGAAAGCACCATGATAAAAACAACTAGTATCCAAGAAAAACCTTTTATACAAAAGCATTTTGCGCATATACCCGATCCTAATTATAAAAAACATCCGGCTTATGGAGGATATTTTGGGATTCCTTCGTTATTTGATAGGATACGGGCACTGTTTAGATTCATACCTTGCTTGGCTGCTTACTCGGTATTTAGCATTGTCCGTCGAGAAAATTTCAGCACCCATGTAAATAGCCCTTCACCCTCTGATATGTCCTCTCCTTTGGCCTGCGCTCTCAAGCAAGATGGCGTCACGGCGGTGAGGCTCAGTCCACAAGACAAGCAAATTATCAATCAGCAGGTTGGTGAATTTGTTGAAAAGCTTCGTAGAAAACAAATCCTCTGGAAACAAGAGGGTCAGTCGCCATGGTGGTTGCTATTAAAAAAAGGATTTCGAGTCGCCTATTTCGCCCATGAGAACGACCGCTTTAGGAGAGCGTTGTATGTGAATGAAAACGAAGCTCCAGGTTTGTTCAATAGCCTCCGGCAAATTTTTAGGCGCGAAGGAGTTTTGGATGGGGCAAGTCAATATTTGGGTAGGTCTCTGGATGTGCAATTCTTGCGTCTCACGCTTAGAGACAGCAAATATGATGGCAAAAAGACTTTTAAAGATCCAATAATCATGGCTCCACAAACTTCTCAAATGCATGTAGACCACGTTTGGACCGTAAAATGTCTTCTTTATTTAAGTGAAGTTACCGAACAAAACGGTCCTTTTTGTTATTGCTTAGGAACTCATAAAGTGCATATTGGATGGCTGGAGAGTCAAGTGCGCAGAGCTAATGATCGTGCATTACTGTCTTCTCCCTTACCAAAATGGCGTCGACTCTTTTCTGCACTTCCAGTGAAATTTCAGAAAAAAGCACGATTTGGCAACGATTTGATAGACGGTTCCCAAGAAGCCGATAGGTTGATAAAGATGGAAAAGCGTTTTACCTCACGGGATGGGGATCTTATCGTTTTTGACGACAAAGGTATTCACCGTGGGGGGCTGATGGATCAAGGCACCCGTTGGGCACTCCAGATACGTTTGGGATGATTTTAGTTATCAATTTCTATCCAAAGCCCGATAACCAATGGCTTCAGTTAAATGCTGGGTCCGAATAGTGTTGCTATCCGCCAAATCAGCAATGGTTCGGGCCACTTTTAAAATTCGATGATAAGCCCGTGGTGACAAACCAAACTTTTCCAAAGCACTCTCTAGCAACCGATAATCTTTTTCCGTGAGTGAACAATGTCGTTCGATATCGCTAATATCAAGAACCGCGTTGGGCTTTCCACTACGTTGTCGTTGCCGTTCTCGGGCTGCTTGGACTCGCTCACGCACCATAGCGCTCGATTCTTCGGTATTATCACCCCGGAGTAACCTATAGGGTAACCGCGGCACTTCCACATGCAAATCAATACGGTCTAGAAGTGGACCAGACAGCCGCCCTCGATAACGTCGAACCTGTTCTGGTGTACAAGCGCAAGCACGTTCCCCGTCTCCTAAAAAACCACAGGGACAGGGGTTCATAGCGGCCACCAATTGAAAGCGGGCTGGAAATTCCGCCTGCTGAGCAGCACGAGAAATCGTGATGCGACCTGACTCCAAAGGTTCTCGCAGGACCTCAAGAACACGGCGGTCAAACTCTGGGAGCTCATCTAAAAATAGCACCCCATTATGCGCTAAAGAGACTTCTCCGGGTCGCGGCTGACTGCCCCCACCCACTAAAGCAACGCCTGAAGCAGTATGGTGAGGGGCGCGAAACGGGCGCATTCTCCATTGGGACAAATCCATACCTTGCCGACTGACCGACGCGACAACCGCTGTATCAATGGCTTCTGCCTCATCCATAGCAGGCAAGATACTCGGTAAGCGACTTGCCAACATGGTTTTTCCAGTCCCCGGCGGGCCTATAAATAGAAGATTGTGTTGACCACTAGCCGCGATCTCCAAAGCTCGTTTGGCATGATGTTGCCCACGCACCTCACATAAATCACCTTGGCTCGTAGGCGGCTGATGACCATGAGAAGGGGTATCAGAATCAAGAGCTTTGCTAGCTCTAAGAAGATCACAAACCCCTAACAAATGAGATGCGCTAAAAACGTCTAAGGTACTCACCAGGGTTGCTTCGTTGGTATTTGCCGTAGGCGTCAACAAGGCACGCCCGGCTGCGCGGCAGGCCAGGGCAGCAGGTAACACGCCTCTAACCCCACGCAAGGCGCCTCCCAAAGCCAATTCTCCTAGAAACTCAAACTCTGCTAGCTTGCCTGTCGGTATTTGGCCAGAAGCCGCGAGTATTCCTAAAGCAATAGGCAAATCAAAGCGCCCACCTTCCTTAGGTAAGTCAGCTGGGGCAAGATTGACGGTGATACGCCGTGTGGGAAAGTCAAACCGACTATTAAGAATGGCGCCGCGTACCCGATCCTTACTCTCTTTAACAGCTGTTTCCGCTAATCCCACTATAGAAAGGCTTGGTAATCCATTGGACAAGTGAACTTCGACGCTTACCAAGGGCGCTTCAACGCCTACTTGCGCACGACTGTAAACGATAGCGAGTGACATAACATCCCTTTTATGGTGATTCTTTAAATCGCCAACCTCTCTAAAAGAATCTGCATCCTATGATTTCCACTCATGACATACCTCGCAAAAAATGCACCAAACCAAAGTTTCAACACTAATAGTTTGTATTGCCAGTATGCACAAAAATGGTGCAAACATATCAGATGAGCGATTTTATGTTTAAACTAAAAAACCTTTGTCTATTAGCAATCATCTCTAATATTAGTCTTCATGAGTTGGTTTTTTCTGTTGCATCGTCATTTTTTTGCTTTGTTAATGATTTTCGCCCATTGCCATGCAACTGCTCTTCAAGCACTGCTACTTGTTTTTCCAACGCATCCAACTTGGCTCGAGTACGAGCTAATACACCTTGTTGGACATCAAACTCCTCGCGGGTCACTAAATCCATCTTGGCAAAGGCCGCTTGCAGCACAACATGCGCATTTTTTTCTATATCGCTTTGCACCTGCCGCAGGCTAGACGGTATCGTTTCCGCAAAACGTTTTGATAAATCATCAAAAATCTTTGGATCAATCATAACCAAATCACCTCTACTGGCATCATTTATCACTTCCGTTATGGTGTTTTATCCATTTAACGAGTTCTCCTGGTTAAAAAGCAACTAGATAATTTTAATTGCACAAATAACGTGCATGCTACTTTTTGGTGCGTTCAAGTTGGGACATTTGAATTCTCTTTAAGCTCAATTTTAAAGGTTTCCTGGGCTATTTTAATGATTTTTGGTAGGTGGCACAGCATGTGCTTATGGCTTGCTTGTGCAGCATTTGCAACCACCTATGGACTGTCACTGGGCGTTTGTTAGCAAAACCCAAGCTAGCCAAAACCCACAATGTTTCAAAACGGTGGGGTTTCCTCAACCGTGGGAGATAACTAGCCATGAAAATGATCACTGCGATCATCAAACCTTTCAAATTAGATGATGTTCGGGAGGCGCTTTCCGAAGTTGGCGTTCAAGGTATCACTGTGACTGAAGTCAAAGGCTTTGGTCGCCAAAAAGGCCATACCGAATTATATCGAGGCGCGGAATATGTAGTGGACTTTTTACCCAAAGTCAAAATTGAAGCCGGCGTTAACGAGGATCTCGTAGACCGCGTCATTGAAATCATTTCACGTTCAGCCAACACCGGTAAGATCGGTGATGGCAAAATTTTTGTGTTTGATATGGAGCAAGCTATTCGCATCCGCACCGGTGAAGCCGGTCCTGAAGCGTTGTAATGATAACAAAAAACTTTTCCATGAGGTATTAATGTGGAACAAACAATTATAGAAGTCAGATACGCGGTTGATACGTTTTATCTATTGGTGTCAGGTGCCTTAGTAATGTGGATGGCAGCCGGATTCGCCATGTTGGAGGCAGGTTTAGTACGCGCCAAAAACACATCCATCATATTGACTAAAAATGTAGGTCTTTACTCCATAGCTTGCATTATGTATCTGCTAGTGGGCTACAACCTTATGTATCCGGGTGAAGCCGTCAACAACTGGTGGCCTGGTATCGGTTTTCTCGTCAGCGAAGGCAATACCTTAGAAACCTTATTGGCCGGTGGTGATGATGCACCCACCTATTCAGGTATGGCCGATTTCTTCTTCCAAGTGGTATTTGTGGCTACTGCCATGTCCATTGTATCGGGCGCTGTAGCCGAACGCATGAAATTGTGGGCTTTTCTATTCTTTGCCGTCATATTGACTGGTTTTATTTACCCCATTCAAGGTTTTTGGAAGTGGGGTGGAGGTTTCTTAGATGAGCAGGGGTTCCTCGATTTTGCAGGTTCCGGTGTCGTCCATCTATGTGGTGGTACCGCAGCGTTAGCAGGCGTTATTTTACTTGGACCTCGCTTCGGCAAGTATGGTAGGAATGGCGAAATCAATCCAATACCAGGCGCTAACTTACCGTTGGCCACTTTAGGTACGTTTATCTTATGGTTTGGTTGGTTTGGCTTTAATGGAGGCTCTGAACTACGGGTTTCGGATTTTATCGAAGCCAACGCGGTAGCCCAAGTGTTTGTTAACACCAATACGGCCGCCGCTGGTGGCGTTGTGGCTGCCCTTATTACTGCTCGGCTATTGTTTGGTAAAGCTGATCTCACCATGGCGTTAAATGGTGCCTTAGCTGGTCTAGTCGCCATTACCGCTGAACCGTTGACACCGAGTGCAGGTCTCTCCACGTTGATTGGGGCAATTGGCGGTATCATTGTGGTTTTTTCCATCGTCGCTATGGATAAAATCAAAATTGATGACCCCGTAGGCGCTATCTCTGTCCACGGCGTCGTGGGTATATGGGGCTTGCTCGCCGTCACGTTCTCCAATCCGGATAGTTCTTTAGTTGCTCAGCTTCTAGGTATCGGTACGATTTTTGGTTTTGTGTTTATTAGCAGTATTATTGTTTGGTTTATCCTAAAACTCATCATGGGTATTCGTGTCAGCGAAGAAGAAGAGTTTATCGGAGTTGATGTAGAGGAATGCGGTGTAGAAGCCTATCCCGAGTTTACACCGGGTGGCGGCAAATAACGTGGTTTTTGTTGGTATATTGACGGACGCTGCGGCGTCCGTTTTTACTCTATAAATACCCGCTAGATAGATAGACGGTTTACGGAGATTTTCCAAGGCAGGCTTGAGGTAAGAACTCACTTGCATAGATAATTGGCAAGACTTGAACTTTACATCGTTGGCTGCCTCTATCTAAGCACAAGGTTTTACTATCTATGATGCATGCTGATACCAAGAACCTCAAGAGTGGCTACGTCTTTACATGATGCCATAACCTCTCTAGTAAGTTTGGCCATATAAATATCGCTAAACCTACAAAACTGGATTATAGTTTGCCGCTTGGTTTGATTTTATCGTAGTACCGCCTAGGGGAGATGTTTATGAAGCTCATCACGGCGATTATTAAACCGTTTAAGCTTGATGATGTTCGAGAAGCACTTTCAGCGATTGGAATCCAAGGCATTACAGTCACTGAAGTCAAGGGTTTTGGGCGTCAAAAGGGCCATACCGAGCTCTATCGGGGCGCTGAATACGTTGTGGATTTTTTGCCGAAGGTCAAGATTGAGATTGGTGTCGATGACACAGTCGTTGACAAGGTCATCGAGGTTATCTGCAATGCAGCCAATACCGGCAAGATCGGTGACGGAAAAATCTTTGTCTACGACTTGCAACAAGCTATCCGAATCCGCACTGGTGAAACGGATATCGATGCACTTTGAGGCAGCTCACGGCATTCTCCATTCAAGCTTGAGGGTTTGAGTGGAGATAATCATTTATGGGTTTGGGTCTGCTGTTAATGCTTGACGCATGAATTCCGGCGTTGCCAAGGAAGCTTGATGTATCTTGGCATTGTAATAATGGGTTGTAAAAGATCTGTTGATACTGTCTTTTTCACGAAATTGGTCGACGGGTATAACTTTACTTGCCAAAGTGGCCGTCCACCAGCCTGATGGATAAACGCATTGGGGAAAATGTAGGGTATGGATATATTTAAATGCTGCCTGATGCATGTATTGATGCATGGGTTTAAGAATTTTTTCGAGATGAAATAAGGGTGACTCACTTTGCTGCACCAGCACGCCGGTTTCACCTAACGCTTTCCAACAGTCTTTATAAAAATCTTGGCTAAATAGCCCTTTACCGGGACCCACGGGATCGGTGCTGTCGACAATAATCACATCATAACTTCCCGCAGCGGCCTCCTTTACCCACTTTATTCCATCTGCAAAGCGGAGCTTAGCGCGGGGATCTTGATTTGCTTCACAGAGGATGGGAAAGTATTTTTCCGCCACCTGGGTTACCATTTCGTCGATATCCACCTGGGTCACGGCTTCCACATGGGCATGTTTTAGCACTTCCCGCAGGGTGCCACAGTCGCCACCCCCCACAATCAATATGCGCTTAGGATCAGGGTGAGTAAACAAAGCAGGATGTACAAGCATTTCATGATAAAGGAAATTGTCACGCTCCGAGAGCATAATACAGCCGTCGATGACAAGTAAATGACCAAAGCTTTGGGTGGCATAGACCTGGATATGCTGAAAAGGGCTCTGGGCATCAAATAACTTTTCCGTTACTTTTAGAGAGAAGGCCGAGCCTGCTAGATTATCTACTTCAGAAAACCAACTGTTATCCAGCGTCATGGATAAGCCTCTTTTGACGGGTGATGATAAAATCGCTATGTAAGCTGGAAAATAATGACCTTTACTACTCTTCATCAAGAACAAACCTGGACACTGGACCAGGCCCGGGAAGTATACAATATCCACCGTTGGGGTGGAGGCTACTTCGATATCGCCGAGAATGGCCACTTGTTCGTCCGTTCCCTACGCCACCCTGACCATCCCGGTATTGATTTACAAACCCTGGCCGGAACACTACGGACTGAGGGCTATGGTTTACCGGTTTTAGCGCGTTTTAGCCATATTCTTCATGATCGCCTTGACACCTTGTGCGATGCCTTCAAAGCTGCCATTCATGACTATAGCTATCAAGGCGGTTACACGGCGGTGTATCCCATCAAAGTCAATCAGCAACGCAAGGTGGTCAGTGAAATCATTCAGCATGGCCATTCTCGGGTAGGTCTTGAAGCCGGCAGTAAACCTGAACTGATGGCCGTATTGGCTTTGTCCCATGAAGGGGGCCTGATCATATGCAATGGCTACAAGGACCGAGAATACATTCGGCTTGCCCTGATTGGCAAACAGCTTGGTTTAAATATTTTTATCGTTATTGAAAAGCTCACTGAGCTAGACCTGCTACTAGAGGAAGCTACCCGGCTTGGTATACGTCCTCAATTGGGTATTCGGGTGCGGTTGGCGTCCATGGGACTCGGCAAGTGGCAAAATACCGGCGGTGAAAAATCTAAATTTGGTTTAACCGCCGAACAGGCGTTAAAGGCCGTAGAAAAACTGCGTGGGGAAAATTGGCTCGATACCCTGACTTTACTCCATTGTCATCTGGGATCACAAATTAGCAATGTGCGGGATATTCAACGGGGTCTCAATGAAGCAGGCCGTTATTATGCGGAATTACGCCGTTTGGGAGCTCCCCTAGACTATGTGGATGTGGGCGGTGGTCTTGGGGTGGACTATGAAGGGACTGGATCCCGCAGCGACTGCTCCATGAATTATAGTGTTCAAGAATATGCCAACAATGTGGTTCATACCCTGTGGGACGTCTGCACTCAGCAAGGGCTCCCGCAGCCAAACTTGATTACCGAATCAGGACGGGCCTTGACAGCTCATCATGCGATCCTGATTACCGAGGTTATCGATCATGAAGCGGTTCCAAATCCCACGCCCAGTAGACCAAAACCTGACGATCCGCTGATTCTACGTAACCTTTGGGATGTTTATAATGGGCTGCCACGGAATGCCGCCGCGGAAGCCTATCACGATGCTGCTTATTGGTTGAGCGAAGCACAAAGTCTTTATATCCACGGGGTGCTTGGTTTAACACAGCGGGCTCAGGCCGAGCAACTCTACTATGCCATTTGCCACAAAGTACACCCCCTCCTCAATCCAACCACCCGCGCTCATCGAGAGTTATTGGATGAGTTGACCGATAAATTAGCCGAAAAGCTATTTTTAAATTTTTCGGTATTTCAGTCGCTCCCCGATGTCTGGGCCATCGACCAGATTTTTCCCATCATGCCCTTACACCGTCTTAACGAACGGCCTGATAGCCGTGCTGTATTGCAAGATTTAACCTGCGATTCCGATGGCTGTATCAAATATTATGTGGACGGTGAGGGAATAGGCACCAGCCTGCCACTGCCGCCTTATCAGCGGGGAGAACCCTATCTATTAGGTATTTTTTTGGTGGGCGCCTATCAAGAAATCCTTGGGGATATGCACAATCTCTTCGGCGACACCGACGCCGTCAATGTGGAACTCACCGACGACGGTGGTTATCAGCTGGTAGAACCCGAACACGGTGACACCGTGGCTGATTTGCTGCGTTACGTACATTTTGAACCTACCCGTATGCTGGCGGCCTACCGGGCTAAAATTGCCGCAACTGAGCTGGATAAACCACACCGGGATGCCTTACTCAGAGAACTAGAGGCAGGTTTACAAGGCTATACGTATCTTGAGGAATAGATTTTAACAATACTTGACAAGCAATGACTTAAGAAATTTTAGTGAGTTCTTTAGGGTACGGAAACCACATTATATTTTCTAGGAGTAGATGATGCCTTATGTCGTCGTAGTATTGGTTTTAACCGCATTTAGCGTACTCAGCTTTGCTCAAGAAAAAGTTTATCGATGGACTGACGCCGATGGTAGCACTCATTTCAGCCATGAATTACCAGATGGCGTTGAAGGAGAGGTTATGGAATTAAATAGCGAACCTGTTCGGGTAGCGCCTGCAACAGAGGTTTACACCTGGAAAGATGCCGAGGGAAAGATTCATTATGGTGACCACCCCCCCGAGGATCGAGCGACTGAAAAAGTAGACATGGACTCTAATTCCATGTCGACAATTCGAGGCACTGTTGTCCGTCCTGGCGAGCGGGAGCTGTTACGTGATCTTGAGGATCGCCGTTGAAGTAACAAATGACGTTAACTAAAATAACTACCCTATCAACCCAACGGAGTCGCTATAATTTAGTCCAATTCCACTAAATTTGGCCAGCGCCGTTGGATTTCCCGCAACCAAATTTGTCGCAGTTGATAGCGTTCGTTGATAGACTTACCTGTCAAGACGGCTCGATAATAATTATAAGAAGCCCGGGTAACCGCTTGATCATTTTCAGGCAATAATTCGATATCCCGACTTGTCATGGCGATACCACCTTAGTTAAATGCTCTTTAACTCATAAATCGTTTATTCGTAGAATTAGACATCAAAATAATATAGCTATTCCATTTTTTTAAAATGGCTATAGTATTTCATCGCTTTATTTCTAAAGCAGCATTCAACAATAGGTTTTTCTTTGTGGACCATAACTGACCATGCAAAACTATAATCCATCGCCGGGTCTTCTAAAAGATCGGGTTATTTTAATCACCGGCGCGGGGGACGGTATTGGTCGCAGCGCAGCACTAAGTTTTGCGGCTTTTGGCGCTACAGTAGTGCTACTTGGCCGCACTTTGAAAAAATTAGAAAAAGTGTATGATGACATCGAACAGGCCGGTCACCCGCAACCCGCCATTTACCCTCTGAATTTGGAAGGCGCCTCTCCCAAAGATTATGCTGATCTTGCCCACATTTTAGAAAAGGAATTTGGCCGTTTACACGGTCTTCTTCACAATGCCGCTATCCTAGGCACTTTAACCCCTATCGTTCACTACAATATCGAGCGTTGGTATCAGGTACTCCAGATCAATCTCAACGCACCCTTTCTGCTAACTCAGGCTGTCCTAGGATTGATGCAGCGTTCGCAAGATGCATCCATTACCTTTACCTTGGATTCGGTTAGCGATAGGGGGCAAGCTTACTGGGGCGCTTATGGCGTATCGAAAGGCGCCACGCAGACCCTGATGAAGATTCTGGCTAACGAACTAGAATCGCAAGGAACTGTACGGGTTAATGGCATCGATCCTGGTAAAGTTCGTAGTAACCTTCGGTTGCAGGCTTATCCCGCTGGCGACCCTAGTGCATGGGCTTCGCCAGCAGATATTATGAATACCTATTTGTACTTGATGGGCCCCGACAGCAAAGGCACCACCGGACAAATTTTTAAGGCGCAAGGGTAACTTGTTTACCGACTTTAATGGGTCAGTGTGACAGCAAAGACATTTCCCGACAAATTTTCAAGAGGCGGGGTTAAGCGCCTGGTCAACCGACGTTGGCTCTGGAACGAATATATAACCGGCGCCCCGGACTGTTTTAATGGTTTGAGGTTTGGCCGGATCGTCTTCAATTTTGCGGCGAATGCGAGCGATGCGAATATCAATACTTCGATCGAAAGGGTCCCAATCGCGATTATGGGCCATATCCAGCAATTGATCTCGGGATAAAACACGATTTGGGTTAGTTGCGAATGCTTTTAGCAAATCAAATTCCATATTGGTGATGGGCACTTCTTGGCCATCTTCGTCAAATAACCGATGGGACTCCATATTGAGAATGCAATGTCCAAAACGGACGCCTTGTGAAATGTCTGACACAACCACCTTGGCATGATCTCGATCGGATGACGCCGTTGGAGCTGAAACAGGGGCGGCCTCTAGCCTACGTAGTACGCTTTTAACGCGAGCCAACAGCTCGCGAGGATCAAAGGGCTTTGTAATGTAATCATCAGCGCCGATTTCTAACCCGATAATACGATCAATCACCTCTGCTGCAGCAGTCAACATAATGATACCCATCTGATAATGCTCACGGAGGTAACGAGCTAGACTTAAACCATCTTCACCCGGCATTTTGATGTCTAACAACGCCAAATCAACAGCATGTTGTGTTAAAACATCCCGCATGATCACGCCATTTTCGGCTGTAATGACCGAGAAACCTTGTGCGCTAAGATACTCTTCTATCATCTCACGCAGCTCTGCCTCGTCATCAACCACCAGTATAGTAATATTGTTTGTCATAGGCAGCTCTTCTTTATTACCCGATTGCGTCCTAATGGTTTGTTTAAGGGGCAGTGTTATCCAACACCAAGCTAAAAGTATTTCATGTGTCCTTTATTAAGTTAAGCATAGCCATTTTTCAGCAGAGAATCTGTGACCAATTCACATTTAGCCGTTTTTTAACACCTGCCGCACAAGCCGTCGAATTTCATCGGGTACAAATGGCTTTTCGATAACCGGTCTTTGCGCCTCCGCTAAAAAGCCTTTTATACCTTCGCTAAGGGTATCTCCGGTGACAAAAATCAAACGATTTAAGAACTGCGGATAACGCGCCTTAATTTCCCGGTAGAGCCCAGGGCCATCGAGATCTGGCATACGTAGGTCACTTATGATAACATCGAATGACTGCCTGGAAAGCTGCTGAAGTGCTGCCCGACCGTTGCCAACGGTTTCAGTATAGTGACCATCTATGGTTAAAATATCGCTTAGTAATTGGGCAATTTCAACCACATCATCGACAATTAATACACGCCAATCAAGTGCCGCTTTAACCACAGGAACTGGCTTAGGGTGGTTTTCTTTAGCCGCGCTATAAATAGGCAATACCACTTCAAAAACAGTACCCCCCTCGTTTGGCGATTCGACCCTTAATTGCCCTCCATGGGCTTCGATAATCGCGTAACTCACGGATAGACCAACGCCAGTTCCCTCCCCCACTGCCTTAGTGGTAAAAAACGGTTCAAAAATACGTGAGCGGATGTCCAGGGGAATACCAGGACCATTATCCCCAACCCGGATGCAAAGGTTTTTTTCAACGCGATTGTTTTGCGCTGATATCATCAGCCGCCGTGGTTTGGGCGAATGAGCCATGGCCTGTTGCGCATTGAGAAACAGATTAGTGAATACTTGAATAAGTTGATCCGAATCAGCCCAGACCTCTGGCAGTTCCCTCCCTAAGTTGAGGTTGACCTCCACCTCGCTCTCACGCAATCGGTAACCCACCATATCCAATGAGGTTTCGATAACTTGACCAAGTTTTACCGGCGTCTGCACAGACTCCTGTTGGCGCGCCATGGCAAGAAAGGTTTTAACAATGCGCGAACAACGCTCGGCGGCTGCCCGGATCTTTGTGATACTGGCAACGATTTTTGCATCGCGGAGCTGTTCCTCCAGCATAATGGAACGCCCGACAACCACCGAGAGGGGATTATTCAATTCATGAGCCACGCCGGCCAGTAAAGAACCTAGTGCGCTTAGTTTCTCACTTTGGTGCAACGCCTCACGATGACGGGCAAGCTCAGCCTCAGTCCGTTTGCGCTCGCTAATATCGAGACTAACACTCACAATATGGGTCACTTGACGATCCGAGCCCAGCAAAGGAACTTTAGTGGACCACAAGGTCGTCGGTTCTGATCTGCCGGTTTGGTATACAATCTCGGTAAAGGGCAACGCTTTGTTGGTTTCCAGCAATCTCTTGTCCCGTTTGTGAGAGCGTTTAAATAATTCGTCTACATTCTCGAATCGTGCTGGTTCAGCGTTTTTACCCATCTCTGCAAATATCTGGGTATGGGTTTTGCCCAGCACATCCTCTCGCTTAAGTCGCCACCAAGTTAGAAAACGTCGGTTAACAAACTGATAACGCAGATTTCGATCCTTGACATGGAGCAACGCTGGCACCGCGTCCATGACAGCCTCTAGCAGTAGACGGATTTCATCCGCTTTACGCCGCGCTTCTATCTCTTCAGTGATGTCTGTATAGGTGCTTACAAAACCGCCGTTTGGCATGGTTTGATGACGAATATCCAGGCGTCGGCCATCGTTTAGCCGATAACGACCTGTATGGGATTTACCTTGCTGAAAACTAGCCAGAAAATTGTCTACCACGATGGACTGGTGATGCGGATTCTTTCCATGGGCAAGCTGATGAGCGAACAGTTCCTTGATGGGTACGCCGGGACGGGTTGTTTCCCCCAAACCATCCATCATTCGGGTAAAACGATTATTCCATGCCACTAAGCATAGTTTTTCGTCAACCAGGGTAATACCATCCGTCATATTATCGAGAATAGCCCGAAAGACCGACGCCTGACCCGCCAACTCTATCTCGTGAGTGCGTAACGTTTCGTTGCGTTGTTCTAGATTAACTACCAATTTACCTAGGGCGGTGCGCATCTTTTCAAAACTGCGACCTAAGACACCTATTTCATCACGCCGCTGCCACTGTCGTGATTGCGCTAAATGGTCGGTATCCAAAACCTCTGTTTGCTTCACTAAGTCCTTGAAAGGCGTCAACACCTTGTAACGTAGCAAAACAAAAATAATCATGAATCCAACAGCTAATTCCAATAAACCTGTTACCACCTTATAGACAGTCTGCGTAGTCAGTTGCGAACTCAGCCATCGCGTATCCACAGCCACTCGAATATTGCCAATCTGCTTACCCTGATAAACAACAGGCCGACTCTCGGACAAACTATATTGGGGATCATATTGGGAAGATTTTACGTCCAGAGACTGTGCTATCAAAGGTGACGAAACCGTAATTCGGGTAACTTGCTTGTCTACCATGAGCGCTTTTAATAAAGGGATCGCTACCTCGGGTCGATTCTCCCACAGGGGGATTTGCATACTTAACGCTAGCACTTCTAATACTTGAGCGCGACCAGCGTTAAGTTGCTCAAGTAGCGTGGTGCGTTGTTCTGTTAACTGAATCCAGGTAGCAATACCCATCGGTGCCGTCAACCCTACCATCAGCCCAATAGCTAATGTTTTAAAAAGGGATAGATCATCCAGGAATGACCGCAAGTATGCCATTGCTACAACATCATGGATAAAAAGGAACCATAACAACAACCGCCTCTAGAAACGTCTAATAGAAATTAAACGTCATTCTACTGTGCAAGTTCAGTAAAAGGGTCTTTTACTAACAATTGAAACGCGATTGAAACAAATGAAACGAGAAATACCAAGTTAATAAAAAACAAAAAGACAGTATGACTTTAAATGATCTATCTAGAGACCACCTTATTTATAATCGCAAGGCAGGTTTCCTTGGGCTTTTATATAGGAAACAATTGAAACGAAACGCTTAATATAAAGAAATTCACGAGAAACAAAGTTGGCGTAATGTTTGCTGTATCTAGCGTTATTGATTGAATTTGTTTTCTTAAATCAGCCACAGCTGTTACGCCAAAAACTTATTTATTATGGAGCAGCTTATGAAAGCTATGACGCCCAATCGACTTTGCAAAGAAAATCTGGCTTTCCAAGGTACGGGAGGCGTGAGCGAAGAAAATGGATCCAGGGGTTTTCTGCCCGCGTTTTACGACTATGAAAGTGGCGTCATACAAATTGCTCGGTTTCGGGATGGATCGCCTGCCCCTATGCATCTACTGGATGGACTTCCCAACGAGTGGGTGAGGGAGCGCTTGCCTTCAGGACGAGTAACTCTAATTAAGCACTCTGTTGTTGCTGGATTTTTGAATGAAGGACGTTTTTATACCCGTGAACAAGCAGCCCGCGCTCTCGCTTGAGCGGTACGATTGTCTATGCCGATTCTATCTCAAAATACACTTTTAAATACAAATAGGAAGGTTTTTATGCAGCTGATGACTTAAAATCAAACTAGACAAGGTTTTCTGTCAAAAACAGGGTTTTTCCTACCTATGAGACGTCTAAAGATAGAACATACGACAACCTATCTGTATAGCGATACCGTCACATTACAGTTGCACAAGCTGCTCTTGCGACCTCGGGAAGGCCACGATATACGCATCGAGTCTTCCTATCTAGACATTACACCCACTTACTCCCTGAAATGGCAGCGGGACGTTTATGGCAATTCCGTTGGCCTCGTCACGTTTGCCAAGACCAGTGCAAGGCTCTCGATCATGAGCAGCATTGTGCTGCGACATTATGAAGACCGACCGCTAGACTTTTTAGTCAGCGATTATGCGGTGCAGTATCCCTTTCTCTATATTCCTGAAGAGCGTGTGGATTTGGGGCCTTATTTAGTGTCCATCTACCCCGATGATGGAGATGCGTTACGGGATTGGTTAACGGAATTTTGGCAACCGGACCAGCGGGTGGAAACCTATGTGGTGTTAGACACCATCAATAAAGCAATAGCGCAGAACTTTATCTATCAGATGCGCGAAGAGCCCGGTGTGCAAACATCGGCGCAAACATTAATAAAGCGCAGCGGATCCTGCCGGGACTATGCTACCTTGTTTATCGAAGCCTGTCGCTATCTCGGTCTAGCGGCTCGTTTTGTCAGCGGCTATCTCTATGATCCCGCTATTGCTCCAGGTCATAATTCCACCCACGCTTGGGCAGAAGTCTACTTGCCGGGTGCAGGCTGGAAGGGTTTTGATTCCACCAGTGGCCAAGTGGTGGGGGATAATCATATCGCTGTTGCTGTACATCGACATTCTGAAGCCGTACCGCCGGTTTCCGGCGCCTTTGTTGCCACGACGCCACAATCGCCCGTTATGCAGGTGCAGGTCAATGTTGCCGCTCTTTAAGTAAAAAAAGAGCACCGTTTTAATCAACACACTTTGTTTTCACAAAAAAATTAGGATTTATAAGTCTACTTATTTTCATGGCTTACTCTCAAGTTTTTACAGATGCTCGGAGTATCATCCTGTTAGGGCTGGTGATAGTTACGGAGCTTGTGTTCGCCCAACCGCAAGCCGCTTTAGTGGGAGTAGATCCGGTACGGCGGGAACCCTTAGCCCAGACCGTACCCGTTATCGGACGTCTCGTGGCTCGGCAAAGCGGCGTGGTCGCTGCACGTACTGGGGGTTATGTGGAAAAACTTTATGTGCAAGTGGGTGATCATGTGGAACGTGGTCAGGTTCTAGTACAGTTAGACCAGGCACGACTACGGGCTCAAATAGCCTTGCGAGAAGCGGAACTCAAAGAGTCTCAAGCGCAACGGGCTACCGAGCTAGCCACGGAAAAACTTGCCCGGCAACAACTGGAACGTCTGAAGAAACTTCGTAATACAGCGGCTTTTAATCAATCTCTTTACGACACGCAAGTACAGGAATTAGCCGTCGCCATCAGTAGCCGCCAGGAAATGGAGGCGCGTATCGCCCGCGGTCAGGTGAGTCTAGCGCTGGCTAAAACTCAGCTGGAGTACGGCACTATTCGAGCGCCCTTTTCCGGTATCGTGACCCTACGTAAAACCAATGAAGGGGCTTGGCTAGAACAGGGGGATTCCGTTGTGACACTGGTCAATGATCGCAGTCTAGAAATCGAAGCCGATGTACCCCAGGCACGTCTTGCAGGTCTGCTTCCTGGCACCCAAGTTACCCTAGTATTAGATGACGGTACGCGCCATCAGGCCCGTGTGCGGGCGCGGATTCCCGACGAAAACCTGGCATCCCGCACCCGACCGGTCCGTTTTAGCGCCGATTTTGGCTCAGTTGACATACCTTTGGCGGTTAATCAACCGGTGACATTGGAGGTGCCCCTCGGACCTGCGTCCCAAGTGGTATCGGTGCACAAGGACGCCGTGTTACGACGCCAAGGGCGCGCCTCGGTTTATGTGATCGAGAATGGCACGGCCCAGTCACGGGAAGTAACCCTGGGGCCAGCAGTGGGCAGCCGTTTTCAAGTCAAAGAGGGTTTAAAACCCGGAGATATCGTGGTCATACGCGGCAATGAGCGTCTCCGCCCAGGGCAACCCGTGAGTTATCCAGAGCAACCCGATGATAATCCAAACCGTGAACAAAAAAGCTAATTTATGAACCTGATTCGAGTCGCCATCCAACGCCCCATCGCCGTGGTGGCGGCTGTCCTTATGGTAGTGATGTTTGGCGTGTTGGCTTTAGAAACCATTCCCGTGCAGCTAGCGCCGGATGTGCGTAAACCCATCATTACAGTGACTACCAACTGGTTTGGCGCGGCGCCGGCTGAAATAGAACGGGAAATCATCAACCGCCAAGAAGAAGTACTGAAGGGATTGGAAGGACTGGAGGAAATGATCAGCACCTCACAAAACGGTGAAGGCGAGATTACCCTGGAATTCACCATAGGCCAAAACATGGACCGGGCGCTGTTATTGGTTGCCAATCGCTTAGACCGGGTTGGCGATTATCCAGAGGAAGCGGACGAACCCATGCTGCGCACCGCCGGCGCCGAAGACAATCCCATCGCTTGGTTTATTCTGCAACGCCTACCCGGCAATGAGCAACCTATTCACACCTTTGGCGACTTCGCCGAAGACGTTATTCGGGAACGCTTGGAGCGGGTGCCTGGGGTAAGTCGAGTCAACGTCTTTGGCGGTAGCGAGCGGGAACTGCAGATTATTATAGATCCCAGACGTATGGCCCAGGCCCGCTTAACCGTTGGGCAAATGCTGGATACCTTGCGGACCGCTAACGTGTCGTTATCGGCAGGTGACGTGGATGAAGGGAAACGCCGCTATGTGGTGCGTACCGAAGGGCAGCTAAAAACACCCGCTGAAATCCGCGCTGTGGTGCTACTTAGAAAAACCGATCCAGCATCGGGACGAGTAGCTCGGGTTACGGTAGGCGATTTGGCGCAGGTCAGGTTTGGCTACAAGGAGCCAAACGCCCGTATTCGTCAGTTAGGGGTACCCTCCATTGCCGTCAATGCGGTGCGGGAAACCGGCGCTAACGTCATAGAAACCATGCAAGGGTTGCGGGTTGCCGTGGCCGAACTCAATGCCAGGGAGCTACCGAGAAATGCACTAGAACTCACCCAAGTCTATGACGAAACCGTCTATATCGATTCGGCCATCGCTTTGGTGCAGCAGAACATTTATGTGGGGGGCACTTTAGCTGCGCTGATTCTTTTCTTGTTTCTGCGTTCTTTGAGCGCCACCCTGATCGTCTCCATCGCTATACCTGTCTCTGTGGTGGGGGCTTTTGTAGCCATGGCCGCCATGGGGCGTTCCATCAATGTCATTTCGTTGGCAGGTATCGCCTTCGCCGTGGGCATGGTGGTGGATGCCGCCATCGTCGTCTTGGAAAACATTTACCGTCTTCGCCAACAGGGTCTCTCGGCCACCGCCGCGGCCTATCAAGGCGTTCTGCAGGTATGGAGCGCTGTATTGGTCTCTGCCTTGACCACAGTAATGGTTTTTATCCCTTTGCTGGTGCTTGACTTAGAGGTGGGACAATTATTCCGCGACATCGCGGTGGCCATCTCGGTCTCAGTGGTGTTATCTCTGGTGGTGTCCATCACGGTTATACCCGCCTTGTCCAATCGCTTACTGGCTGGTGGAGTGGCTAATCAACATAGCCAGCGGCGGCTCCCCATCATCGATCCCTTGGCCCAGGGTTTTTCTAAAGCTATCGTGGCTTTTACCCGCTATATCGTTAGCCGCCGAACCCTGGCATTAGGCTTGGTGACAAGCATCTGTGCCTTTGCGGTGGTGATCACTTGGACCCTATTGCCGAAACTCGAATATCTGCCCGAGGGCAACCGTAATCTAGTGTTCGGCATCATCCTACCACCCCCTGGCTATAATCTAGACACCACCACGGCCATCGCTGAACAACTAGAAGCCCGTGTACGCCCCCTGTGGAGTAGCATCAGTGGTCCCGAAGCCGCACCCGGCGATCCGCCTAAGATCAAACACTTCTTTTTTGTCGCTATTCAATCCCGCACCTTTTTGGGCGCCGCTGCTGAAGAACCGACCCGCGCTGGCGCTCTGATTCCCATTCTACAAGAACCTGTGTTTCGGGAACCCGGCACCTTTGGTTTTATCACCCAACCTTCTATCTTTGGTCGCGGTATCGGCGGCGGACGTTCCATTAATCTGGACATCTCCGGTCCCGACCTGGAGGCAATTCTGGAGGTTGCCCTGCGGGCGGCCGACAAAGTGGAAACGGTTTTACCGCGTCAAGCAGGCAATCAACTACGACCGCTACCGGGTTTAGAATTGGGCGCTCCCGAAATTCGCGTGTTTCCAAACCGTATACGACTCGCCGATGCTGATGTCACGGCCCGTGAACTAGGGCTCACCGTGGATACTTTTAACGATGGGCTGCGGGTAGCGGAAATCACTGTGGAGGGTAAGCGCATGGATTTGACCCTGCGCGGACCCCAAACCCACATTCTAGAAACCCAAGGTATTGAAAATCTGCCGGTGGTTACTCCAGAAGGTACGATTGTGCCCGCTAATTCCCTAGCTGATGTTATTGTCACCTCGGGTCCCACTGAAATTCGCCATCGGGAGCGGTTACGCACCGTCACCTTAGAGATTCGTCCAGCGCCGGGTATTGCCTTGGAAAGCGCTATGGACAGCATAGAAGAACGTATTCTCGCCCCGTTGCAGACGGAAGGATTACCGGAAAACGTGCGTTTATCGCTATCCGGCACCGCCGACGAGTTAACCGAAACCTGGCAAGCTATGGTTTGGCAGCTGCTCATCGCTATCGCCATTGTGTATCTAGTGATGGCAGTATTATTTGAAAGCTTTCTTTATCCCTTTGTGATTATGCTCTCGGTGCCCTTGGCCACAGCAGGCGCGGTGTTGGGACTTGCTCTATTGAACCTGTTTACCTTTCAACCACTGGATATGTTGACCCTGTTAGGCTTTGTCATTTTGGTGGGTATTGTGGTTAATAATGCGATTTTGCTGGTGTACCAGACCTTGCAAAACCTTCGTGAAGGGGAAATGACCTCTCCTGTCGCCATTGTCGAAGCCACCCGCAATCGCATCCGTCCCATCTTTATGTCCACGCTGACATCGGTGGTGGGTATGCTGCCCTTGGTGTTATTTCCGGGAGCGGGTTCCGAGCTTTATCGGGGATTAGGCTCCGTGGTAGTGGGTGGTTTGGCTTTATCGGCTGTTTTAACCTTGGCCATTGTACCACCCCTGTTGGCTGTATTCTTGGGACGACGGAAAGAAGGCGTTGCGTCGATTACCGAGACTAAGGCCGCTGAAGAGATTGAGGTATGACAATAAGATGAAAACCGACTCTCTATTTTACCGGCTCTTTGTCACCTTTCCAGGCGTACTATTCGAGCTGATCAATGCCCCTGAACTGCCTGCCAGCCGCTATCAGGTAAAATCGGTGGAAGTCAAAGACACCCAGCTGACCTTGGATGGGGTATGGCTACCTCCTGAGGACAAACCGCAAGCGCCTATCTTGTTCACCGAGGTGCAGTTTCAGCGCGATGAGGCCCTGTACTTTCGGCTCAGCGCCGAGATCATGATGTATCTACGTCAATATCGGCCCGGACGTCCTTGGCAGGCGGTGGTGGTTTATCCCAGTGCCCGCATCGATACCGGCTTAGCCGTGGAGTTGCAGTGTCTGGATACGGTCATTCAACGTATTTATCTGGATCAGCTACCGCCGTCCTCCTCAGAGTCCTTGGGGGTGGGCTTGGTTCGGCTCATGGTGGAACCCCCCGAGACGGCTGCGGCAGCGGCCCGTGCCCTGATAACCCGCACCCGGTCACTGGCGTTGGACTCAACCCTGCAACAACAATGGCTTGAGTTGCTGGAACTTGTGGTAATTTATAAGTATCCCACACTGTCACGCGAGGACATTGAAGCCATGTTAGGTTTAGACGAGTTAAAGCAAACCCGCTTTTATCAAGAAGCCCGCCAAGAGGGTCGCCAAGAAGGTCGCCAAGAAGGTCGCCAAGAAGGTCGCCAAGAAGGTCGCC
>CAYRGG010000008.1:0-104222 GCA_964423745.1 uncultured Candidatus Competibacteraceae bacterium | reverse complement strand
AGCTCATACCTGAAGTGTTGAGGGTTCATTGCCACTTTTTCAAGTGGTCTAATATCTCATTTTGATCAACGCATGCTGCGCAACTTGAAAAAATCATTTCCAACTATCGAAAACGAAATGGAGCCGATAGTAATAAACTCTCATACCGTAGTCGGTGATTGTAGTACAGGAACCACAGTTGTATTGTGTGGCTACTGAAGCAATAGGCGCATGATTATATGTATTATAAGGTTTCTGTTGAATAGTGGATAAGTGACGAGCAAGCACCTGTATATTTGTGGCTGGATCCAGTAGTTGATCTCGGGTGTAGCCGTAAAGCCCAATTGTAATTTGTCCGAGTCCAACGGTATTGCCGATACCCTTTCTCTCAGCTTCATCTTCTAAGGGTAAGAGATGAGTTTGTTCCTCATAAATGATTGCGCAAATTAAATCTGGATCGACATTGTACTTTTTAGCAGCTGCATTAATATCTGAATCATAAGACTTAACTAATTCGCGGACATCGTCGCCACGCACCGCTTCTCCAGCTTTCATAATATTTGTTTTATAATGATCTTCAGTTTTTAGTGGTAGGCTGTTGCCAGAGTGATTCGACTTCGCCGGGTCAGCATCTAAGCATTCAACAGTTGTGCCATTTAGCACTGCTTCAAACTGTTGAATAGCACGTTTTGATGCAATGATAGGTGCAGATTCTTGCGCTAGGGAATAGTTTTTTAAATTTCTCAATGAACTTAAAGCCGATAGACTCATAGTTTTATACTTTTTGAGGTGTTGTTTATTTTGCTGTAGCGATTTAGATCGGTCGTTTGCTTGATAAGTCTATTTTATCGGCGACTTATCTAGTGATGTAGTACGCTAACATATTCTAAATTGCAATATAATTGACCTTAAGTATTATGACTTTAGTATGTATTTGACTGGTTTTGATCCGAATAGCCTGCCTTGTTACTGCTGGAAGGTCCTCCATTCCTCCTTATAATAAGGTCATCATTTTTTCACCTCCATTTCATATCATGACCCTTAACCCAGCCATTCCAAAGGCAAGCTCGTTATGGATTCACTCGGTGAACTCTTAGTCGCCAACAGCAAATTGTCGGAAGGCAACTTGCAACGCGCCCGTCGCGTGGCGGAAACCAGCGATGAGACGTTAGAAGCGATCTTGCTGAAACTAGGCTTGGTCTCCGAGCGGGACATGGCGGAAACCTATGCGGCCCAATGCGGTATAAGGCTCCTTAGCGCGGATGATTATCCTGCGGTTCCTCTGCTTGAGGACGAGGTTTCCGCACGGTTTATCAAGGACGCTAAAATCATCCCGCTAGCTGAAAACCATGGTCATATCGAACTCATCATGGCAAACCCCAGGGATACCTATATCATTACAGCCATCGAGCTTGCCAGCGGCAAACGGGTGCGTCCACTGGTGGGTATTCCCTCGGATATCGAAGCGGCCTATGAGCGTCTCTACGGTGGCGGACGCTCCGCCATGGGGCAGATCGTGGAGTCCATCAGCGCCAGCGATGAACTCATCAATGAAGACGATATCGAGCATCTTAAGGATTTAGCCAGTGAGGCGCCGGTCATCCGTTTGGTTAATTTGATGATTTCTAAAGCTGTGGAGGGACGCGCATCGGATATTCATATAGAACCCTTTGAAAACCGTCTTAAGGTGCGTTACCGGGTGGATGGTGTTATGCAGGAAGTGGAGTCGCCACCGGCGCGTTTGTCGGCGGCGGTGATTTCCCGGGTCAAGATCATGGCCAAGTTGAATATCGCCGAACGGCGTTTGCCCCAGGATGGGCGGATTCAACTGCGGGTTCAGGGTAAAGAAATCGATCTGCGCGTGTCCACGGTTCCCACCATGTATGGGGAAAGCGTGGTGATGCGCATTTTAGATAAAGCCTCCGTCGTATTAGATTTCTCGGTGCTGGGTTTTAGTCAAGGTACCTTGGAACGATTTATGGAGGTGCTGAAGTTGCCCCACGGGGTGCTCCTGGTGACAGGCCCCACCGGGAGCGGCAAAACCACCACCCTTTACACGGCCCTGCAAACCTTGAATACGGCGGAGCGAAAAATCCTTACCGTTGAAGATCCGGTAGAGTATCAATTGGAAGGGGTTAACCAAATTCAGGTCAAACCCCAGATTCATTTGACCTTTGCCAGCGCCCTGCGGGCTATCGTGCGACAAGACCCGGATGTCATCATGATTGGCGAGATGCGTGATCTGGAAACCGCCAGTATTGCGGTGCAGTCGGCGTTAACTGGGCACTTAGTGTTGTCCACGGTGCATACCAACGATGCAGCGGGTAGTATAACTCGACTGTTGGACATGGGTGTCGAAGATTACCTGTTGACCTCCACCATCAACGGCGTTTTGGCGCAGCGTTTGGTGCGTATGCTGTGTTCCCACTGTCGTCAGCCCTATGCGGTGTTACCAGAAGTGGTCGAAGAGTTACAATTACAGCGCTATAGTAACGCTGATCCCATCATGTTGTATAAGCCGGTAGGTTGTGCTGAATGCGGCGGTATTGGTTACAAAGGGCGTGCTGCCATTATGGAATGTTTGATTATGAACGATGATCTACGGCGGCTGGTGTTAAAACACGGGGATGCGACGGAAATCCAAGCGGCCGCCCAGCGGCAAGGTATGGATACCATGTATGAGGATGGTCTGCGCAAAGCCGTGTTGGGCATGACCACCATAGAAGAGGTGCTGCGGGTGACTCAAGAGGCGTAAACCATGCCATTATTTAGATACCAAGCGGTGGACGCTGCCGGCGAAGTGATTAAAGAAGAAATGGAAGCCAAGGATCAAGACGTGGTCGTTGGGCGTTTACAAGATCAAGGTTTATTGCCCCTCAGTATCGAGGAAACCACGCCAGGTTCCCTAAGCCATGGTCTTCGCCAACCGCTGTTTAATAGACGGCAGCGCATTTCCCAGAGTGACATCGCGCTAATAACACGACAGTTAGCTAATCTTTTGCGGGCGGGTTTACCGTTGGATAGAGCTTTGACCATATTGATTGGTATTGCCGATGAAGGCCCGGTTAAAATCTTGCTGACGCGGATTCAGGATCAGGTGCGAGGCGGCGCTTCCCTGGCTGACGCCTTAGAAGCCCAGAGCCGGGTATTTTCCCGTTTGTATCTCAATATGATCCGGGCGGGCGAAGCAGGTTCATCGTTAGATGTGGTGATGTTGCGCCTGACGGAATTTATGGACCGCTCCAAAGCGTTGCGAGACACCATCACCTCAGCCCTGATCTATCCCATTATTTTATTGATCGCCGCGGGGATGACGGTGCTGATTTTGCTCACCTGGGTAGTGCCTCAGTTTGAACAATTGTTCGCGGATGCAGGACAATCTCTGCCATTGGCAACCCAGATCGTGATCACAGTGGGTGAGGGGGTGCGTAGCTATTGGTGGGTGGGGATGCTGATTTTGGCCGGCGGGCTTTTGTATCTGCGGCAACAATTAGATCGGCCTGAAAGCCGCTATCGTCTGCATGGTCTGATGCTGCGTATTCCCTTACTAAAAGATCTGATAGCCAAGGTTGAGATGGCGCGTTTCTCCCGCACCCTGGGAACCCTGCTAAAAAATGGCGTGTCTCTTTTAAATGCTTTGCTTATTGTCAAAGAAACTATGACCAATCAAGTGATGGCCACTGCCTTGAGCACAGTAGGAGAACAGCTTAAAGGAGGCCAAGGATTGGCGGAGCCTTTAATGGAAGCGGGGGTTTTTCCGCGCTTAGCTGTCCATATGATTCGAGTGGGCGAGGAAACCGGGCAACTGCAAGATATGTTGTTACAGGTGGCCGATACCTATGACCATGAGGTGCAATCAGCCATCCAACGTTTGCTCGCTCTATTAGAACCTGTTTTGATTTTGGGCCTTGGCGTCATTATAGCCGCTATTATTATGTCTATTTTGGTGGCAATTTTTAGTCTTAACGAACTGGCTTTTTAAAGATGAATGTAATGGTAATGAACTCTGATTCAATTTACTCAAGAACTGTTAAGCGAAAACGGTATCTTTTAGCAGGTTTTACCTTGATTGAGCTGTTGGTGGTGTTAGTCATTTTGGGTTTATTGGCGGGTCTGGTGGGCCCTCAGGTGATGAAATACTTGAGTAGCGCTAATACTGATACCGCGCGCCTACAGATTGCCGATTTAGGGGCTGCGCTGGATTTGTATCGCCTCGAGGTGGGGCGTTATCCCACCACGGAAGAGGGACTGCAGGCTTTGATCGAAGCGCCACCCGATGCAACCCGTTGGAGTGGTCCTTATTTAAAGAAAAATATCATTCCCAAAGACCCTTGGAATAATGATTATCAATACCGCTCGCCAGGGGACTACGGTGCTTTTGATCTTTATACCCTGGGTGCCGATAATGCAGAAGGGGGTGAAGGGGAAGATCAAGATATTGTCAGCTGGCAATAGTTCCT
The DNA here is from genome assembly GCA_964423745.1 of uncultured Candidatus Competibacteraceae bacterium. Lineage (GTDB taxonomy): Bacteria > Pseudomonadota > Gammaproteobacteria > Competibacterales > Competibacteraceae > CAYRGG01. Next base: position 99,783 of record CAYRGG010000008.1, on the reverse strand, counting down.
TGGCGGTGCGCTAATGAATACATCCAGGGCCTTTACCCTATTTGAGCTACTGGTGGTGCTGGCCATCGTCTCTTTGATGATTGCCTTAGTGCCGCCGATGCTGGCGGGTTTAGGTCCTGGTGCCGAATCCCGCGGTGCTGCCCGTCAGCTAGCCGCCGGTTTGCGGTTGGCCCGTAACACAGCCATTACCCGGCAACGGGAGACGCGGCTGATTGTCGATTTAGAGCAGCGCCATTTTCAGGTTAGCGGTCAGCAACGTAAGGTGTCTCTACCTGCTCAGGTGGTCATCAAGCTTTACACAGCCCAGGCGGAGCTGTTGGATGGGACCACCGGAAGTATTCGTTTTTTCCCTGACGGTAGCGCCACGGGAGGTCATATTACCCTAGGTGACGACGCTCGGGTTGCCTACCAAGTCAATGTGGATTGGCTGACTGGACGTATTACTGTAGCAGAGCCAGCCCCGTCTTAATAAGTTTTCTAGTAAGGCAATGTTCAGGTTTCCAACCCAACAGCAGGGTTTTTCGCTTCTCGAGGTGTTGGTGGCATTTGCTATCCTGAGTTTGACGCTGGGTGCGTTGTTACAGGTTTTTGCCACCGGACTGCGCAATACGTCGTTAGCGGAAGACTATAGCGTGGCCACATTACATGCGCAGTCTGTATTGGCCATCTTGGATAGCCGAGAATTCCTCAATGAAGGTATTGAAGAAGGTGAGATCGACGCCACCTTTTCCTGGCGGCTGAGTGTTATGCTGTGGGAAGATCCCAATCCTCCCGAAGAAACCGAGGCTGACCTACGTGAGCAAAACGAAGTAAGTGAAGGCGTAGGGGATGATGAGGAATTCGCAAGGGGGCAAGTAGATCCTTATCAGGTTACCGTAGAAGTGTTTTGGGAAAAGGCAGGCCGTACCCGCAGTGTAGTCCTAAACACTTTACGGTTGATGCCTCAGGACGACGATCTATCTCTATGAACAGGACTTACGCAGTTCGTTCCAGCGGACGCCGTGAATACATCCCTGTAGGCTTGACGACGGCCGTCCAGGCCGCCAACACCGTTTTCACGAACTACGCAAGTCCTTGTTATATGTAATGCCAATGAAGAAAGTAGCGGGTTTTACTCTACTAGAATTGCTGATTGCCCTGTCCATTATGGGGTTGGTGTTGGTGATGGTGTATAGTGCTCTATGGCTGGGCATACGCAGTTGGGATGCTGGCGATGAGCGGGCTACCCAGCTTAACGATATGCGTTTGGTGCAGGGGTTTCTGCGCCGCAATCTGAGGCAATCCCAGACTGTGTTTCGTATTGACGAGGACGCCCAACGGGTTGTGGTTTTCGAGGGTGCAGCCCAGCATGTGACCTTTGTGGCTCCTTTGTTAAGCCATCTAGGATTAGGCGGTCTTTATTTGATTGAATTGGATGTAATCGATGTGGAAGGCATCGGTCAATTGCGTATTCGTTGGCAACCCTATCGGCCGGATGCACTGGAGGATAACCGCGTCCACGAGGATGACAGCGAAGCAACCCTCTTGTTGAGCGAGGTGGCAGACGTGCAGTGGTCCTATTTTGGTATTGGGGAAGACGACGACGAGCCGGACTGGCACGAACGCTGGATAAATACCCAGGAACGTCCGCGGTTGGTCAATCTTCGTCTTCGTTGGCGCGGTGAAGCCTGGCCAGATTTAGTGGTTGCCTTGTCGAGTTAGCCTATGATCAGCGGAGCGCGGCAACACCGGGGGTTGGTGCTGATTATCGTGTTGTGGATCATTACCCTGCTTACCATTATAGCGGGTAGTTTAGTTTATACCGTGCGTACTGAAACCTTGTTGGCAAGTCACGGGGTAGAACGGGCGCAAGCCCATGCTTTAGCCCAGGCGGGGCTTAACTATGCGGCTTTGCAGGTGTTGCGTCCAGCCTCTGAGCGCAGGTGGCCCGTGGATGGCAGCCGTCAAACATGGCGTTTTGGACCCGGCAGGGTTGCGATTACTGTCACCGATGTCAGTGGTAGAGTTGATCTGAATAGCGCTGATCGAAAATTGCTCAGAAGCCTGTTGGTTGCCGTTGGTGTTGCAGAAGAAGATTTAGATGGTTTACTGGATGCCATCGAAGATTGGCGGGACGCAGATGATTTGCGTCGGGTAAATGGGGCTGAAAGGGAAGAATACGAAGCAGCCGGGCGAGCTATCGGACCAAAAAATAAGCCTTTCGATAGCATCGAGGAACTGCAGCAGGTATTAGGCATATCTGCGACAATGTATCGCCAGCTAGCCGAACGAGTTACGGTTTTTTCCCGACAACCGGGTATCAATCCGGCGCTTGCTACAGGTGATTTGTTGCGTATGTTGCCGGATGTGGATGAGGCAACCATCGCTGATTATCTAGTTGCTCGAGCGGAGCATTTTGCCCAAGGATTACCGCCCCCTGCTGTGCCTATAAATAGTCCTTTTTTTTCTACTGCTCAGGGTTTAGCGTATCATATCGCTGTTAGTGCGCACTTGACGACAGGGGTGATAGGGTTTATCGAGGCCACTATTACCCAGCCAAGACGCGCTGGTGAGGCATTTCATGTGTTGGCTTGGCGTGAGGGTCGTTAAGGTATTGGGATTAAAAGTCATTTTTTTTAAAACTTGATGTACTTGTAAGAAAATGGTCGCCAAATTTCTGCAATCTGAAGTATCCCTTGATGGTATGCTTCGCCAGCTGGATATAAGTCGTTTTCTGAGCTGGTGGAAGCAAGGCTTGTTAGCTTGTCTGCCCGATGCTATTGCGCGGCATTTAGTCAGTTCACCGAAGCGAACTCTGATCGAAATAAGAGGTGATGAGGTCGTCGTTTTAGAAGAAGAAAACAATAACCTCGAAGAACTGGAACGTTATCCCTTAGCCGCCGTAACCAAAGGGGCTGTGCTGAGTAACGTAGGTAAAGGTACGGCAAACCCCCTGGTGTTACGCTTACCCGCCAGCATCGCGTTAACAAAAAAATTAGTATTGCCCTTGGCGGCTGAAGCAAACCTGCGCCAGGTGGTTGGTTTCGAAATGGATCGGCTTACACCGTTTAGCGTTGCCAAAGTCTACTATGCCATACAGGTGTTGCAGCGGGACACCAGGGCGAAACGTTTGCACATTCGATTTACCGCTGTACCTCGTCCCCACATCGATGATCTTTTAAAACCTTTAGCAGGGGCCGGTTTGTCCCCCGATAAAGTCGATGTGGCCGGCAGTGACCCAGAGATAAACTTATTACCGCCTAACCAAAGACCCCGTAAGGGCCAGCTCGCGCAACGTTCACGGGAAGGGTTATTGATACTTTTTATAGTTCTACTCGTAGCGCTGGGTATGTTACCCCTTTGGCAACAGCAACGCCTTATCACCGATAACTTAATGCCTAAGGTAGAGGTTGCCGAGCAGCAGGCGGAAGAAATACTTGATTTGAGAAATGAATTAGAAAACTCTTTAGAATCGTCCCGTTTTCTCGTGCAAAAGCGGAAGGAAACTCCGCTTATGGTGGATATTATGAGGGAGCTAACGCGCATTTTACCCGATGGCACTTGGGTAGAAAGACTTGAAATAAAAGGCAATGAAATCCAAGTTCGGGGTCAATCTTCACAAGCCTCGGCCCTGCTGGCTTTAGTGGAAGCCTCTGAATTATTTCATAATGCCACCTTTGGATCACCCATCACAGCTGATCGAAGAACCGGGCAGGACCGTTTTTATTTATCAGCACAGGTATCTCAACAATCCTAATGCCAACAGCTACCAACAAGTTTGATAATCGCCAGCGTCTTGCTGCGCTTGCCCTACTTATGGTTGTCTTGGGTGGTGTTTTTTTGCTCATGGATAAGTTATTTATCAGTCCCTATCGCAACTATGATGCTGAAGTCGATCGCCTGCAAAGCCGCTTACAAACCCTTAATCGGATGCTGGCCACTCGAGAAGATCTGGAAGCAAAAATTCGTCAAATTAGGCAAGATCCGTCTCTTAATATCTATGCACTCAAGCAGACATCCCCTACGCTAGCAGCCACCGATCTACAGCAGCGGGTGAAGGAGGCCGTAGAATCCAATGGCGGAGAGCTCATCAGCACCCAAATTTTGCCTGTGGTTGAGGAAGAAGGGTTTGTCCAGGTCATTATTAGTATCCGCATGAATGGAGATACGGAAATTATGCAAAAGGTGCTGCACGATTTAGAATCAGAAAAACCTTTGATTTTTGTCGACAACCTGCAAATTACTGCTCGGACTGTTCGCCAGCGGCGCCGCAGTCGGGATACTCCACCTGAAACCACTGTACAATTAACGGCTCAATTTGACTTGGCGGGCTATATACGGCGTGGAGGTTAAATGTTTGCAAAGGGCCATAGTTTATCCATAGGTTTATTGCTGGTAGGTTGTCTTTTGGCAGCTAGCCTATTGGTGGTGCAATGGTTCAATCCACCCTATCCCGATGAATACACGCCTTTGTCGAACAAAAATGTAAGCGAGTTTGAGGTTGAGCCTGTACAACCCTTTCAAGTTGCCCCTTTGCCCGATTACCGCAATATCATAGAACGTCCCCTGTTTCTTGCTGACCGCCGTCCCCCCGAAGAAACCTCCGAAGAGACGCCTGTTTCAGAAACACCGGTCGGTGATGAAGATTTGCTGTTACTCGGCGTGGTGTTGACCCCGGACGCCAACATGGCGCTTTTACAGGTGGATCAACGGGGACAGGTTGCTCGATTGCGGGTAGGGGAAAAGGTTAATGGTTGGGAGCTGCAGTCCATACAACCTAATCAGGTGAATTTGAATAATGGTGAAAGAGAGCTTGATTTACCGTTGTTGCGGAATAATCAAACAGGCGCCGGTGGATCGCGTCAGTCTCGCGATAGGCGTCGTCGTAGTAATAGAGCTGCACAACCCCAATATGAAGAAGACTATGTAGAGTCCGATATGCCCCCTTACCGATAGATCGATAAATATATAGACCTTCATTAACAACCTCCGGTCCTGCTCATCGAGAACAACCCATTGATTAAAAAACCCCCATTGACTGCAATCCTGTTGAGGTGTTTTTTTTGATTTTAAAACCCTTCAAATTTTTTCTTCCTATAATACAAACTTGGAAAAATAGGGTGTTTGGCGGCAAATACACTTTTGATTTTTTCAAAAAAAACTTTCTTTTAAAAGCATGTTTAGGGTTTTTACTATTAGTACAGGGCTGTGCAACGCCATCACCCGAAGACTCTCCTTCCAGCGATGATCTCTCTGAAAAGCTAGCTAGAGCTATCGCAACCCCCGATCCGCCAGCAACACCGTCGTCGCCTGGCGCAGCGCCGGCCATCGATGCCTTGCAAGCCGCGCCACAAGCCAATGAGCCTCAAACTACGATACTCCCAGGCACAGGCACCTTTGTTAATCCACAACCCGCTGAGCCAGTACCGCCAGGGTCGACGGTGGGCGATGGCGAGGTCACCCTTAATTTTGAAGCAGCGGAGATTGGCGAGGTGGTCAAAGTCATCTTTGATATCCTCGGGGAAAACTACATCATCGATCCTCGTGTGCGCGGGCAAGTCACTGTGCAAACGGGGCGACCCCTGCCAAAGGAATTGCTTATTCCTACCCTAGAGAATTTGTTGCGCATGAATAATGCGGCTTTAGTGTATAGCGATGGTGTCTATAAGATTGTCCCGGCCACCGGCGCTTTGACCGGTAATGCAGCGCCAGTATTGGATACAGAGTCTTTGACACCCGGTTATGGTGTGCGGGTGATTCCCTTACGCTACATCGGTGCCCAGGAAATGGCGAAAATCCTTGAACCGCTATTGCCCAGGGGAGGGGTTCTCTATGTGGACTCGGGTCGCAATTTATTGATGTTGGGGGGGGCTAGCCGAGAGCTTAATATAGCCCAACAAACCGTTGACGTCTTCGATGTCAATTGGCTTAAAGGCATGTCTATCGGCATGTATCGTTTGCAAAACGTTGACAGCGGCACCATGGTGGCAGATTTAAGCAATTTGTTTGGCGAAGGGGCGGATCTGCCAGGAGCAGGTTTATTTCGGTTTTTACCCATCAGTCAAATCAATGCGGTGTTAGTGATTACCCCCCAGGCTGAGTATTTAAAAGATATCGGTGCATGGATCGAACGTTTTGATAGGGTCGGTGGTGAACGGTTATATGTTTACGAAGTACAAAATGGTAATGCCGAATACCTCGCCTCTGTATTGGCGGAAGTTTTTGGGACTCAGGGTGGCCAACCCGTCTCCACTACGGCAGGCCAAATCGCCCCTGGTTTAGAGCCTGCCCAGATTACGTCGCCCGGTGAGACCGACCAAAACGGCATTGGCGACGATGAACCGACTGAAACAAGGACAACCTCTGGTTTAGGACGCGGGGATGAACAGGAATCTCGCACTCAGCGCCCCGATGAGGAAGAGGGTAGTATCCGTGCTCAGCAAGCCACCCTGGGAGCGCCACCTCCTGTGAATCGAGGGACAGGTAATGCAGGAAGTAGTGGCATGGAGGGGGTGCGCATTATTCCTGATGTGGAAAACAATACGCTCCTGATTTGGGCAAGTAACTTTACCTATGAGAAAATTCTCGACGCCCTGCGTAAACTGGACCTTACTCCGCGCCAAGTTTTAGTGGAGGTCACCATTGCAGAAGTGACATTGGGGGGGGATTTGCAATATGGGCTGCAGTGGTTTTTTAAGAACAATGTCGCAGGTGACTATGGGGGAAGAGGTGTACTGGGTCAAGAAGGTGCGGGAGGTCTTGCCAGAACCATTACGGGTCCCGCCTCCTTTGCTTATACCCTTAGCAAAGACGGTGTTGCACGCTTGGTGCTGGAGGCCTTAGCGGAAGAATCAAGGATTAAAATTTTATCCTCACCCCAAATCATGGTCATCGATAATCAAGAGGCTGAAATTCAAGTGGGTAGTGATCAGCCGGTGCAATCGTCAACAACGATTACTGATGGAGGCAATATAACCGAGTCTATTGAATTTAGGCAAACGGGTGTGGTGCTAACGGTGTCTCCACAAGTGAACGCAGGTGGTCTTATCACCATGGACATTTCTCAGGAGGTCACCGATGTGGGAGAAATCGATGCCGCTACGGGACAACGAACTTTTTTAACCCGTGAGGTGCAAAGCAGAGTGGCTATCCAGAGTGGTGAAACTATTGTTTTGGGTGGATTGATCAGTGAAAATCGAACTTTTAATAGGAGCGGCATTCCGGTTCTTTACAAAGTGCCGGTCATTGGTCCTCTCTTTGGGCGTACCGTCGATGAAACAAATCGAACCGAATTGCTGGTATTGATTACTCCACAAGTTGCTCGTGATAACCAAGAAGCGCTACAAGTGACAGACGAGCTAAAGCAAAGAATGAGAACCGTGGTGCCCTTTGTAGAAGAGCATCTTGAAAAGAAACCCATTATTATCGAATCCACAAGACCTTAGCGGCATGATGCCATTACCCGCCGAGTCGAAATCCATAACACATCTAACTAGCTCAGCGGACGCTTATAGTCTAACGATCTCTATCGTTGTCTATTCGCCAGACCTAAGTTTGTTACAGAATGTGCTATATCACATGGACGCGGCGTTAAGTTATGCTCGAAGTTATGGAGGCTTAACCTCGGTAACATTCATTCTTGTGCATAATGGACCAGATACGATTTATCAGCATGAATGGCAGCCCTTACTCGACCAATGGGTTAAACAGGCCGAGAGTGTCACGCTATTGAGCAATCATGGCAATATTGGCTATGGTGCAGGTCACAACTTGGCCCTCAACTGTGCGCAGAGTGACTTTCATCTGGTTTTAAATCCCGATGTGTTGTTGGAAAAAGATGCCCTTTTGCACGCCTTCGAGTTTATGGTTCCTTATCCAGAGGTGGGTCTTTTATCACCTGCAGCCCGAGATCGAGAAGGGCATCGTCAATATCTTTGCAAACGCTATCCTACGCTGCTGGATTTATTTTTGCGAGGATTCGCCCCTGGGTTTCTCAAGCAACTTTTTCAAAAACGTCTGCACAATTACGAGTTACGGGACAAAGTCGGTAACGCCGTCATGTGGGACGTACCTATAGTCAGTGGCTGTTTTATGTTATTTCGGCAAACGGCGTTACATCATTTAGGCGGTTTTTCGCCGGGTTATTTTCTCTACTTTGAAGATTTTGATATCAGTTTACGGGCGGCTAAAATAGCCCGCACGGTGTATGTGCCTAGTGTGCGTATTACCCATTTTGGTGGCCATGCCGCCCGTAAGGGATGGCGGCATATTGCCCTATTTTTCCGCTCAGGCGTGGCTTTTTTTAAGACCCACGGTTGGAAATGGGTTTAAAAACAGTGTCTTTAGTAATCTTTCTTGTTTTTAGTAATGCCCTAAGGTAACCCCCTGTGTAGCTCTGGCGTTGTTCCGCGACGGTTTCAGGCGTACCCACAGCCACCACCTCACCACCCCGATCGCCACCCTCGGGTCCCATATCGATAACCCAATCGGCGGTTTTAATAACATCCAGGTTATGTTCGATGATGACAATGGTGTTACCCCGATCCCGTAGCTTGTGCAGAACCTTTAAGAGTTGCTCTATATCGTAAAAATGCAGCCCCGTGGTGGGTTCGTCGAGAATATACAAGGTTTTGCCGGTATCCCGTTTAGAGAGTTCCCGAGCCAATTTTACCCGCTGCGCTTCGCCGCCAGATAAGGTGACTGCATTCTGACCTAGTCTAACGTAACCTAAACCCACTTCCATCAGAGTATGGAGTTTATGGTTTAAGGCGGGAATCGCATCAAAAAAGGGCAGTGCATCTTCCACTGTCATATCCAACACTTCGTGAATTGTTTTACCTTTGTAACGTATCTCTAAGGTTTCTCGGTTATAACGTTTGCCTTGACAGACATCGCAGGGAACGTACACATCCGGCAAAAAATGCATTTCAACTTTGATGACGCCATCCCCTTGGCAGGCTTCACAGCGTCCGCCTTTAACATTAAAACTAAAGCGGCCGGGCAAATAACCCCGCGAGCGCGCCTCGTGAGTCGCCGCAAACAGTTCTCGAATGGGGGTAAATAGACCGGTATAAGTGGCTGGATTCGAACGGGGGGTACGGCCAATGGGACTTTGATCAATATTCACCACCTTATCCAATTGCTGCAAACCTTGAATATCATGGCAGGGCGCCGGCGACTCATTAGCATTGTTTAAATCTCTTGCGACATAGGGATACAAAGTGTTGTTGATCAACGTGGATTTGCCAGAGCCCGATAAACCGGTAACACAGGTCATCAATCCTAAGGGTATTTCCACATTCACCTGTTTGAGATTGTTACCGCTAGCGCCCACGATGCGCAGGATCTGTTCAGGATCTTTAGGGACACGCTGCTGGGGTGCTGGGATGCCCCGGTGTCCTGCCAGATACTGGCCAGTGAGGGACGCGGTATTAGCGACAATGGCGGCCGGAACCCCTTGCGCCACCACTCGACCCCCATGCATACCCGCGCCAGGACCCATGTCTACCACATAGTCCGCGGTGCGAATGGCTTCTTCGTCGTGTTCCACCACAATCACCGTATTACCCAGATCTCGCAGGCGCAACAGGGTTTGTAACAAACGGGCGTTGTCCCGTTGGTGGAGCCCAATAGTGGGTTCATCCAACACATACATGACCCCTACTAAGCCCGCGCCGATTTGGCTAGCTAAACGGATCCGTTGCGCTTCACCCCCCGAAAGGCTATCGGCGCTGCGTTCCAAGGTCAGATAATCCAAGCCCACGTTGACTAAAAAAGTAAGCCGGGCCTCAACTTCTTTGATGATTTTACTGGCGACGCTGCCCCGTTGGCCGGGTAAGCTCAACGTGGCGAAAAAACGCTCGGCTTCGCCAATGGGCATGGCCGTCATTTCAGGCAAGCTTTTGCCCACCACGAACACATGCCGAGCAGCGCGGTTTAAACGGTTTCCCTGACAGTCAGGGCAGGGTTGTGTACTTAAGTATTTTGCCAATTCCTCCCGGATAGCGTTGGAGTCGGTTTCTCGATAGCGGCGCTCCAAGTTGGGAACAATCCCTTCAAAGGGATGGCTACGTTGCATAGCATCCCCCCGCGCCGTCAAATAATTAAACTGTATGGCTTCTGTTTGGCTACCATAAAGAATGATTTGCCGAATGTCTTGGGAAAGGTCTTGAAAAGGTATTTCTGGCGAAAAGTCATAATGTTTTGCCAGGGCGCAGATCATTTGATAGTAATATAAATTGCGTTTATCCCAACCTCGCACAGCCCCTTCAGCTAAACTTAAATGAGGATGCGCTACGACCCGTTCAACATCAAAAAACTGTTTAACGCCGAGTCCACTGCAGCTTGCACAAGCCCCGGAAGGATTATTAAAAGAAAATAGACGAGGTTCCAGTTCGCTTAAGCTGTAACCGCAAACAGGACAGGCAAAATTAGCGGAAAAAACCAGATCAGCCCGGTCGGGCTCATCCATAAAGGCTACCCGGACGAGACCTCCGGAAAGGCGCAGCGCCATTTCAAAGGATTCCGCCAGACGTAAGTTCAAATCCCCACGTACTTTGATGCGATCCACCACCACTTCGATGGTATGCTTACGTTTGGCATCCAAACCCGGCGGCGTGTCTAACTCGACGATCTCTCCATCGATACGAGCCCGGATAAAACCTTGGCTACGCAGTTCCTCCAGAAGCTTGCTATGCTCGCCCTTACGCCCTTGAATCAGGGGCGCTAGCAGCATCAAACGGCTATCTGGGCTAAGGTCGAGCACTTGATCCACCATTTGGGTGATGGTTTGCGCGTTGAGCTCAATGTCATGGTCTGGACAGTGAGGAATACCAACCCGGGCGAAAAGGAGCCGTAGGTAATCGTAAATTTCGGTGATGGTGCCGACGGTGGAGCGCGGGTTATGGGAAACAGATTTTTGTTCGATGGCTATAGCCGGTGATAACCCTTCGATATGATCCACCTCGGGTTTTTCCATGATGGACAAAAACTGCCGGGCGTAAGCTGATAAGGATTCCACGTAGCGGCGTTGGCCTTCCGCGTAAATAGTGTCAAAAGCCAGGGAGGATTTGCCGGAACCGGATAAGCCTGTGATTACAATCAACTGATCTCGGGGCAGATCTAGGTTAAGATTTTGAAGGTTATGCGTGCGTGCGCCACGAATCCGAATAGTGTCCATGATTTTCCCGTAATTCAATGAACTGGTAACATTAAACACATGCTATGTTGATACAGCAACTCAATGAGGTTATGACATTATGAGCTCGGTGCCGACGAGAACAACTCGCATGGCGCCTGCGGAACGCAAGGCGGCCTCGGCGTTAGCCGGTCTCTATGCGCTGCGTATGTTGGGCCTATTTTTGGTTTTGCCCGTATTTGCGCTCTACGCTGAAAATTTGCGCGGTGCCACCCCGTTTCTGGTTGGCGTTGCCATTGGTACCTATGGTCTTACCCAAGCTTGTTTTCAAATTCCCTTTGGTATGTTGTCCGACCGTTTTGGCCGCAAGCGCATTATTATACTGGGTCTGGTCATTTTTGCTGTGGGTAGTATTATTGCCGCGCTGGCGGATTCCATAGTAGGCATCATTGTGGGTCGCGCAGTTCAAGGGGCAGGCGCCATAGCCGCCGCTGTGTTAGCCTTAGCCGCCGATTTAAGCCGCGAGGAGCAACGCACTAAAGTCATGGCCATTATCGGGATCAGTATTGGTTTTGCCTTTGCCCTGTCAATCATTTTGGGGCCCGTTTTACATAGCTGGGTGGGTGTGCAAGGGATTTTCTGGATTACCACCTGTTTGGCGTTGTCAGGTATCGCAATGACCCATTATGTCGTTCCACAACCGGTCCTTAGCCGCCTTCATCGGGACACCTCACCCGTGCCAGTGCTGTTTAAACGAGTCCTGCGAGATGTGCAACTACTGCGTTTAGATTTCGGGGTGTTTGTCTTACATGGTTTGCTCACCGCCACCTTTTTAGCAGTACCCCTGGCGCTACAGCATGTTGCTGGATTTCCTGTCACGTCGCACTGGCGGATCTATTTGCCCGCGTTGGGATTTTCGCTGCTCGCTATAGTACCAATCATTATCTTGGCGGAAAAGCATCAGCAGATGAAGGGGCTGTACTTGGCAGCGGTGTTAGGTTTGTGTCTGGTTGAGTTAGGATTGATGGGTTTTTACGGTAGCCCATTAGGCATAGGCATTTTATTATTTATGTTTTTTACCTGCTTTAATTTTTTGGAAGCCGCACTGCCTTCGTTGGTGACAAAATTATCTCCTTCTGATGCCAAAGGCACCGCCATGGGTGTCTATTCCACCAGCCAGTTCTTGGGTGCTTTTGTGGGTGGTGCATTGGGCGGTTGGGCCTACAGCTTGTTTGACCTCAGCGGTGTGTTTGCCATTGCTGCTCTAGGGGCTTTGGGGTGGTTTGCCGTCGCCTATCGTATGGGTGATCCTCGTAATCTCAGCAGTTATCTGCTCAAAGTGGGTGATGTTAGCGAAGCGGAAGCGCAGCAAGTGGCCATGCGCTTATCTCAAGTGCGGGGTGTTGCGGAGGCTGTCGTGGTGGCCGCTGAGGGCGTCGCCTATCTCAAAGTGGATCGGCATACCTTGGACAAGGCAGCTTTGCAAAGTTTTTCAGTGGTTTAACCTTATAGATGTAATGAATTTAAAGTACTGCGTAAAAATGTTAGTTAACTTTTAAACATAACATTGGAGGAGCGATAATTGTGGCCAGAGGTATCAATAAAGTCATTCTCGTAGGTAACTTAGGTAAAGACCCTGAAGTGCGCTATTCACCAGGTGGTGCAGCGGTGGCCAATATCACCCTGGCCACCAGTGACACTTGGAAGGATAAGCAAACGGGTGCTCAACAGGAGCGCACCGAATGGCATCGGGTCGTGTTTTTTGGTCGATTGGCGGAAATAGCGGGCGAATACTTGCGTAAGGGTCGCCAAGTCTATGTGGAAGGTCGGTTGCAAACCCGCAAATGGCAAGGCCAAGATGGTCAAGATCGTTACACCACCGAGATCGTCGCTAATGAAATGCAAATGCTGGGGGGGCGTGATGGAACTACGGCTAGCTTCGAACCCCGGGAGCAGTCCATGCCTCGCCAGGAACAACCGCAATCGTCAACGCCTAATACACCCAGTGGACAACCGGCTAGTCCTGCACTGGATAACGATTTTGATGATGATATTCCCTTTGCGCGACCCGCAGCTCTAGATGGGTTGGTATTTCCTTATGATGGAGCATGGTTCGGCAACGGGCCATCGAATCCATATAAGCGATAGTAGCAACTAATTAGAGCGTGTCGCGATTTCCGTGGTAGTGAGATTCTACCTCCCCCGGCATCGGGGTAACAGCATGGCCCACACTTCGAGACATGGCAACTTTCGGGGTGCGAGCATGGGCCAAAAGGAGGTGCGCCTTAACCCGATAGGCTATCCCTCCAAGCATAGCTATATATGACTACGAGAGAAATCTGTGTCTGACCTATCGTTATGTCGAACATGTGAAACGTGGTTGATACGCATGAACCAAAAGGTGCGAGGCGTTTGGGGGGTCGGTTTAGACTATTGTTTGCATTCTACTGATTATACTGGCACCCTAGGCTGATGTTCTCCTAGGGGCTTTATGAAGAGGTGGGGTTGATGGGTAGCTATGTGATGCCGGTGATTGTAGAGTCAGCAGATACCTTAAAGAAACAGCTTAGCCAACAGCGCTCAGGACGGCTCAAGGAGCGCCTACAGGTGGTCTATTTATTGAAAAGTGAACAAGCCCGAGATCTGAACACCCTGGCACGCCTGGTGGGGCGGGATCGAGCTACGGTGATGCGCTGGTTAGAGCGCTATCGGGTGGGGGGTCTTGAGCGCTTAGTGGAGCTTGGTTATCGTCAGTGTGGGCGCCCTGGGGTGTTACCGGCGCCGGTGCGCTCAGCGCTACAAGCCTGCTTAGCTGATCCTGAGCAGGGCTTTGCCAGTTACGGGGAGATTCAACAGTGGTTAGCCACGGACTGGGGTGTGACGGTGAAATACCCCACCGTGCATCGGATTGTGCGCTACCAACTGCGGGCAAAACTCAAAGTCCCCCGGCCCCGGCACATCGACCAATCACCTGCTGAGGTGGTGGGGTTCAAAAAAAAAGCTGCCGCTACGCCTGGCTGTCATGAAGGCGCTTTACGGACATGAGGCCTCGGCGGCCGAGCCGCTGGCACTGCGCTACGGGTGTGGGGATGAAAGCCGCTTTGGTCTCAAGACCATCCCGCGACGGCGCATTAACGCCTTTGGAGTCAAGCCGATTGGCCCTCAACAGTGGCTCTTTCAAGCCTACTACCTCTACGGGTTAGTGGAACCCAGTACGGGTGAGCACTTCGTGTGGGAATTCTCCCATTGCGACAGTACCTGCTTTGAGGTGTTCTTACACCCGTTCGCCGCCCGTTACCCCCATGAGCTTCATGTGTTACAACTCGATCAGGCCAGCTTTCATCTGACCCGTTCACTGACGTTGCCTGCCAACATTATTCTGCTCTTCCAACCGGCTAAAAGTCCTGAACTCAACCCCAACCCCATCGAACGGCTTTGGCAACACCTTAAGGATCAGTTTGCTTGGGGGGGTGTTTCCCAATCTCGAGGCGCTGCGCCAGGTGCTCGATCAAAGGCTACGGGAATTGACGCCCACGATCGTGGCTTCACTCACTGGCTTTGACTTTATCGTGAATGCCGTTCAATATGCAAACTTTTATTGAATTGGTATCACTAGCGATCTAGGTCCACGAAAAACTAAAAATCATACTAGTATCTGGATGCGCCATGGTTATAAAAACCCAGCTGGATTTGATCGAGAAATATTCAGTTATGTGTTAATCAATTACGACGCCACAACCGCCACGCCGGGGATCTCCCGCGCTTTCGCCGTAGGGAGAAACCCCATGAACCCCACCAAAGTAAATATTCTGTACTGGCCACGGATTGGTAGGGCAATATCGCCCTAAACTATCTAGGGTTGCGGCTGGAAAACCCGGTTCTATTTGCAGACAGTCGCCGTCCCAATGCATCCGGGGTGCTTCAATGGCACCCTTCAAATCCATGCCAAAATCCACCACATTGCTGATGACCTGCAGTAAGGCGGTACGAATACGTTTACTGCCGCCGCTGCCCAGCACTAACTTGACCTGTTCTCGGTCTAGCAGTAACGAAGGGGACATCATGGAAGCAACCCGTTGGCCTGCTTCACTGGCGTGAAAGCCGTTGGGGTGAAGATCGTCTTCTCCCAGCATGTTGTTTAGCATAATGCCGGTGCCGGGCACCATATAGCCAGAACCCTCGCCATTAGAAGTGGTCATGCTGGCCACGTTGCCTGCTTTATCACAAACGCTGATATGGGTGGTGCCGCCGAACGCGGTACGTATTCGCCTCAAGCTTTCATCTAATGCTGTAGCGCATAAGACGTCTGTATCAATATGGCCTGCGGCTCGCTGGCGCTCCACCTCAATCATAATATTGGCCAACAATCCAGCGTGGGTAGTGGAGCCGAAAGCGCCACTGTCCAAAGAATAAGACTCTAATAACCGAAGGGCTGATGCCATCAAAATACCGCCCCAGGAAGGAGGTGGATTGGTGAGCAGTTGAAAGCGCCGATAGTTAACACAGAGGGGTTGGTATTCAAAGATCTGGTAAGCGGCTAGATCGGTCATGGTGATTAAACCATTGCCGGTATCCATGTCCGCTGCAATCCGGCGGGCCAACTCGCCTTCATAAAAGGCGCGATCGCCGTCGTAAGGTAACGTTTCAAGAAATGCAGCTAGGTCTGGATTGGTAAAACGGTCATTATGTCCCAGGTAACGTCCATCGGGTTCAAAAATAGTACGGCCCGCAGGCGTTAGGGTCATAATGGGATACAGCAAGTTTAATACGTAGGCTTGTAAGCTATTGATTTGCAGACCATGGCGGGCTAGTCGAATAGCCGGCGCCAGCACTCGGGCCAAGGGTAGACAGCCTAATTTTTCATGAATATGGAGAAAACCCCGCAGGTTACCCGGCACCGCGGCTGAGCCTAGACCGGTATTAAAAATTTGATCCGAGCCAGGAAAGCGAACGGTAATGGGCAAAAAGTGCGGTTTTAAATGTTTGGGTTTTAGTCCCCGGCCCGGTGTATCGACAAAAAAATTGCATAAAGTCGTATCGCCGCGATCTGTGCGGGCTAATAAAAAACCGCCACCGCCTAGACTGGTCAGTGCGGGTTCAGCCACGCTAGAGGCAAAGCCTGCCGCCACCACTGCGTCGAAGGCATTACCGCCGTCCTGTAATATTTCACGAGCCGCTTCGGTCACCTGGGGGTGACCACTGGCTACAGCGGCTTTAGTCATTTTATTGTCCATCAATGAGACAGCTACCCGGTTCAAGAAGACGGTGAAGGTTTGCTACTGGAAGGCGATGAGCGTCGCCGTGTATTACGACCTTGGGCACGGTTGCCACTGCGCGGTCGGGGACGACGGCGTTCCTGGCGCTTAGGCGGTTTCGGGTCTACCAATAGGTCATCGGTGATTTCCTGAATAGGTAGTTTTTGCTCAATGTACTCTTCAATGTCCGGTAATGAATAAACATACGTCTCGCAAGCAAAGCTGATGGCGTCGCCACTGGCACCGATGCGGGCGGTGCGGCCAATGCGATGAACGTAATCTTCCGCATCTTGGGGTAGATCAAAGTTGATAACATGGCTGACATCGGGAATATGCAAACCCCGGGCGGCCACATCGGTAGCCACCAGGATAGGCAGCTCGCCCCGTTGGAAACGTTCTAAAAGCCGTTGCCGTTTACTCTGGGGTAAGTCGCCAGAAAGCACGTCGGCATCTAGATCATTGCCTAATAGATAAGCTGTCACATCATCGCCAGCTCGTTTAGTATTGACAAAAATGATGGTGCGTTTTGGCGTTTGCTGTTTAAGTACCCCCAGCAATAGGGGAATCTTATCATTGGAGCCTACGTGATAAAGGGTTTGGCGAACGTTTTCCGCGGTGATTTGTTCCGCATCGATTTTCACCACCCGGGGATCATTCATATGTTCATAAGCTAATTCCAAAACGCGATTGGACAAGGTGGCGGAAAATAGCATATTGATACGACTGCTGGGTGTTGGCATACGGCGTAGCAAAAAGCGAATATCGGCCACAAAGCCTAGATCAAACATACGATCCGCTTCATCCAACACCACAACTTCGATATTATTGAGGCGAATAATACCCTGTTTGTGGTAGTCGATAATCCGACCCGGTGTGCCAATGACAATATCAACGCCGCTTTGCAATTTGCGTCTTTGGGATTCGTAGCCGGTGCCACCGTATACGGCGGTGCAAATTAACCCTGTGTATTTGCTTAATAACATGGCATCCTTGTATATTTGTAAAGCCAGTTCCCGAGTAGGGGCGAGTATAATGGCCCAGGGTCCTTTTTTACCTTCTTCTACCGGTGTCTCCATCAGGTAATGGAGGGTGGCCAGGAGAAAGGCTGCCGATTTACCCGTACCGGTTTGGGCTTGACCAGCCACATCGATACCTTTTAGGGCAAAAGGCAAGATAGCCGCCTGAATAGGGGTACAATAGTCAAAGCCAATATCTTCAAGGCTCTCTTGCAGAGATTCGGTAAGACCCAACGAGTCAAACCGGACGTTAGTGAGATGACGGTTTTCCATAATGAGTAAAGATAATCCACACGCTTATAGTTTAGGGGCTTGAAATTACGCTCCATTTGGGCTGAAATGAAATGAGTGTCCTTATATTGATAGGGAAACCTGCCATAACAACCCTTCTTAAAGAAAGTGCTTAACCCGGGGGCTTTGCCTATTCCGGTGCGCTCGTCTTGGAACGTGTTTGGCGTTGGGCCAATATCAGGTTATCCGGTGTTTTTTTGCAGGAAACCTGTAGCGCGCCGAAATGACCAATCATTTTGGAGTGAAATGCTGTGAGTGATCAAATTGTTCATGTAACCGATGATACCTTCGAAGCTGAGGTGCTCAGCTCTGAGCAGCCAGTATTAGTTGATTATTGGGCCGAATGGTGCGGTCCCTGTAAGATGATCGCGCCTATATTGCAGGAGATTGCAAATGATTATGCGACCAAAGTAAAAGTCGCTAAACTTAATATTGATGAAAATCCAGCAACGCCTCCTAAGTATGGTATTCGTGGTATTCCCACGCTCATGCTATTTCGGAATGGCAACGTTGAAGCCACTAAGGTTGGAGCATTATCCAAATCTCAGCTGGCTGCCTTTATCGATAGCAATTTGTAGTGGTACGGCAAAAATGGCGTCTGCGAGGGGCAGGCGCTATTTTTAATTGGTATTTTCTCATAGACACTTACCCTCAATATAAAACACAATATCTACTTGTGCCGACATTTGGTACTCCCCTCAATAATATATAGGTTTACCCTCATCCTCCTGGGTAACTTTCCTTTCATTGTTATTACGCCCCAACCCTTAATACGAAAAGTCACGTCCATGAATTTGACTGAGCTTAAAAAGAAATCTGCTGCTGAAATCATCAATATCGCCCAGGATCTCAAAATAGAGGGCATGTCACGGTCGCGAAAGCAAGATGTTATCTTTGCTATTCTCAAAGCCCATGCCAAAAGCGGAGAAGATATCTTTGGTAACGGTGTCTTGGAAATTCTCCAAGACGGCTTTGGTTTTCTCCGTTCCGCCGATAGTTCTTATCTCGCTGGTCCTGATGATATCTATGTATCGCCGAGCCAGATCCGCCGTTTTAATTTGCGCACCGGCGATACGGTTAGTGGCAAAATCCGCCATCCCAAAGAAGGAGAGCGTTATTTTGCCTTGTTAAAAGTTAACGATATTAACTATGAACCCCCGGAGAACGCAAAAAATAAAGTTCTCTTTGAGAATTTAACCCCCCTGCACGCCACCGAGCGGTTAACCCTAGAGCGGGGTAATGGCAGCACCGAAGATATTACCGCTCGGGTTATCGATTTAATCGCGCCTATCGGCAAAGGTCAACGGGGATTGATCGTATCCCCGCCGAAAGCCGGTAAAACCATGATGCTGCAAAATATCGCCCAAAGCATCTCTTCTAATCATCCCGAGTGCTTTTTGATCGTCTTACTCATCGATGAGCGTCCCGAAGAGGTCACCGAAATGCAACGCTCGGTGCGTGGTGAGGTGGTTTCCAGCACCTTTGATGAACCGGCTACTCGACATGTGCAGGTGGCGGAAATGGTCATCGAAAAGGCCAAACGCCTGGTGGAGCACAAACAAGACGTGGTAATTTTGCTGGATTCCATTACCCGCTTAGCCCGGGCCTATAACACCGTGGTGCCGTCTTCCGGCAAGGTGCTCACCGGTGGTGTTGATGCCAATGCGCTGCATCGCCCAAAACGATTCTTTGGCGCTGCTCGCAACATTGAAGAGGGTGGTAGTTTGACTATCATTGCCACGTCTCTAATCGATACCGGTTCCCGTATGGATGATGTGATCTATGAAGAATTCAAGGGCACTGGCAATCAGGAGATTCATCTGGACCGTAAGATTGCCGAGAAGCGAGTTTATCCGGCCATCAATATCAATCGCTCCGGCACCCGTCGTGAAGAACTTCTCACCAATGTGGAGGATCTGCAAAAAATGTGGATTTTACGTAAGCTCTTACATCCCATGGAAGAACTCCAGGCCATGGAATTTATGCTAGAGCGACTCAAGAATACCAAAACCAACGGAGAGTTTTTTGAATCCATGAAGCGTTGAATTCATTGCTTATTCTTTTTGGTATCGGTAACTTTTTTCCTTCCTGAACTAATCGGTTTTTAACACTTGTATTATTGGGATATTGATTTTCGAGCGATAGCGCGATAGCCAATATCCGTGCGGTAATAAACCCCGTTCCAATGAATTTGTTGGAGATGCCGATAAGCCTGAGCTTGGGCTTCTTGAACGCTATTGCCTAAGGCTGTCACGCACAATACACGGCCTCCCTGGGTGACGATTTGCCCATCCCGTTCTGCCGTGCCAGCGTGAAACACTTTAATCGACTCTGATGATGTTTCCTGCAAACCTTGAATAACATCGCCCTTACGGTAGTCGCCAGGATAGCCTTGTGCGGCCATAACGACACCTAAAGCGGAACGTGGGTCCCAGTCCACTGTTATCTGATCCAACCGGCCTGCCAAGGCAGCGCCGCAAAGTTCCACGAGATCCGAGCGTAACCGTAACATGATGGGTTGAGTTTCTGGATCTCCGCAGCGACAGTTATATTCCAAGACTTTGGCAGCGCCATCCGGGGTAATCATCAGTCCTGCATAAAGAAAACCTGTGTAAGCATGTCCCTCAGCCTTCATGCCCTGTAGGGTGGGTTCGATAATCTCGTTCAAAATCCGGGCATGGAGATTCGAAGTAATAACCGGGGCAGGAGAATAAGCGCCTAAGCCTCCGGTATTAGGACCCCGATCGCCGTTATCCCGGGCTTTATGATCTTGCGAAGAGGCCAGGGGAAGACAATGGGCGCCATCCACCATGACTATAAAACTCGCTTCCTCACCCTGTAAAAATTCCTCGATGACAATGCGGCGGCCCGCCTCGCCAAAGCTGGCTTCTGTCAACATCCCCTGAGCGGCAGCAATGGCTTCCTCTTCTGTCTGGGCTAAAATAACTCCTTTACCAGCAGCCAGGCCGTCTGCTTTAACGACGATGGGCGCACCGTGCTGACGGATATAGGCGATAGCGGGTTCCAAGTCAGTAAAACTTTGGTAAGCTGCAGTAGGAATACCATGACGTTGCATAAACGCCTTGCTAAAAGACTTGGAACCTTCCAGTTGTGCTGCCCCTTGGGTGGGGCCAAAACAGCGCAGTCCCGCGTTTTGGAAAGCGTCTACGATACCTAGCACTAACGGCGCTTCGGGTCCGACAATGGTCAGATCTACATCGTGACCTTCAACGAAACGTATTAACTCAGGAATATCATCGGCAGGAATGGAAAGGTTGGTGACTTTTGCTTCAAGGCCGGTTCCGGCGTTGCCCGGCGTTACATACACATTACCTACCCGAG
The DNA here is from genome assembly GCA_964423745.1 of uncultured Candidatus Competibacteraceae bacterium. Taxonomy (GTDB): domain Bacteria; phylum Pseudomonadota; class Gammaproteobacteria; order Competibacterales; family Competibacteraceae; genus CAYRGG01. The sequence goes on along the minus strand of CAYRGG010000008.1, from coordinate 78,763 downwards.
AAGACTGCGCCACTTTCCAGGCCAGGGCATGTTCTCGACCGCCGCTACCGATAATCAATACATTCATGATTTTTAACCTATCAGGTGAGTAATACTAAATTTGTGTAAGTTAATGGCGAAAGTGGCGCATCCTAGTAAATAACATCGCCATATCATGTTCATTCGCGGCGGCGATGACTTCTTCATCCCGTACTGATCCGCCAGGTTGTATCACAGCCGTAATACCGGCCTGGGCGGCTGCGTCGATACCATCGCGAAAGGGCAGGAAGGCATCGCTGGCCATGACTGAACTGACTACAGGGAGTCTTTCAGCTCGCGCTTTTTGGACCGCGATGTCGGCTGCAAAGACACGGCTCATTTGACCTGCGCCGATGCCGATAGTCATGCCGTCGCGACAGTAAACAATGGCGTTGGATTTGATATATTTCACCACTTGCCATGCAAATAGTAGATCTTGCCGTTCGCGGTCAGTAGGTGCACGGTGTGTAACCACCGTCAAGGCGTCGTCACTCACACAACCAGTATCGCGCTCTTGGAGAAGCAACCCTCCGGTCACGCGCTTATAATCCAAACCGGGGGTTGACGCTGTTTGCCACTCGCCACAGGTCAACAGCCGCAGATTTTTTTTGCTGCTGAGCAGCATCAAAGCGGCTTCTTCCACCTGGGGTGCGATAATGACCTCGGCGAACTGCTGCTCCATAATGGTTTGCGCTGTGGCGGTATCCAGGACCCGATTAACCGCAATAATGCCACCGTAGGCAGAGGTGGGATCAGTTTTAAAGGCTTTTTGATAGGCGTTTAAAACCGTTTCAGCAATGGCGACACCACAAGGATTTGCATGTTTTACAATGACACAAGCCGGTTGCGCAAAGGCTTTCACGCATTCCAACGCCGTATCAGCATCGGCGATATTGTTAAAGGATAATGCTTTACCTTGGAGTTGTTTTGCAGTTGCGATGCACGCTTGCGGCGGATCGAGTTCTGCATAAAAAGCGGCTTGTTGGTGAGGATTTTCACCATAACGCATGTTTTGCACTCGGCGATATTGGGTCGTGTACGTATGGGGAAACAAACTTTGTTCGCTATCTTTTTGCAAAGCGCCCAGATAATTAGCAATAGCGCCGTCATAACGGGCCGTGTGTGCAAAAGTCTTAACGGCCAGTTCAAACCGTGTCGTGGAGCTTATCTCACCTTGATTCTCCCGTAGTTCAGCAAGAATTCGTCCATAGTCCTCACTGTCAGTCAGTACGGTTACAGCCCCGTGGTTTTTCGCAGCAGCCCGCAGCATAGCAGGGCCACCGATGTCGATGTTTTCCAACGCCGTGGCTAAATCGCAGCCAGGAGTGGCGATCGCTTTTTCAAAGGGGTAAAGATTTACCACCAGCATATCGATGGGTGGAATGTGATGCTCAGCAAGGGCTGCGTCGTCTTTACCAGGCCGCGCCAGCAAACCCGCATGGATCTTAGGGTGCAAGGTTTTGACGCGACCGTCCATCAGTTCTGGAAAGCCCGTATAATCCGCCACTTCCACAACGGGGATATGGTTGGCAGTGAGTAACTGAGCAGTGCCGCCGGTGGAGAGAATTTCTACGCCCAGTTCTGAGAGCTCTTGCGCAAACTGAACGATCCCGGTTTTGTCAGAAACACTGATAAGGGCACGATGGATAAGCGTGGTTTGTTGTGGTGTCATAATCAGGGGTTGTAGTTGAATGCCCAAAAAAAACCCCAATTATAGAACCAAAGTATTGTCAATGGAGACTATTGAGCTATTAATCCATGTGGCAGTTGATACTGTGGCAATCTAGGCTAACGTTGTAAACTAAACGATTATCATCAGCAAATGCATTAAGGACATGGCATATGGTAACCCCCAAACGGATGACATCCAGCGAGACTGATTTTGAAACGTGGTTGGCTACTCTGCCGGTGGATTGGCGAGCCCATGACGTGGATGTGGTGCGTCACGCCTATGCCCTAACAACACCTCAGGGTATGGCCGTAGCGGATTTGTTGGTGGATTTGCATATGGATCATGAAGTGGTGGCCGCAGCGCTCCTGTATGACGGAGTTGAAACAGGTGAGCTTTCCCTGGCCTCGGTAAAAGAAAACTTTGGCGACGCCATTGCCCAATTGGTGGATGATGTCGTCGTTCTCAACGTGATCGCGCATTTGCATCAGCAGGGGTCTCATGCCCAGCAGCAATTGGAAAGTCTGCGTAAAATGCTATTGGCCATGGCCAGGGATGTCCGAGTTGTACTGATTAAACTTGCTGTGCAACTAAATAAACTGCGTCACATAAATCGCTTTCCCGTTGTTGAGCAGCAGTCCATGGCCCGGGAGACGTTGGATATTTTTGCCCCGTTGGCCAACCGCTTAGGTATCGCTCAGTTCAAGTGGGAGCTAGAAGATCTTTCGTTGCGTTGTTTAGAACCGACAACCTATAAAAAATTGGCGAAAGCCCTCGAGGAGCGGCGCAGCGAACGGGAATCTTCCATTGCCAGCATTGTACAGCAACTGCGGGGGGAATTACAAAAGGCAGGTATTCGAGCCGATGTCTCAGGCCGCGCCAAACACATCTATAGCATTTGGCGCAAAATGCAGCGCAAACAATTGCCTTTCGAAGAGATCTTCGATGTACGGGCAGTGCGTATTATGGTTCATTCCGTGGCCGATTGTTATGCTGCGTTAGGCATCGTACATACCCTGTGGAGCCATATTCGCAAAGAATTCGACGATTATATCGCCAATCCTAAAAACAACGGTTATCAATCCCTGCACACTGCCGTTAGAGGACCCCAGGGAAAAACCCTCGAAGTTCAGATTCGCAGTTGGGAGATGCACCATAACGCAGAGCTGGGCGTTGCTGCCCACTGGCGCTATAAGGAGGGAGGCAAGTCTCCCGGTAGTGCTTTTGATCAGCAAATCGCCTGGTTGCGACAGATCTTGGAGTGGAAAGAGGAAACCGCCGATGCCGGCGACTTTTTAGATCGGTTTAAAGCGGAAGCCTTTCAGGACCGGGTCTACGTGGTGACTCCCCAAGGCGCTATTATGGAATTGGCCCAGGGCGCCACACCGTTGGATTTTGCCTATCATATCCACACCGATGTGGGGCATCGTTGCCGGGGCGCTAAGGTCAACGGGCGCATTGTGCCCTTGAGTTACGAACTGAAAAACGGTGAACAGGTAGAGGTGCTTACCGCCAAGAATGGCACGCCGAGCCGTGATTGGCTCAGCCCCCATTTGGGTTATCTAAAAACCTCCCGGGCCCGCAGTAAAGTCCGTCAATGGTTTAGGTTGCAAGATCAGGAAAAGAATATGGCGGCTGGACAGGCCATTTTGGAACGGGAGTTCCAGCGGCTTGGGGTGAATATCAAGCAAGTGGATTTGCAGAAAATTGCCGAGAAATTAAATTTTAAAAAACCTGAAGAGGTATTTGCCGCCGTAGGTTATGGGGATATAACCACTGCTTCCGTGGCCAGCAAAGCCCAGGAACTAATTCTGCCACCGCCGCCTGAGACCTTACCCCAGCCCCGCAAATCCCATGTAGGAGAAGGCAAAGGGGAAATCAAAATTCGCGGCGTCGGTAAATTGCTGACCCATATTGCCCAATGCTGCAAACCAGTGCCTTTTGAACCCATCATGGGCTATATCACCCAGGGGCGAGGCATCGCTATTCATCGTCAGGATTGTCCTAATCGCATGGATCTGTCAAGCCGTCATCAAGAACGAGTCATCGAGGTGGACTGGGGTGAGGAAACCCAAGCTGCCTATGCTGTGGATGTGTTGATTAGAGCCTATGATCGACCGGGATTGCTGCGGGATATTACCTCAGTCCTACTGCAAGATAAGATTAACGTTTTGGCTTCTAACACCCGCACCGACCCAAAAACCCTCATTGCCCATATGGTACTTACGTTAGAGATCAGTGACATGGGGCAACTGAGCCGCACCCTGGATAAGATTGCCCAAATTCCCAATGTGATGAAGGCGCGTCGTAAAAGTAAGTAATGTGCATTCAATCTTTAAGTAGTCAATTAGTTTGGAATAAAGATAAAAAAACTACTGGCATTTAGAGTCGCCGCAATTTAAACAGGTGAGGCAGTCATCCATGAGGATGACCGCCTTGGTTTGGCATTTAGGGCAGAGGGAGGCGCTCTCGGGAAAAGACGTGTCGGTATGAGCCTCTTCTGTGGCTTTTACAGCGGCTTCATATTGGGTACGCTTCTCCTCGATCAATTGGCGTTGATGGGCGTCGGGTTTATCGTCCGGCAGTAAACCGATCATACGTAAATGGGATTCGATGACATCACCGATTTCCGCCACCAGGGAGGGCATATACTTACCCCCCTTTTTGAAGTAGCCGCCGCGGGGATCGAATACCGAACGTAGTTCTTCGATGAGAAAAACCACATCGCCGCCTTTGCGAAACACCGCCGAAATAATCCGCGTTAGCGCCACAATCCATTGAAAGTGATCCATATTTTTGGAGTTGATAAACACTTCAAAGGGCCGTCTAACCTCATGTTCGGTGCCGGGGTTTAGCACCATGTCGTTGACGGTGATGTATAAAGCATGATCGGAAAGGGGGGTTTTGACCTTATAGGTACAGCCCATCAACACTTCAGGGCGCTCCACCTTTTCGTGCATATGAACTACATTAGGTTGCACAGCAGCGGGTGCCTTATCCTCAGCATCGGATTTAAGGATGCTGTATTTGGTAATTTTTTTGTCGAATTTAACGGCCATGACGCACCTCAGAATTTGCCGTAATAGCCCTCTTTGAGAGCATCAAACAGATTGGCGGCGGTGTGGGTTTCGCCGTCGTACTCGATTTCTTCATTGCCTTTGACATCCATAACGGTGCCGTCTTCCAGGGTAAATCGGTAAAGGGTATTCTCTAGGTCTTGATCCTTGACCAGCACCCCTTGGAACGCTTCGGGATTAAACCGGAACGTAGTACACCCTTTAAGACCCTGGTCATAGGCATACATATAGATGTTTTTAAAGTCCTCGTAGGGAAACTCGGTGGGTACATTGGCGGTTTTAGAAATACTGGAGTCGATCCATTTTTGCGCTGCTGCCTGTACATCCACATGTTCTTTAGGCGTGATATCGTCGGCGGAGATAAAATAACCCGGAAGTCCGGTTTCTAGGTCATCGCTAAAGGGCATTGCCTTGGCATTGACCAATTCCCGATAAGCCAATAATTCAAAGGAGTAGACATCGACTTTTTCTTTGCTTTTTTTACCTTCGCGGATCACATTCCTCGCATAGTGATGGGCAAAGCTGGGTTCGATGCCATTGCTGGCGTTATTGGCCAGAGACAAAGAAATGGTGCCGGTAGGGGCGATAGAGGTATGGTGAGTAAAGCGAGCGCCCACGTCGGCAAGGGTTTTAACTAATTCAGGGGCTTCCTGGGCTACCCGTTGCATATAGCGGCTGTAACGGGCATGAAGCACTTTGCCTTTGAGGCTGTCGCCTTCCCGATAGCCGTCCTGGAGCAGTTCGGGGCGTTTGTTAATCATATCGGCGGTCAGAGTGAAGTCCTGCTCCATAATGGGCGCCGGACCTTTTTCTTGGGCCAATTCTAGGGCGACCTGCCAACCTGTCAAGGCCATCTCTTGGGTCACTTGTTCGGTGAACGCCAAGGATTCGGGTGCGCCGTATTTCATACCCAGCAAGGCAAGGGTAGACCCTAAACCCAAATAACCCATGCCGTGACGACGTTTGTTAATGATCTCTTCCCGTTGTTGCCCTAAGGGTAAGCCGTTTATTTCCACCACGTTGTCCAGCATCCGGGTAAAGATGGCCACCACCTCACGGTACTCGTCCCAATCAAACCGGGCTTTATCAGTAAACGGATCGCGGACAAATTTGGTCAGATTGACCGAGCCTAGCAAACAAGAACCATAGGGGGGTAGAGGCTGTTCTCCACAAGGATTGGTGGCCTGGATATTCTCGCAGAACCAGTTGTTATTCATTTCATTGACTTTATCGATAAGAATAAAGCCCGGTTCCGCATAGTCGTAGGTTGACGCCATAATCAAATTCCATAGCCGACGGGCAGGAATTCGGCTGTATATTTTGCAAGCCACTTGACCCTTCTCGTTGCAGATCAGGTCGTTTGTGGCGGGCCAGTTGCGCCAGATAACCTGTGTCCCATCTTGCAGATCGATATTATCTTCCGCGACTTCCTGGGTACGCAGGGGAAAGGCCAACACCCATTCCCTATCGTTTTTGACGGCTTTTATAAACTCTTCGGTGATGAGTAAAGACAGGTTAAATTGCCGCAGTCTGCCATCTTCACGTTTAGCGCGCACAAACTCCATCACATCTGGATGCCCCACATCAAAGGTCGCCATTTGTGCGCCCCGGCGTCCACCCGCTGAGGATACGGTAAAACACATCTTGTCATAGATATCCATAAAAGACAGAGGGCCGGAGGTATACGCGCCAGCGCCGGATACGTAAGCTCCTTTAGGACGTAGGGTGGAAAACCCATAGCCTATCCCACAGCCCGCTTTGAGAGTTAATCCAGCCTCATGCACCTTTTGCAAAATGTCATCCATGGAGTCTGTGATAGTCCCTGAGACAGTACAGTTGATGGTGGATGTAGAGGGTTTATGAGCTTGTGCGCCGGCATTAGAAATGATGCGACCTGCAGGAATGGCCCCATGTTGTAGGGCCCAGAGAAACTTTCCGTACCACTGTTCACGTAATTCGGGTGTGGTTTCCACATCCGCCAACGCTTTGGCGACCCGCTGATAGGTGCTATTGATGGTTTCATCGATGGCGCGACCGTGTTTAGACTTTAAGCGGTATTTTTTATCCCAAATATCCAGAGATGCTTCTTGTAAAGGAATCTCTGCAGCATCTACCATGTCTCGATTAGTGGCGGGTAAGAGGGCTATTTTCATAGGTTCCTTCTCTATATCTTGTTGGGTATTATTACCACAATAGCGCTAAGTTTTTATAGGCAAATTTGATCGTAACCAGAAACATCTAGCTGGAATCCAAATCAATGCGATGCGTTTTACCTTCGAACACTATAGAGTGTGGTTTGAAGAATCGTCAAGCACAACCAGATGTGTTTTTTTGATTATTGTTTTATTTCTTATTCAGCTCTAGAACGAACCTATTTGCCGAAAAAAGGTGCTTTTTTAAAGCAACCACGTTGTATAAAAATAAAACCAATGGTATAACGCGCTACACTTGATGAAAAATCATGCCAATAAGCAAGCGTTAACGCTTAAACATGGATATATGAATCGTTTAGGGAGGTCCCCATGAAGGCTCTGCATTCTACATTGATCGTAGCTGCTGTGCTCGGGCTAACAGCCTGTGCCTCACAGCCTTATCCTGGCGTTGAAAAAACCCAAACCAGTGTCCAAAGAGAAATTATTGTTGCCCAACATTGGGACGCTGTAGCGGCTCAAGTGGCCCAGCGTTTGTCTAACGCCCTGGCTTCTTCCGGTGAAAGCAGTAAACCTATGGTTTTGTACTTACAAAGGCCACGTAATCCCTCGGTCTTTGAAGCCGCCTTTCACGATTTGCTCGTCACCCGCCTGTTAGGCGAGGGTTTCGGCGTGAGCAATGATCCTCAGGTTGGCGTGCCTGTCCAGTACCGGGTGCAAACGGTTACCCATCGGGTTCCCGGTGCCGATGTGCCAGCTAGCGAAATCATCGTGACCACCTCAGTCACCAGTGGCGATCGGTTCTTAGCCCGGATCAGCGATATCTATTATGTTCCCAGCAGTGAATTGGACACTTACGTGGTTTCTAGAGGAACGCCTAATCGGCTCATGGGAGTGACCGGTCAATGAGTACAATTTTTTCAGCCCGTTTGCTAGGAATAGTTTTATTAGTGAGTCTTTGGGTAGGGGCCATAGGTTGCGCCTCTAGATCCATGAATCAGAATGAATTACCAGCAGATTTAATAGAGAAAAGCTATCAAGCAGCGGATGCTTTGCTGACCCAGGTACCCTGGTTGAGAGATCAACGTCGACCGTTGTTGACAGCGACCTTTGTCAATATCAATTCGCTGGAAAACTCATCGGGCTTAGGGCGAATAGTTGCTGAGCAAGTCTCATCGCGGTTTGCTCAAAAGGGCTTTACAGTGATTGAGATGAAACTCCGGGGCAATATCTTTGTTAAAGAAAATGCCGGTGAGTTTGTACTATCCCGCGCGGTCAGCGAAATTAGCCAAGATCACGATGTGGCGGCGGTGATCGCTGGCACCTACGCCGTAGGAAGAGAATCCATCTACGTCAATGCCCGTCTAATCCGGGCGGCTGATAGTTTAGTGCTAGCGGCCTATGATTATAGTTTGCCTGTAGGTCCTGATACCCGCGCATTATTGGCTGGTCAGTAGCTTTCTTGGTCATTTTTATTTTCGAGCCATAACCGTCCACGTTTCTTTGCGCCATTCCCCTCCCTCGGGCTAAACAGCCCGGGGGAGTGATAGAGTACGTATATCGTCTCGCTTCCAAGAGAGAGTTTTCAATTTACTAGGGTTCACCCATAAACATAAACTGGATGCGCATGTAGTAGGTAACGGCTTCTTGCGTTATCTGAGTTGCTACGCCGCATCGCGTAACCCCGCATGAATAACGATTTCATCATAGGGTGCAATGAGCTGCCCATGGTCGTCTTTTTCCAAAAGACCCAGCTCAACGAGTTCATACACGTCGGTATGGACGTTTTTGTAGTTTCGCCCCAACCTGTGAGCGAGCTGGTGAATGTTCAGAACATCATGAGTAGCCACGTAGCGCAACAGCTCAAGCCGCTTCTCCGTGATGGCAGAGAAGAGCTCTCGCAAACTTCCAAACGCCAATTTTGGCACCGGTGCCTCGCCGCCTTCGACACGCCGCCACGTCTCGGCAAAGACATCCAGTGCTGCTTGCGGCTTCAGTATGGTAATTTCAATCTGGTTCACTCCCACCTCCAACCGGCCAAGCGTGTACAATCATCGCGAAAGTCAACGATTAGCTTTTCCAATGACTCAAAATGGTACGGTTTTTCATCCTCGGCATAATGCCGATGGTCACCTTTGCCGGTTTCATTGTCGTAACGTACTATGCACTTGCCGTCGCGCCCACAGTAAAGGCGATATTTGACACCCTCTGGTCGAGTAGTGGTTTTCTCTGGCAATGCCCAGATCACCATCTCCACGATGAGGTTATTCTGCCGGTCTTTGTATCGGAACAGCTGTCGCGCTTTCACTGTCGTCTAGAGTGCCAGACTGTATTGTGGTGTCAAGCACCATAACTCATGGTAGGCTAGCGCAATATGGCATTTGCCGACTTACAACTGTGCAATACCGCGTTTGACGGCAATCAAGACGGCTTGGGTAAGATCGCTCACCCCCAGCTTGCTAAAAATATTGTTGATGTGAAACTTCACGGTACTCTCGCTGATCCGGTTATAAATTTGTACTTACTTGTGGAATCACCGGTGTTGCAAGAGCTTCCTTTTGACTCAGCGAACCCTGCGGGTTTTTGAAATGCTTCTCGCTTCCCTAATCGATTAATACATATTCTGCGCCACAATAGGGGCATTGCGCTTGGCCTGTTGCCTCGATGGGTAGATAAACTTTGGGGTGGGAACACCAAAGCGTCATGTTAGGCATAGGGCAAGATAAGGGTAGCTGAGTCCGGGTTACTTGGTAGCGATTACGAGCATTGGATGTTTTGTTGTTGGGTGGCGTAGGGTTGCTAGCAGTCATATATATATAGATAGAAGGGGGTATTTAGAGGATAGTTAGCCATTCAGGATACACGTCTCGACGCCCCTTTACCTGATCGAAGTACAGGGCTTGTAATTGTGCGGTAATAGGACCGCGGTGGCCATCGCCGATAGCTCGGCCATCCACCTCGCGGATGGGTGTCACCTCAGCCGCGGTACCCGTAAAAAACGCCTCATCAGCAATATAGACTTCGTCTCGAGTAATCCGTTTTTCTCGCACTGTGAGATCTAGGTCGGCGGCAAAACGTAGAATAGTATCCCGGGTAATACCCTCGAGCGCAGAGGTGAGATCAGGGGTGTAAAGCACACCATCGCGAACGATAAAAACGTTCTCGCCGCTACCTTCAGCCACATAACCCTCAGCATCCAGCAACAGCGCTTCATCATAGCCATCTCGCAAGGCTTCTTGCAGGGCCAATATGGAGTTCATGTAGTTGCCATTGGCCTTGGCCTTACACATGGTGATATTGACATGATGGCGGGTAAACGAGGAGGTTTTGATGCGGATGCCCCGTTCGATGTTTTCAGCGCCCAGGTAAGTACCCCACTCCCAGGCGGCAATCGTAACATGCACCTGTAAATTATCAGCCCGCAGTCCCATACCTTCTGAACCAAAGAAACACATGGGGCGAATATAGGCGCTACTTAGCTGGTTTTCCCGCACCGCCGCACAGCAAGCGTTATTGAGAGTGTCTTTGTCATAGGGCATGGGCATGCCAAGGATATGCGCAGAGCGAAACAGGCGATCGGTATGCGCCTGAAGTCGAAAGATGGCTGTGCCGGCTGCCGTTTCGTAAGCGCGTAAGCCCTCGAAAACCCCCATACCATAGTGCAGGGTATGGGTTAAGACATGGGTTTTAGCCTCGCGCCAAGGGACCATTTTACCGTCTAACCAGATGACACCATCGCGGTCATCCATCGTCATCTATTCTCTCCTCCCGATAACTAATAAATAGGTTTTCTTGTCTGAGGAATTGCATGCTTTAAAAATACTTTCAACCTCATGGCACTCAATCATCAATCTTCAGTTTCCATCAAACGCTGCCAAATTCTTACAACACCTTGCTGATAGTCTGGCACAGCATCGTGAGGAATCAAATCGCTTCCCTCTTGCAAGGTCAAACGATGGAGTTGGCGTCGTAAACCTCGATAAGCATCCCGCAATAGGGTAGCATCTTCTGAGGACAAGATGCCCATGTGTTCCAGACCATCCAGTTGGCGAATGTTATCGGTATAAGTTAACAGCGCGGGGTACTGATGGGCGTGAGCCAACACTGCATATTGCACCATAAATTCAATATCCGCGATACCTCCAGGATCCTGTTTTAGATGGAAATAGTCCGGTTTGCTTGAACCTAGGTTCTCACGCATACGTTTCCTCATCTCACGTACTTCGTTACGCAGCTGCTGCGGATCCCGTTGGCGGCTTAAAATGGTTTGACGCATTTCGATAAACTGTTCACCTAACTTTATTGCGCCCGCCACTGGACGGGCGCGCACTAGGGCTTGATGTTCCCATGTCCAGGCTTGGTTACGCTGGTATTCGATGAAGGCGTCTAAACTGCTGACCAGCAAACCGGCTTTGCCACTGGGTCGCAACCGCGTATCCACAGGATAGAGTTCTCCCGCCCCTGTCTGCGTCGTCAACCAGTAGATGATCCGCCGCACCAGCTTAGCGAAAAATAGTGGGTTTTCAATTTTCCGGGGGCCATTAGTCTGTTGCTGGTCTCCGCTACCGTCATAGAGAAAGACTAAATCCAGATCAGAACTGTAGTTTAGTTCAATACCCCCGAGTTTACCGTAAGCAATAATGACAAATTGCGCTTCTCGACCCTCGCCATCGACATGATAGCAGGGACGCCCGAAGCGGGGTGTAAGATCGTTCCAAGCCAGTTCCAGCACTCGGCGGAGCAGCCCTTCAGCTAGAACCGTCAGATAGTCGCTCACGATCATCAGCGGCATAGTGCCGCTCACGTCAGCGGCGGCGACGCGCAGTACATGGGTATGCTTAAAATGGCGCAGGGCATCCAGCAATTGTTCAGGGTCATCGGCGGGCACTTGCTTCAGTTGACGCCCCAGTTTTGCATGGATTTGGTCCCTGTCTAGGGGACGATAGAGAGAAGCCGGGTCTAATAACTCATCCAAGAGTAGCGGGTAACGGGCAAGATAGCGGCTAATCCAAAGACTGGCGTCACAAAGACTCACCAATTGCGTCAGCGCCGAATTGTTTTCGATCAATAGGGCAAGATAAACAGAGCGTTGGGCGATAACCTCTAATAAGCCCAGGATACGTTCCAAGGTGGTTGTCGGCGTTTTGGCGGTGTCTTTTACCACGCTCAACAACAGTGGTATCAGATTATCCATGCGTTCCCGGCCTCGTTGGCTCAAGGTGCGGTAGGCAAGGCTATTTCTTAAATTTTGCAGACGCCGCCAAACGGTCTCTGGATCATCAAAACCGTGTTCCACCAGCAACTGGGTGGCGTTGTCCTTATCGATGGTGGCGCACCATAAGGCTGTCCAATCCACCGTGGTTGCTTCGTCGGTAGCCGGAGGCGCGGCAAAAATCTCGGCAAACTGTGCTGATACATGACTCACATGTTGGTTTAGCGTTCTATAAAATGACGCCCATGCTGAGAAACCCATGGCGTAGGCCAAACGCAACTGCCCTTGCGTATCGTTGGGTAATTGATGGGTTTGCTGATCTGCCCATGCCTGCAAACAATTTTCCGTGCGCCGCAGAAAATGGTAGGCTGCCTTTAAGTGCTCTATGGCGGAATGTGGTAAACGTCTGCTTTGACCTAAATAATCTAAAACTTTAAAACAATTACGCTCCCGTAGCGCCAGTTCCCGGCCACCGTAGATCAACTGAAAAACCTGGGCGATAAATTCAATTTCGCGAATCCCCCCAGGCCCTAACTTAATATTGTGCTGGAGTCCTTTGCGTTGCACCTGTTTGGCAATGAGGTTTTTCATGGCGCGCAGAGCTTCTAAGGCGCCATAGTCCAAGTAGCGGCGGTAAATGAATGGTTGCAGTCTGGTGAGCAATTCTTCACCGGCTGAGTGATCGCCAGCGATGACCCGAGCTTTGATCAATGCATAGCGTTCCCAGTCGCGGCCGTGGCTTTGATAATAATGCTCCATCCGGTTGAAATGCATCACCAAAGGTCCCGAATCGCCGAAGGGACGTAGCCGGGTGTCTACCCGAAACACAAAACCGTCGGCGGTAATTTCGTTTAAGGCTTTAATAAGCCGCTGGGCCAGACGGCGAAAGAATTCCTCATTACTGACAGCGCGTTTCGCATCGGTGTCGCCGGGTTCTCGAAAAGCGAAAACAAGATCGATATCCGACGAGTAATTTAATTCCCGTCCACCTAGTTTTCCCATACCCAAGACCACCAGATGTTGGGGTTGTCCGTGGCTATCCCTGGGTACGCCGAAACGCGCCGTATGCCATTGATAAAGCTTTTGTAATGCTTGGTCCGTGACGGTATCAGCCAATGTGGACAGCTCCAAGAGGGTTTCTTCGCCACTGGCAAGCCTGGTCAGGTCCCGCCATGCGATGCGCACCATGGCCCAACGTCGAAACTGTCGCAACGCCGATGCTAAGGCAGTTTCTTCGTTGATCCCTGCAATCTGGGCCGCAAGACGTTCAAGATAATCAGTTGCGGTAAAAGGACCGGTGCGAAGATCTTTGTTATCTAACAGTGTTTTCAGCAGGTGAGGATGATCGGTGCAGGCTCTAGCCACAAAGTCGCTACATGCCCACACCCGAACCAACTCTGCCAGCGTGGTAGCATCTGTCGGCAAGGGGTTGGTACTTTGGGCAGCGTTTTCATGAAAACGTTGCCAGTGGTTAGTGACCTCTGCTTGTAGCGCAGAAGGCAGGTTTTCTAGCGCCTTTTGCAAGGCTGCTGTCATGTTATCAGCGTCAGTCACAATAATCAGTATTGATAGGCTACAATTAGGTAGACGATGTTATTAAGCTTACCGGATAAAACGACTTTGGCCTATCTAAACCACCACCTCACCAAGGAGACCGTTCAATTTTCAACAGCTAATCGCCGTCTCAAGGGTGGAGAATTTTACTTCGGCACTTCTAGGGAATGTTCAAATGTTTTTGGCACGAATCCCAATAAATAATTATCGGTCGGGATTACTACCAACCGGCGCGGGTTTTAAGTCGCAAGGATCGATTACTCGCAGACCGTCAAAGAGCCGAAAATCCCCCGGATTGCAGGTCACGATTTCGGTCACGCCGTGATGCAGCAACGTGGCAGCAAACAGGGTATCAGCGATCCGCTTTCGGCCGAGCCTATGGCGATCTAGAAGTGTAAAAGCTGACAACAGCGCGGCTTCATCTACGGCGAGACACTCGACATTTGTACGTCTTAAAAATAGATGCGCTACCGCCACGGCTTCCGATATAGGCACCGGTGCCTCGAAGCGTCGAGCATCTGTCACAACATGCACGAACTCGTGCAACACAAGGGGAGTCACGACCAGTTTGACTTCGCTCAGCCGAAGCTGGTTCAACAAGTAGCGACGTACCTGCTCATGCTGCTGAAAACCGGGGAGGTGAGCATAGATCAGAATGTTAGTATCAAGCCCGCGTTTGACCACCCTCAGGCTCACTGGTCGCCGAAGATTTCGTCGTAGATCTCCGCCCTGGACGGTAAATCGCGTATCGGCCGATGGCCCAACAGCAAGGGCAGTTCCGTCAAAGGTGTCCGCTCCTGGAGCTTTTCCTGTTGATACAAAGCCATAGCCTCGCAGATAAGTTGGGCAATCGGGCGCTGCTGTGCCTGTGACGCGCTACGGAAAGCTTCGTAATCAGATTCCGATACGGTAATCGATATTGTTTTCATAGTTACTTTTTATTGGTTCTTTCTAAAATCGTCAAGGGATCAAGTAAATGCATTTTCCTAATAATTGAGTGGTCCGAGTTCTTTCAGCTAAATCCCAAAATACCCCGGACTAACAAAAAGGCTAATGCCACGCCTAGGAAAGTTATATCATGGGTACTGCTCACCCGTCATTCTGGCAGGGATTGCCGGAATCCAGTTGCTAGGGAGGGTAGCAGGGGTTGTCATCAGTCCTTGCCGTCCATGGCGAACATGACGGGAGGATGATTCGTGACTCGGATGCCTTTTCTCTTCGGCACACCGGCAGGTTGGCAAAATAGGCTAACACCTGAGACCGTTTCACTACCTTGCGGGTCATAAAAAACCCCGCCGAAGCGGGGTTTTTGCAACTTTGGAAGGCTAGGTGAAAAGGGCTTACATCATACCGCCCATGCCGCCCATGCCGCCCATGCCGCCCATACCACCCATGCCGCCACCCATATCGGGCATAGCAGGCTCATCTTTCTTGGGATGCTCGGCCACCATGGCTTCTGTAGTCACCAATAAACCCGCCACAGAAGCGGCATTTTGCAACGCTGAACGGGTAACTTTAGTGGGATCGAGAATACCCATCTCAATCATATCGCCGAATTCATCACTAGCAGCGTTATAGCCAAAGTTACCTTCGCCCTGAATGACCTTGTTGAGTACCACGGAGGGTTCCGCCCCGGCATTACCGACGATTTGCCGTAGGGGTTCTTCCATGGCGCGGCAGGCGATCTTAATACCTACATCCTGATCGTGATTTTCCCCAGTGAGATCTTTAAGGCTTTGCAGGACACGCACTAAGGCCACACCGCCACCGGGTACAACCCCTTCTTCCACCGCTGCGCGGGTAGCATGTAGGGCATCTTCAACCCGGGCTTTCTTCTCTTTCATTTCGATTTCGGTAGCGGCGCCTACCTTGATAACAGCTACGCCACCAGCGAGTTTGGCAACCCGTTCTTGTAATTTTTCTTTATCGTAATCCGAGGTGGCTTCTTCGATCTGCGCCCGGATTTGCTCAACCCGCGCTTTGATATCCGACTCTGAACCGGCGCCATCCACGATGGTGGTGTTTTCCTTGGTGATCACGACTTTTTTGGCGGTTCCCAGATCATCGATGGTGGTTTTTTCCAAGGTCATGCCCACTTCTTCGGCAATCACTTGGCCACCGGTCAAAATGGCAATATCCTGCAACATAGCCTTACGGCGATCGCCGAAGCCTGGCGCTTTAACAGCGGCCACTTTAACAATACCGCGGATGGTGTTGACCACTAGGGTAGCCAGCGCTTCGCCTTCCACATCTTCAGCGATGATCAGCAACGGACGGCTTGCCTTGGCAATGCTTTCCAGAACCGGCAAAAGCTCGCGGATATTGGAGATTTTTTTATCGTGTAAAAGAATATAAGGATTTTCCAGCTCAGCACTCATGCTCTGCTGGTCATTAATAAAATAGGGGGATAGATAACCGCGATCAAACTGCATGCCTTCGACCACATCCAGTTCATTTTCTAGACCAGAACCTTCTTCCACGGTAATCACGCCTTCTTTACCTACCTTTTCCATGGCGTTGGCAATGATTTGCCCAATATCTGTATCAGCGTTAGCGGAGACGGTGCCTACCTGAGCGATGGCTTTTTCATCGGAACAAGGTTTGGAAAAATCGGCCAGTTTCGCCACAGCGGCGCCTACGGCCTTGTCGATACCGCGTTTTAAATCCATGGGATTCATGCCCGAGGCAACGGCTTTCATGCCTTCACGAACAATCGCTTGGGCAAGCACTGTCGCTGTGGTGGTGCCATCTCCTGCAATATCGGAGGTGTGGGAAGCGACTTCCTTCACCATTTGCGCACCCATATTTTCAAACTTATCTTCTAGCTCAATTTCTTTTGCCACTGAGACACCGTCTTTGGTGACTGTCGGTGCGCCAAAGGATTTCTCCAACAGCACATTACGGCCTTTGGGTCCCAAGGTCACTTTTACTGAATTGGCCAGAACATTGATGCCGTGCACCATGCGCTGCCGGGCGTCATCGCTGAATCTTACGTCTTTTGCTGCCATTAACTTTTCCTCGTAAACTTTCTAAATGTATTAATCAGGAGACGTTTAGCTCTCAATGATGGCCATGATTTCGTCTTCGCGCATGACGATAAAATCTTCGCCGTCGATCTTTACTTCGTTGCCAGAGTATTTTCCAAACAGGACTTGATCTCCGGCTTTTACATCCAGGGGACGGATTTCGCCGTTCTCTAATAGCTTGCCCCGGCCTACGGAGATGACGTGACCGCGGGAGGGTTTTTCAGCGGCTGAGCCAGGCAGCACAATACCACCAGCACTGGTGGTTTCTTCCTCTGCCCGTTTGATAATCACACGGTCATGTAAGGGACGCATATTCATTTAACTTGATCTCCTTAAGAGAAGTTGCTGAAGTCATAACGATTATAATTATTAGCACTCGCCTTTAGTGAGTGCTAATAGTAACGATCAAAAAAAGCCTGTCAAGCCCGTTTGCTCAACATATGGGCTAACAAAGAGAATTCAAGGGATGTGATGATTAAGAGAAAAATTTTATTGATATAGGTATTAAAGGGAACGTAACTTGCAATAACATTAACTTGTATTAACAGCTAAACCTGAAGATGAGAGGGTTTAACCGCTATGAATATCGCCCATCGCGTCGTCTTGTGTACCTGCCCAGATCAATCTGTGGCAGAGCATATCGCTGCAACGTTGGTCAACCAAAAGCTCGCAGCCTGCGTAAACATTATATCGGGTATTGTTTCAGTTTATCGATGGGAGGGAAATCTTCAGCGTGATGCGGAATGGTTGTTGATTATCAAAACCCGCAGCGACCTTTATCCACTTGTGGAAGCTCGGATTACCGAGCTACACCCGTATACAGTACCGGAGGTTATCGCTTTGCCCCTTGAGCAAGGCGCTAAAGCTTATTTAGACTGGATCGATGTTAGTCTCGATAAAACATCTCAAATGAACGAATAGTTGGTGAAGACTTATGATTTTTTTAATATTTAGCGCCTCATGCCAATAATAAACTGTATGACGATAAGATCGATGCGAACGCCAATAACTGGGTTGATAACAGTACTGAGCCTTTTCGTAACTCTGTTGTCACCGGTCTATGCCATTGACCAAGATAGTTTGCTCGATCCAAAACAGGCGTTTGCATTTTCCGTAGCGGCGAAGGATGGCAAAACCCTTTTAGCAAAATGGGATATCGCTAAAGGCTACTACCTATACCAGGAACGCTTTCAGTTTGTTTCGAAAACGCCGGGCATTGAGTTAGGTACGCCTGATTTTCCTGCGGGAAAGATTTATCACGATGAATTCTTTGGCGAGATGGTGACCTATCGCGATGATATACGCATTGCGATTCCCCTGCAGCGCAACGACTCCAAGGCTCCTGCTCAGTTAACTCTGTTGGTCGCTTTCCAGGGATGTGCTGACGTGGGTGTTTGTTATCCCCCTGAAACCCAATCTGTCACCGTAAATTTATCAGATACAGCCAGTTCCTCTTCCGTCATTCCCGGGCAGGTGGGAATCCAGTCGTCTACAACAGCAGATTCAGCCCTTGACGCGAATTCCTCTTCCGTCATTCCCGCGCAGGCGGGAATCCAGCCGTCTATGTCTGCGGATTTAGATATCGCCTCTAGCCCAAAATCGTCCAAAAGTTTACTGCCAGGGTGGGGCGGCTCTGCTCCAGATAGCGCCCTTCTCAAAACTCCGCAAAATGAACTTTTAGAACCCCATCAAGCCTTTGTGCTCTCTGTGGATGCGCCAGACGCCAATACATTGATTGCCCGTTGGGATATTGCTGAAGGGTATTATTTGTACAAAGATAAACTTGAGCTCAACCTCAATGGGGCCCAGGGACTGCGTATAAAGGAAATGGTTTTTCCGGAAGGAAAAATCAATAAAGACGAATTTTTTGGTGAGCAAGAAGTTTTTTATCAGGTTGCGACAGCTACCGCCAAAATTGCCCGAACCGCTTCTGCAGACCGTAATATCCAGGTAACGGTGAATTACCAGGGTTGCGCGGAGATAGGCGTCTGCTATCCGCCTATGACCCAAACGGTTCCGGTGCGCTTGCCCGCATTGCCGCAGACTAACTCATTACAAACGGCTGAAAGCGAGCTGGAAGATGATAATCCCACAGGTATTATCCAAGGCGAACAAGATCGCATGGCCAATCTTCTGGTGGAAGGGCGACTCTGGGCGCTACCCGCCTTTTTTGGGTTCGGTTTGATGCTTGCTTTTACGCCCTGCGTGCTTCCCATGATTCCCATCTTGTCTAGTCTTATTGCGGGTCAAGGAAAACAAATCAACCAACGCAATGCATTTTTTCTATCTTTGATCTATGTGTTGGCCATGTCCGTCACCTACACCCTCGCGGGGGTTATGGCGGCCACGCTAGGTCAAAACATTCAGGTATGGTTTCAAAATCCCTGGGTGTTGGTGGGATTTAGCGCCCTGTTTGTGTTTTTGGCGCTGTCTGCTTTTGGTTTTTTTCAACTACAAGTACCTGCCCATTGGCAAAGTCGACTCGCGGCAGTGACTAATCGCCAACGGGGTGGCACCTATGCTGGAGTCGCCACCATGGGTTTTCTATCGGCGCTCATCGTAGGTCCTTGTGTAGCGCCTCCATTGATTGGGGTCTTGACAGTCATTGCAACGACAGGTGATAGAGTATTGGGAGGTTCTGCACTGTTTGCCATGAGTTTGGGCATGGGGCTGCCGCTTCTGCTCATCGGTACGTCTGCGGGACATATTTTGCCCCGGGTGGGTCACTGGATGAACCGTATCAAGGCTGTATTTGGGGTATTGATGTTAGGGGTAGCCATCTGGATCCTAGAGCGCGTTCTGCCCACATCAATCTACATGCTACTTTGGGCCGTGCTACTCATCGTCTCGGCCACCTATATGGGTGCTCTACAACCTCTAGCCCATGGGGCACCCCACTGGCGTGCTCTGGTTAAGGGGTTAGGGACAGTGTTGATGGTGTATGGAGTGTTGTTGCTGGTCGGTATAGCGGCAGGTGGTAAAGATCCTTTACACCCCCTTCAAGCAGTCGGTCTTTTTGCTGCAAATAAACAAAATTCTGGGCAGACCGAAAAACTGGCTTTTCGTCCGGTAAAAACCGTTGTCGATGTGCAACAGATAATTGATCGTGCCCAGGGTCAACCTGTCATGCTGGACTTTTATGCGGATTGGTGTGTGACCTGTAAAGAGTTAGAGAAATATACGTTCACAGATCCCGGTGTACAGGCAGCCCTGGAAGATACTATTTTGTTAAAGGCGGATGTCACGGCTAACACTGCCGAAGATCGCGCTTTGCAGCAGCATTTTGGCATCTTTGGGCCACCAGCGATTTTATTTTTTGACGCAAATGGCAAAGAACGCAAAGCTTATCGCGTGGTGGGTTTTATGCCTGCAGACCGTTTTCAAACTCATGTTCAGCAGGCCCTTGGTCCTTCAGAAAGCAGTACAGTATCTACAGCAAGGTCTATGTAATAAAGTAATTTACTTAATCCCGCAGATACCGTATTTAATCTTTTTTTAACCGCTATCAGAATGACTCGTATTTATAAATAGATATAAAAATTTTTAAAAAATTGTTAGTTGTTTAAATGGTTTTAAGATGTTGTCAATTGGTGTTTTAGTTACTTCTAGTTCTCAAGAAAATAAATCGCACAATACAATAATTATGTCAGTTGCACCCTTTATACAAAAAAAAACTTAAACTTTATTTTATTTTTTAATTTAAAACCAATCGAATGGCTTTTATAAACAATAACCGGTTATGGTTTCTTGAAATATCTTTATTGTTATAATATTTATTATTTAATCAATAACTTATTAATAAATTTGACTTTTTGAATTAGAGTTAAAAACCCAGCATAAAAGTATAAATTCAGCTTTTTTATTACTCTTTAACAATCATTAACATCTGCCTGCTCGACAATTCAAAGTGATTTCTATAACTTTATAACTCAAGGAGAAAAAAACAACGACACGGATAGTTGCTTGTTTGATTACTGCGCTTCAAGTTTTTTGAAGCGCTTTATTTTTTCTGCCTTATTAAAATAAAAATACTATGTAAGTTTTAAATTCTTATCTGATTGCATATATTTTTCTACCCACCAATCTTTACTCTTCCGTCATTCCGCAAAGTTATATAGTAGGTAGTCGGTCCCATGGATACTGTTATCTATATACATGGCCTTAGCGCATTTAAGTAAAACGCTCTAAGTTATCCGGTGTTATGGAAGGGCCTTCGCCGTTGGGAGACGGCGATGGAGCGTACATGGACGTATTCACAGCGTTCCTGATATAACACCGGATAATTTATAGGCAAGTACTTAAGAAAACAACAAAATAATAGCTTAAAAACCCTATGAAGGCTGTGTATGATTTCACAAAGTGTCTGTTTGATGAATTGGGGTGTTTTTCATGACTAGAAAAATCTCAATGGAGGAGGCAACCGCTCCCCTTGCTGATTATGTAGCAACGGTTGAAACCGGTGAGGAAGTTGTTATTACGCGGGATGGAACACCGGTAGCTAAACTCATGCCGATTAGCGTTAGCAGACGCTTGACATCAACACAGGCAGCAGCGCTAGCACGGACGCTAGAGCGTGCCGAGCAGGGTTATAGCTCAAGTGGTTGGAGATTTAATCGGGATGAACTCCATGATCGCTGAGCGACTGACGCTGGACACAAATATCCTGTTCTATGTTTTATGTCAGCGCCGGTGAACGACATAAACGAGCTAAAGCGCTACTGCAAAATGTTCTGCAAAGAGATTGTGTGCTTACGCTGCAGGCATTGGCAGAATTTTTCTCGGCTGCCACTCGCAAACTACAAATGCCGCTAGCTGAAGTGCGAGCACAGATTGAGGACTGGCAGAGCTTGTTTCCTATCGTATTGCCCGAAGTCAATACAATCAACCGAGCGATTGCTGCTGTCGAGCAACATCGATTATCGTTTTGGGATGCCATGCTTTGGGCAACTGCTAAAGAGGCTAGTGTTACTATCATTCTCACTGAGGATGGCCAGCATGGGCAGGTGGTGGAAGGCGTTAAATACGAAAATCCATTTGTTTCCTAATAGTCACACGGCTATGCTTTATCTGGTCGAATCACCAGCAAGGTAATAATTCCCGTTAAAATAATCACCGTTACGTTAATCGCTAAGAGCAATACTCCCCCAAGACTCCGAATGGGATCGCCAGAAAGCAGGGCAATACTGGCAGCTGCGGCGGCAGGCACAAGGGCTAGCGCAGCCACAACACCCACTAATGTATCGGTTTTTTCCTCTATCATCCCGATAGTCCCTGCAATACCCGCCGCCAAAGCCGCCACGACACTAAACCAACCTGGATTTACCCGCTCTTCCAGTAACGGTTTATTGAGTAAATTGGCTTCTTCGGGAAAGACGTTGGTCACGTTAAGCAGCCAAGCCGCTACTATGGCAAAACCCGCAGCTAGTAAAATACCTACCACAGCGCCCCAAAGTCCTTTTAATGCATACAGAGGTTTGCCGCCCACAGCGGCAAATGCCACTAGGGCAAGGGGTGGAAGGGCAGGCGCGACAACCATAGAGCCGATCAACATGGGAACAGAGTTAGCTAACAGCGCAACGGCGGCCAAGATGCCAGACATGGACATTAGGACAAGATAAGCGGGCGTCAGCTTAGCTTGCTCAGCAATTTGTTCAATTCTTTTTAAACTGACCTGCGGGAAATTTGGCGGAGATGCCATTTAGAGACTGCCATTTGAAACTGGCTCCCCGGGACGGACTCGAACCGCCGACCCGATGGTTAACAGCCATCTGCTCTACCGACTGAGCTACCGGGGAATAGGATGACCTTGTATGCTACCCATTGGGAAAGACGCCGTCAACAGGCAAATGACAGCGTCTCTCTCACGACTTACGTTAAAACAGGACTATCCGTTGCTCGTGCAAGAAGTGTCGGCGGCCTGGATGGCCGTCGTCAAGCCCACAGGGAAGTGTTCACGGCGTCTTCTAGAACGAGCAGCAATAGTCCTGGCCCTATAAGTCGCTATCCTAACGCCTTGCCAATACGCTTTAAGGCATTGACCAAATTATCCATGCTGGTGGCGAAGGATATCCGCATACAACCATCAGCCCCAAAAGCGGAGCCGGGCACCATGGCCACTCCCGCTTCGTTGAGAAAATATTCCGCCAGTTGAATATCATTGCTGATACCATCCATACCCTCCATGGCTTTTTGAAAACTGGGGAAAAGATAAAAAGTGCCATCCGCGGGTAATACCTCGACGCCTTCTAGCCCTTGCAATGACTTGAGCACATAGTCGTGACGTTCCTTAAAGGCTTTGACCATAGGCGTGATACAGCTTTGATCACCATTCAATGCCGCTTGGGCCGCCACTTGAGAGATAGAGGTGGGATTAGAGGTGCTTTGCGACTGGATTTTGTTCATGGCCTTTACTAAGTCCAATGGACCGCCACAGTAGCCGATACGCCAACCGGTCATGGAATAGGCTTTAGAAACCCCATTCACCACCACCGTGCGATCGTATAAGTCGGGACACGCCATGACGATATTGCAGAAGGGCTCGTCTACCCAGAGAATATGTTCATAAATGTCATCAGTAACCACAACCACCTGGGGATGATCTAGCAATACTTCTCCTAGCGCTGCCAGTTCGGCACGGCTATAGGCAATCCCGGTGGGGTTTGACGGGCTATTGAGCACCAATAACCGAGAGCGGGGAGTAATCGCCGCAGCCAATTGTTCAGGTTTAAGCTTGAAATGTTGTTCTACGGTGGTTTGTATAATGACCGGTTTCGCTTCGGCTAGCAGAGCGATGTCTGGATAAGAGACCCAATAGGGGGCTGGAATAATGACTTCGTCGCCTTTGTTCAACAGAGCGCTAGCCATGTTGTAAAGGCTTTGCTTGGCGCCACAGGAGACCAGTATCTGCTCAGGCGTATAACTTAGGTCATTATCTCGCTTAAACTTATCGATAATGGCTTGTTTTAGTTCTGCAGTACCGCCCACGGGCGTATATTTGGTAAAACCCTCTTGAATAGCTCGGGTGGCGGCTTCCTTAATAAAGTCTGGCGTGTCAAAATCTGGCTCACCGGCTCCTAAGCCGATGACATCCTTACCTGCCGCCCGCAGCTCTTTGGCTTTGGCGGTGACAGCTAAAGTGGGAGAGGGTTTAACCTGTTGGACACGGTCAGACAGCTGGATTTTCACGGCAGATCCTCAAGAAATAAGTTGAACATCACAATAGTAGAATGCTCTGACTATATAGTAAATTTTGCCCGTCTGACAAACACTCCATGAACAAAAAATTTCAGCTTAATACCCATTTTCACCCCGCTGGTGATCAGCCAGCGGCCATCGACGGCCTCTTGGAAGGGTTAGACGATGGGCTTTCCCATCAAACCCTATTGGGGGTCACAGGTAGCGGTAAAACCTTCACCATCGCCAATGTCATCGCCGCCCGGCAACGGCCTGCTTTAATCCTGGCTCCTAATAAAACGTTGGCGGCGCAACTCTACGGAGAAATGAAAGCCTTCTTTCCCCACAGTGCCGTGGAATATTTCGTTTCCTATTACGACTATTATCAGCCAGAAGCCTATGTGCCTTCGTCGGATACCTTTATCGAAAAGGATGCCTCCATCAATGAACATGTGGAGCAAATGCGTTTATCGGCCACCAAGGCTATTTTAGAACGCCCCGATACCATCATCGTCGCCACCGTGTCCTCCATCTACGGTCTCGGTGATCCCCAATCTTATTTGCGTATGGTGCTGCACCTGGTGCGGGGTGAAACGGTGGATCAGCGGGCTATTCTGCGCCGCTTAGCGGAGCTGCAATACACCCGCAACGACTTGGATCTGACCCGGGGCACCTATCGGGTGCGCGGTGAGGTTATCGATATTCATCCCGCGGAAGCCGAGCGGGAAGCGGTGCGGGTAGAGCTGTTCGATGATGAAATCGAGTCTTTGAGTTATTTTGATCCATTGACCGGCGAAGTGCTCAAGCGGGTGCCACGGCTAACCATTTACCCCAAAACCCATTATGTCACTCCCCGCCAGACCTTGTTGGAGGCCATCGACCAAATCAAAGATGAGCTTCGAGAACGATTAGTTGAACTGCGTGGGCAAAATAAGCTGCTGGAAGCCCAACGTTTAGAGCAACGCACCCGCTTTGATTTAGAAATGATAATAGAAGTGGGTTACTGCAGCGGTATTGAAAACTATTCCCGTTATCTATCGGGACGTAATGCGGGGGAACCGCCGCCCACCCTGATGGACTATTTACCCCCCAACGTGTTGTTATTTGTCGACGAAAGCCATGTCACCATTCCCCAATTAGGGGGTATGTACCGGGGCGACCGCGCCCGTAAAGAGACATTAGTAGAATACGGTTTTCGCCTGCCCTCGGCGTTGGATAATCGACCCTTGCGTTT
The DNA here is from genome assembly GCA_964423745.1 of uncultured Candidatus Competibacteraceae bacterium. Lineage (GTDB taxonomy): Bacteria > Pseudomonadota > Gammaproteobacteria > Competibacterales > Competibacteraceae > CAYRGG01. The sequence goes on along the minus strand of CAYRGG010000008.1, from coordinate 53,650 downwards.
TGATGAATTCGAGCGTTTAGCCTTTCAGACAGTGTTTGTCTCGGCAACACCTGGGTCCTATGAAGCGGAAAAATCCGGCGCCGTGGTGGAGCAGGTGGTGCGTCCCACGGGGCTCGTGGACCCTGCCTTGGAAGTGCGTCCAGCCATCACTCAAGTGGATGATTTGCTTGGAGAAGTGCGTACTCGGACCCTAGCTGGGGAACGGGTGCTCGTCACCACCCTAACCAAGCGGATGGCGGAAGATCTGACTGAGTATTTACATGAAAACCATGTACGGGTGCGTTATTTGCACTCGGATATCGACACCGTGGAACGGGTGGAAATTATCCGCGATCTGCGGCTGGGAGAATTTGATGTATTGGTGGGTATCAATCTGCTGCGGGAAGGCTTGGATATGCCCGAAGTGTCCCTGGTGGCCATTTTGGATGCCGATAAGGAAGGTTTTCTGCGCTCGGATCGGTCTTTGATTCAAACCATCGGTCGGGCAGCCCGCAATGTCCATGGCAAAGCGATTCTTTACGCCGATCATATAACGGGCTCCATGCAACGGGCCATGGAAGAAACCGAGCGGCGCCGTGCTAAGCAGCAGGCTTACAATGAAACCCACGGTATTACGCCGCAAACTGTGCAAAAGGCGGTGGCTGACATCATGGAAGGGGTCTATAGCGATAGCCCGGTATCGCCCCGCCGCTACGCCCAAGTGGCGGAGACCACCGCCACCTACGCGAGCGAGTCGCCGGCGGTATTGATGAAGAAAATTAAACAGTTGGAACAGGCTATGTATCGCCATGCCCGTGATTTGGAATTCGAGGAAGCAGCCAAGGTGCGTGATGAAATCCAGCGTATTCGTGAGTTTGGGTTGGGCATTCCTAACACCGAGGCAGGCTAGGTAGCGCTATTGATAAACACTGAAAATTACCGGGAGCGGTTCGGATTACTGCGATCCATTTTGATTTATTATGGCTCTCCTTTTTATCGGCGCCGTCTATTATATTTTTATAAGCAATTTATTCAACCCGGTGACCTTTGCTTCGACATCGGCGCTCATGTGGGTAATCGCATCGGTGCCTGGTCTACGCTGGGTGCTCGCACCATTGCCGTTGAGCCCCAGGCATCCTGTCTGGGTTTATTACAACGTTGGTATGGGAACAGATCTGACGTGGTTTTAGTAGCAGATGCCGTGGGCGCTAAAGTGGGTATGGAGACATTGTTCGTCAGTTCCCGTACCCCTACGGTAACCACATTATCAGCGGATTGGATGCAAGCGGTGCGGCAGGATAGCAGTTTTGCTCAGGTGAATTGGGAACGGGGTATGCCAGTACAGGTCACCACCCTGGATGCGCTGATTGCCCAGTATGGTAAACCGGCCTTTTGCAAAATTGACGTGGAAGGTTATGAGCTCAACGTGTTAGAGGGGTTATCGGAGCCATTGCCCATACTTTCCTTTGAATATATTCCGGCTGCCATGGAAACCGCCTACGGGTGCATCGCACGTCTTGCAATGCTAGGGGATTATGAATTTAACTGGTCAGTGGGAGAGTCTTGCCGTCTGCAAGCGCCGTTTTGGTTAAACGCTAAGGAATTGGCGGAACAATTAGCTGAAGCTGTGCCAACGGGAGAGTCGGGGGATGTCTATGCCCGCCTCCTAAAACGGTGATTTATTCTTACTGGCAATCCTGTCATACAATGGTGTCTTTATACATCTACTACTTACCCACAACAGGGCTTGCGTTGCTCGTGAAAGAGGTGTCGACGGCCTGGATGGCCGCCGTCAAGCCCACAGGAAAGTGTTCACGGCGTCCTCTGGCACGAGCTGCGTAAGCCCTGACCCTGACAACAATAATTTGGGGGAAACAAAAACCAGTGGACATGCAAACAGCCATCCGCACCGTGATGAAAAAGCAGGATCTCGCCGCTGAGGATATGACCGACGTGATGCATACCATAATGCAGGGTCAAGCGACCCCTGCCCAGATCGGTGGTTTTTTGATCGGTTTGCATATGAAGGGGGAAACCGTCGAGGAAATCGCCTCAGCCGCTCAAGTGATGCGGGAATTGGCGACCCCTGTTCAGGTACAATCGCCCCACGTTATCGACACCTGTGGCACCGGTGGCGATGCAGCAGGTACCTTTAATATTTCCACCGCCAGCGCCCTGGTGGCCGCCGCGGCCGGCGCTAAAGTGGCTAAACACGGTAATCGATCGGTATCTGGCAAAACCGGCAGCGCCGATGTGCTGGAAGCGGCCGGTGTAAAATTGGACTTACAACCCGCGGCCATCGCCGTCTGTATTGAAAAAGTAGGTGTCGGCTTTTTGTTTGCGCCGTCTCACCACGGCGCCATGAAACATGCCATTGGACCGCGCCGGGAAATGGGTGTACGGACGATTTTTAATCTGCTGGGTCCATTGACGAATCCCGCTGGCGCTTCCAATCAAGTACTGGGGGTGTTTGCCGAGCGTTGGGTAGAACCCCTAGCGCGAGTTTTAGGACGTCTAGGCAGCCGTCATGTGTTGGTGGTTCATTCTGAAGATGGACTGGATGAAATCAGCATCAGCGCCCCTACCCATGTGGCGGAGCTACGGGACGGTACGGTGCGCAGGTTGACGCTGATTCCCGAAGATGTGGGTTTAGCCCGGCATCCGTTGGATGCGTTACGAGTCGATGGTGTGCAGGATAGTCTTACTAAAATGCGCGAAGCTCTTACGGGACACGCCGGTCCCGTCCGCGATATCGTCGCCTTCAATGCCGGCGCGGGTATTTACACGGCAGGCCTTGCCAAAAATCTCAATGAAGGCGTGGCAAGGGCACTCCAGGCCATGACCAATGGTTCACCCTTGCGGGTTTTAGAGCAACTGGTCACCTTTAGTCAAAAAGCATAATTCATAATATGAGCGACACCCCCGATATTCTAGAAAAAATTCTCCAACGTAAAGCGGAGGAAATCGTTGTACGCAGCAGTCGCTTGAGCTTGCGGGCTTTAAGCCAGCGTATTGACGGCTTACCGACGCCGCGGGGTTTTCTAACCCAGTTAGAAAACGCGGTGCAAGCGGGTCGCGCCGGGGTTATCGCCGAGTTAAAACGGGCCTCCCCCAGCAAAGGGTTGTTGCGGGATCACTTCACTCCCGCCGCTATCGCCCGCAGTTATGCGGCGGGTGGGGCAACTTGCCTGTCGGTGCTTACCGACGAAACCTTTTTCCAGGGCAATGATGCTTATCTTCAGGAAGCCCGCGCCGCCTGTGAATTACCTGTGTTGCGTAAAGATTTTATTATCGATCCCTATCAAGTTTATGAAGCGCGGGTCATGGGTGCCGATTGTATTCTGTTGATTGTGACTGCTTTGGGTGACGCTATGCTTGACGAGCTAGCCCAGTTAGCTTTTGATTTAGAAATGGATGTGTTGGTGGAAGTACACGATGGTGGCGAATTGGAACGGGCGTTAGCCTTGAAATTGCCCCTCATCGGTATCAACAATCGCAATCTGCGCACTTTTGAAACACGTCTCGAGACAACCCTCGAGTTACGTCATACTGTCCCCGAGGATCGTTTTTTGGTTACGGAAAGCGGTATTCATACAGCAGCAGATGTGACGTTGATGCGAGACAATGGAATACATGGGTTTTTGGTGGGGGAAGCCTTCATGCGGGCAGCAGAACCGGGCGAAAAGCTTGCTGAGCTTTTTAGGCAAATGATGTAACACGGGACTTATCCAGCTCGTTCCAGGGGACGCCGTAAATATTTCCTTATAGTCTTGACGGCGGCCATCCAGGCCGCCGACACCCCTTTCACGAGCTGGATAATTCCCAGCGGATCAATTCGCGGGGTAACGTGATGAAAGCAAGGATTAAATGGATACAGGATCTTACCTTTATCGGTGAAGCAGGCAGTGGTCATGCAGTGATTATGGATGCCGCCCAGGAAGTAGGGGGACGGGATTTGGGGGTGCGCCCTATGGAAATGTTGCTATTAGGGATGGGGGGGTGTAGCGCCATCGATGTGCTCAATATTCTGCAAAAAGGGCGTCAGTCCGTGGAGGATTGTGTGGTGGAGATTACCGGCGAACGGGCCGAGACGGACCCTAAGGTGTTTACCAAAATTCAGATGCACTACATCGTGACGGGTGAGAAACTTAACGAAAATCAAGTTAAGCGGGCCATTTCCCTATCGGCTGAGAAGTATTGTTCCGCCTCTATCATGATGGGCAAAACCGCCGAAATTACCCACAGCTACGAATTGCGGGAAACGTAAAACCTACCCTAGGTAAAACTCGTAAAAACTGATAAAATCGCGCCCTTTTCACTAGACCAGATAGCTGTTTAGCTGGCGAGTTAGCAGAGTGAGACCAAAACCTTTACCCAAGCTGAAATTACAAGGCTTTAATAATCTTACTAAGTCCCTTAGTTTCAACATTTACGACATCTGTTACGCAGTAACTCAAGAAGAACAGGTTCAATACATCGCCTATATTGATGAAGTTTATAATGCTAAGCGGCTGACTGAGATTTTGACAAGGGTGGCCGAAATTATCGGGGCCAATATTCTCAATATTGCCCCCCAGGATTATGATCCGAAGGGTGCTAGCGTAACCATGCTGATTTCCGAGGAGCCGGTCATATTGGCTAACTCGGTGTCAAATCGTCCCTCGCCTGGGCCTCTGCCAGAGGTATTACTCGGCCACTTGGATAAAAGCCATATTAGTGTGCATACTTATCCAGAGAGTCATCTGGATAATGGTATTAGCACCTTTCGCGCCGATATCGATGTGGCTACCTGTGGCCACATTTCGCCGCTGAAAGCCCTTAATTTTTTGATTCACAGCTTTGAGTCCGACATCGTGACCATGGATTACCGGGTGCGCGGCTTTACCCGTGATGTGGATGGCAAGAAACATTTTATCGATCATCAAATTAATTCTATTCAAAATTATCTTTCCAAAGATACCAAAGAACGCTATCAGATGATCGACGTGAATGTGTATCAAGAAAATATTTTCCACACTAAAATGCTGCTTAAAGACTTTGACCTGGACAATTACCTATTCAGTGTCAACAAACAGGATATTTCTCCCCGAGAACAAGCGGATATTGAAAGGCGTTTGCGTCAAGAAATGGCGGAAATTTTTTATGGCCGTAACTTGCGTAAAGGTCTAGAAATGTCCTGGTAGTTGAAAGCTCTTTAGTTTTTTTATCTTTTATTTGATGGCTTGTTTTCGGAATGGTAAAAAAGTCGAATATAAAGATAGCTCTAGTCCACAATTCTTTAGAAATCCAAAGCAAAGGTATAAACGAATGAATTGGAGAGATGCTATTCATAGTGACCCTGCTGTTTTAATGGGTAAACCTGTCGTCAAGGGTACTCGACTAGCCGTTGATTTTATTCTTGGCCTATTAGCTGAAGGATGGACAGAACAGCAAATTCTTGAAAATTACCCTTCACTAACACCCGAGGCATTGCAAGCCGTATTCGCATTTGCTGCGGAATGTATTCAGGGGGAAGCTATGTATGCTGTTGTATCCAAAGCAAGCTGATGGATTTTTTAGCCAATGAGAATTTTCCGTTAGTTAGTGTGAATCAACTTCGTCAACAAGGCTATGATGTAGCAGCTGTAATAGAAGATTCACCGGGTGCCAAAGATCAAGATGTATTAATCCGAGCTAACCAAGAGCAACGGATTATATTAACTTTTGATAGAGATTACGGCGAATTAATTTACAAACTTATGCTATCGGCGCCAAAAGGGGTAATTTACTTTCGTTTTAAGCCATCTACCCCCGAAGAACCTGCAGAATTCGTGCTTCGACTGCTGGCAATGGATCGTCTTACACTAGCGGGTAAATTTACGGTGGCGGAACGCGATCGAATTCGTCAACGGTATTTACCATAAGGTAGCATAGCCAGGGTTACTGCATTTGGCAAAAAGCAAAATTAACAAGTCTATGCACTAAGGCGGTCGTCTCGTGTCCGCTCAGTAATGCTAAACTTAAATCCAATGGGTACTTTTAGTCATAAATTTAGCGGTGGCTCGCATAAGCAGACGGATGGGGAGAGGCAATTTCATGCCCCCAGCGTTATGGGCATCTTTTTCGTGGGTCATTTCATCGACTCTCATCTGTTCTAAGATGGCTCGGCTTTTTTGGTCTTGAGGCGGCAGCCGGTTGAGGTGTTCTTCCAAATGATTGACCACCTGGCGCTCCGTTTCAGCTAAAAAGCCTAGATTCCAACCATCTCCTACTTTGCCATTGATGGCGCCGATAACAAAGGAACCCGCGTAAAAAATTGGATTAAGTAGACTAGAATGGCTGTTGAGTTCTTTTAAGCGGGTTTTGCACCAAGCCAGATGATCCCCTTCTTCCCGGGCAGCCTGAGTTAACTGAGCCCTTAGCTCAGGACATTGTGCAGTAAGCGCTTGCCCGTGATAAAGGGCTTGAGCGCAAATTTCGCCGGTATGATTGACGCGCATAAGACGGGCGGATTGGGTTTGCTCAGGGGTTGATAAATTTGTTTGAGGGGTTTCATCAGCGGGATTAGGGCGACCAGCGGATCGCGGTGAACCAGATACAGTACGCAGAGTGTCGTCCACTTGAAAAAGGATGGTATCCATAACGGTATAGTGACGCAATGACATAAGATTACACTCGTAAGCTGATAACTCAGGGCTGCTTATGTAGCTTGTTCCAGAGGACGCTGTAAACACGTCCCTCTCGGCAGGCTTGACGATGGCCTTCCGGGCCATCAACACCTCTTTCACAAGCTACCCAAGCCCTTTGTGGGTAAATTCTAAACTGTAGGTTAATCTTTCAAATAATCTCATTTTAAGCTCAAGACAACCGTTTCTAGCTTGTCAAATTATATAAGCTTCTGTAAAGTTATTGCCCTTTATTTAAGCAGGCAGTTTGGCTATGAAAACATTTAGCGCTAAGCCCGCGGAAGTGAGGCGCACATGGTATGTGGTGGATGCGACCGATAAAGTTCTGGGCCGATTAGCGACTGAAGTCGCGTTGCGATTACGTGGCAAACATAAACCTGAGTATACGCCCCATGTGGATACAGGGGATTATATTGTGGTTGTAAATGCCGCTAAGATAGCAGTAACTGGTAAAAAAATGGCGGATAAAATGTACTATAGCCATTCCGGTTATGTGGGTAACTTGAAAGAGATTACCCTTGAGAAGCAACTACAAAAGTCGCCTGAGCGAGTGATTGAAGGGGCCATCAAAGGGATGCTGCCTAAAAATCGTCTTGGCCGAGCCATGTTTCGAAAACTCAAAGTATTTGCGGGCCCGGAACATAATCATGCGGCGCAGCAGCCGCAGGCACTCGAACTGTAACTACACTACAATACAATACAGCCTTATCCCAATATTCACTTCACAGCTAGGAACTATCACTAAGCGATATGGCAGAAAAACAGTATTATGCGACTGGTCGCCGTAAGACCTCAACAGCGCGGGTTTTTTTACGGCCTGGGTCCGGTAGTATCATGGTGAATCAGCGCACCTTAGATGACTACTTTGGCCGGGAAACGGCTCGTATGATTGCCCGGCAATCTCTAGAGGCGGTGGAAATGGCCGATAAGTTTGATATTTACGCCACCGTTACGGGGGGTGGAACCAGCGGTCAGGCAGGTGCTATTCGTCATGGGATTACTCGAGCGCTTATGGAGTATGACGAGAGCTTGCGCAAACCCATGCGCAAAGGAGGCTTTGTGACCCGTGATGCCCGTACCGTGGAGCGTAAAAAGGTGGGTTTACGCAAAGCCCGTCGTGCGACCCAGTACTCCAAGCGGTAACGCATCTTTTGGGGGATCGTCTAGCGGCAGGACTACGGACTCTGACTCCGTCAACCCAGGTTCGAATCCTGGTCCCCCAGCCAGTTTACCTACAATCTTTGTTTAATGTTTAGTGGCTGGCATAGGTTTTTGTGCCAGGCCCTACTTCTATGTTTAATCTAGCCTTTTTCCTTTCAGTAAAAACCCTGCAAAGTCTCTCCGTCCAATGATTTAGTACCCATGGCTAAACTTTCCTCTTATACTGAGCGTCTCAAAAAGGAGTGATGGCGCATGGGAGATTGCTATGGGTGAAAAGTCTACGACACGAGAACTGGATATAAAATTAGCGACGGCCATGGGCATCGCTGTTTATTTTAATGAATGGGACACCGGCCAAGAGATTCCTCTTTATATTCCTAGCGGTAAACCTTGGAGAACCCATAGTCTCGAAGCAAAATTGTTGCCTAATTTTTATAGCAACTATGGTGCTGCGTTTTCTTTGTTAGATTTGTTTAAAGAAATGACGGCTTTTAAGCTAGAGCGCGGCATGGCTCCGTGGTGGTGGTGTGGGCTCGCCTTTGCTAGTGGTGTTTCAGTAAAAGGAGAAGGTGAGGCCGCGCCTGTGGCCATTTGTAATGTTGTTTCGGCAGGTTTAGAAGTTTATCCCGTGGTATCCCTTGAAACCCTGACCCGAGAGCAACTCATAGTGGCGTGTCAAAAGCGACGGCTTAAAGGTTGGGATGAACGTACACACCGGCAAGTATTAATTCAACTTTTATCGCCTGTAGCATCGACGGACATTTCTTAGCGTTCTTCACCTCACTGTCTACCCACGTATCATAACAACAGTATTGATCTCTGTAGCGATTTTGCCACAGTAGAGATTTTTGCAGGGCTTTGCTTTTGTTCTAATCCGTCCTAGAAACGCTGAATTAGCGGTTCAATAAGATGTTTGTTTACTCCAAATTGATCCTTATACTGTTTAAAAAATCGTATTATTGGCACTTAAAACCTAAAAAATAGATTTCTGTGTTGTCAGACAGCAACAAAATTGGCGATTTGTATTTTTTTTGAAAAAAAGAGTTGCATTTATGCTTCAGTCTATGTATAAATGGCACAACGAAATTAGAAAACGTGTGTGTTTAAGTCCTAACTTTACTATGTTGCTTTTTTACAACGCAACTGAGGAGTCACATAAATGAAAAAATCTGCAATTGCATTAGCTGTTGCCGCTGCTCTAGGTATGTCTGCCGCGTCTCAAGCTGAAACCATTTTATACGGTTCTGCTCGTGTATCTGTAGATTATCTTGATATTGAACCTGCTGATGATGATGACGCAAGCGTTTGGGAAGTGGTCAACAACTCGTCCCGGTTAGGCGTCAGAGGAGCCGAAGATCTGGGCAACGGATTAAGCGCCATCTATCAATACGAGTTCGGTATTGATGTGACGGGAGATGGTAATTACTTTAATTCAAATCGTCCCCGTTGGGCGGGTTTGAAGGGTGGTTTCGGCGCTGTCACCTTGGGTACCCAATGGACCCCGTTCTACAACGTCATAGGCGTGACCGATGTCTTGAACAGCGGCAAAAGTTTCGACTACTACTTGGCCGGAGACACTGAAATCTTAGGTTTAGGGGAAACATTTCTTGATCGCGGTATCGCTGATTTTCGTACCGGCAACTCCATCTTATATGTCACGCCGGATATATTTGGCTTGACTGCTGAAGCCATGCTGTCCATGGATGGTGACGACGATGATGGCCTTACTGAAGATGATGATCCCAACAGTATCGATCGCTGGGAAGCGAATATAAAATATGAAAATGGTCCTATCTTCGCGGGTGTTGCCTATATTCAAGAAGAGCAAACCGACGATGAGCAATGGGGCGCAGCGTTAGGTTATCTGGGTGATGCGTTTGGGGTTGTTGCTTCTTATCAGTTGTTCCTTCCTGAGGATGCGGTTGACTTTGAACCTGTTGATATCAATGGCGATGGTATAACAAGTGACTTAGCCACAGACGATCTAGCAGTCTATAGCCTGCAAGGCACCTTTAGCTTTGGCAACAACATCGCCTATGCCACCTATGCTTACACTGATCCTGACGCCACTGACTTTGAAGAAGTGCAACATGTGGAGTTAGGTCTGGAGCATTATTTCAGCGAGCGTACTCGGATTTGGGCGGAAGGTATCTATGCTTTCAACGAAGCTGATATTGCTGATACTGACGATGCGTCAGCGTTAGCCGTCTCTCTCGGTGTCCGTCACGATTTCTAATCAGGCGTTGGGTAAGTCTGGTTGGAGTGTATAAGAAAAAAGAATTAAAGCGATTAGCTAGGGGCGTCTTAATTTAAGACGCCCTTTTTTTTGTTTATACCGTTATCTTCTCGACACCCTCGGGGGTTCCTAGTAAAAGCACATCGGCTGGGCGCAAGGCAAATAAACCATTGCTCACAACCCCAGCGATATTGTTCAACGCCTTTTCCAGTTTAATGGGTTCCATGATAGTCAGGTTATACACGTCGAGAATGAGATTACCGTTATCTGTGGTGAAATTTTCCCTCAGCACGGGTTGACCGCCATGGTGTAACAGTTCCCGTCCCACATGACTACGCGCCAGGGGGATAACTTCGACAGGAAGCGGAAAGCGGCCCAATACATCCACCCGTTTTGATCCATCGGCAATACACACAAAGCGTTCGCTGGCGGCAGCGATGATTTTTTCCCGCGTCAAAGCCCCACCCCCACCTTTAATCATTTGCAAATTTCCATTAATCTCGTCGGCGCCGTCCACATATAGAGGCAAGGGACCCGCCACGTTTAGATCCAGTACGCGAATGCCCAGGGCTTTTAGGCGTTGTGTGGTGGCCTCGGAGCTGGATACTGTGGCGTCAATTTTTCCCTTGATTTTAGCCAGAGCTTCGATGAAATAATTGACGGTGGAACCGGTACCGACGCCGACCACCATATCATCGTCGATGAATTGTAAAGCCGCCTCAGCAGCGCGTTTTTTCATGTCGTCAGACATGGGTGTAACTCCCAATGTTGTGGTATGGCTAGAAAACGTGCAGGCTATGGGTGAACACCTGACCTGCGACAGTAATAGATAGCAAATGACTACTATGTACGACTATATCAAGAAAATCCTCACCGCCCGCGTTTACGATGTGGCTATCGAAAGTCCCCTAGATCCTTTACCCCGGCTTTCTCGCCGCATGGATAACCATGTGTTGCTCAAGCGAGAAGATTTGCAACCGGTATTCTCTTTTAAGTTGCGCGGCGCTTACAACAAAATTGCTAGCCTTTCTAGAGAAACCTTGGCAAAAGGGATTATTTGCGCCTCGGCGGGTAATCACGCCCAAGGGGTTGCCCTGTCAGCTCAGCGGCTAGGCATCCGCGGCGTTATCGTGATGCCCCTCACAACACCCCCTATCAAGGTGCAGGCGGTGCGGGAGCGGGGCGGCGAAGTGGTTCTCCATGGCGACACCTTCGACGAAGCTTATCAGCACGCAAAAAAATTACAAGCTGAGCAAGACCTTACTTTTATTCATCCTTATGACGATCCAGAAGTCATTGCGGGTCAAGGCACCATTGGCATGGAAATACTGCGTCAGCACCCTGATCCCATCCACGCCATTTTTGTTGCCGTGGGGGGCGGCGGACTGATTGCGGGGGTTGCCGCTTACGTCAAATTTTTGCGCCCGGAGATCAAGATTATCGGGGTGGAGCCTGAAGATGCAGCGTCTATGTACCATGCCCTCAACCAAGATGAACGGGTAAAACTAAACAGTGTGGGTATTTTTGCCGATGGGGTAGCCGTTCGCCAGGTGGGCGAAGAAACCTTCCGCATGGCTCGGGAGCTGGTGGACGAGGTGGTGTTAGTCTCCACCGACGAAATTTGTGCTGCCATCAAAGATATTTTTGATGATACTCGCGCTATTGCGGAACCTGCCGGCAGTCTCGGTACCGCAGGGCTGAAAAAATATGTTGCCCGCACCGGTATTCGCGACGCTAATCTGATTGCCATCAACTGCGGCGCTAATATCAATTTTGATCGGTTACGTCATGTGGCGGAGCGGGCCGAACTGGGCGAGCAACGCGAAGCCTTACTGGCGGTGGCTATTCCAGAACACCCCGGCAGCTTTCGAGCGTTTTGTCAGATCATCGGTAAACGAAATATTACTGAGTTTAATTACCGTTATGCAGACCCGACCCTCGCCTGGATATTTGTGGGTATTGAAGTCGCTGGTGGTAAACAGGAAAAAGACGCGCTGATCGCCCATCTGCAGACCCAGGGCTATGAGGTCTTGGATATGACGGATAATGAGGTGGCCAAACTCCATGTACGTTACATGGTGGGTGGACATGGGCCGGGTGTTCAGCATGAAATGCTGTATCGTTTCCAGTTTCCAGAGCGCCCCGGTGCGCTGTTGCAATTCCTGAACGGCATGGCCCAGGGCTGGAACATCAGTTTGTTTCATTACCGCAACCACGGTTCCGACTATGGGCGTGTGTTGGTGGGCATTCAAGTTCCCGAGACAGACCGTTCACGTTTTCGGAATTATCTGAATGAGTTAGGTTATGCCTATTGGGAGGAGGGAGACAACCCGGCTTACCATCTGTTCCTCAATAGCCATGGGGAAAGCTAACATCGCTAATGCCGTTGTTTGAGAGGAGGAGAGGCAAGTAGCCCGGATGAAGTGCAACGAAATCCGGGGATGTCCCGGATTCCACTTCGTTTCATCCGGGCTACCCACTAACATCGTTAATGCCGTTGTTTGAGAGAGGGGGAGGCAAGTTGTAGGGTGGGCAACTTGTTGCCCACGCGGTTTTGCCCACGCGGTTTTGCCCACGCGGTTTTGCCCACGCGGTTTTGCCCACGCAGACGAATTTCACGAATAGCAACAAGTCCGATTGTTATTAATGCCGTTGTTGGGGAGAGGGAGAGGGAAACTCCCGGATCTCTCGGTTAGTGTCTTCTGTTTCGGAAGAGTCTTTGTCGCCCATGATTTCTTCGGCAAGTTTGGAGAAGTCTTCGGGTTCGTCTTCCAACATACTCTCGTAGAGCTCGCTGTCCCATACCTCGATGCGTTTGGAATAGGCGAGGAGAACCACCTCATCTTTAATACCCGCATAGGTTAGTAGGCGTTTGGGCAGTAGCAAACGTCCGCTGCCATCCAGAGTGAGTTCCGTAGCGCCACGATGAAGGTAGCGGACAAATTCTCGATGTTTTTTAACGTACAAATTAAGTTCGTTCAATTCCTCCGTAATGGCTTCCCATTCATGGAAGGGATACAGTACCAAATGCTTTTCAAAACCGCGATTAATGACAAAGCGACCCTCTGCTGACACCGGCATCTGCTTCTTGAGACCCGATGGCAAGGCAATTCTGAGCTTAGCGTCCAGCTTGCATGCAAATTCGCCGATAAAACTTGCCATCGTTGCAGTAACTTGTTGTTTATATTAATCACGAAACTTAATGTACGTTACTACATATAGCAGGCATTGTCATCTAGCTAAATGGTAAGCTAAGTGATCGATAAACTCGCTTACCCCCTAAAACTCACTCATTGACAGCCTGTTTTTCATCACCCGAGTAAAACTGCGGCCAATGTTGTTTCACCACATTCCCGTCACTGCGCAAGGCATGACAACTGTTGATGATGCGGGAATGTTCTATTTCACCGGATTTTGAAGCACTGGCTTCCTTGTGACGTCCATGGATGGTTTGAAAGGCGGTGGTGGCCATGGATCCCAATAATTCGGTTAGATGAGTACACCCGTTAATGCCATTAAAAAGCTGTTTAATTTTTAGATTCCAGCCAGGTTTTATATGCATACCAACAAGCTGTTTATATCGCGCTGCAATGCTTGGACATAGTTGAAAAGGCGCCCAATCAGTACAAGCATCCGCATCGTGGATATAAAAATCCTTATCTAAGGTTAACCTGATCCCCATGGCGTGGAGCGGTTCACCCGCTTTAATTTCTCCGCCCCGAGCTTGATTGGGTAAATTATAGTTCTTAGTATCAGTCATATAACCTTCGATATCCCATAAACCGTCGTCACGCTCATAACCACAGCAGGTTATGGTGCGGGTGTGCATGAGTTTGCGGGATAGTTTGGGTTCTGGCAGAGGCATTTACACGTACTCCGCTAAAAAATTAGCTCCAAAAAGATCACGAGCGTCAATTGTCATCGATTAAGCGTTCACAGCGGTGTTCAATGTGGTTCAAAACCTGTTGTTTTTCTTTAGGGGAATATTGTCCCCAAGCGGCGATCTCATCAATGGTGCGAAAGCAGCCTTCGCAAAGATTAGTTTCAGGGTGTAGTTTACAGATACCGATACAGGGAGAAGCGGGTTCTTGCCCGTTTGTGGATTGATTAACTGACACCAACACCTCCTAGATTTTAGCCAAAAATCTGCTTTTTGGCTTGAAAATACCAGCAATAAACATTTGTTGGCCAAAAATGATAATCGATTGCATTGCTCTATGCCACTTTTCATCTTTTTTCAGCAAAGTACACAAAATAAATAGTCGTATGGGAGCAAAAAGACCGGTGCCAGGGATGAGTAACCGCGTTAAAATAACGTAATACAGGTTTTCTTTTTTCACTGAATTGAAAAATTTCCTCATCACCATCAGTTTGAATGGAACGCTATGAATCCTTTATTGCAGCATTTATCATGGCCCGCCCGTTTGGGTGTAGTGGCCGTCATGGTTCTCTCGGTTGGCGCAGCGGTAGTCTTGTCAGCGGTGTTTTTTGCCTTGTTTTTAGTCTTGGGCTTAGTGGCGGGCGGTTGGTTGTGGTGGCAAAATCGGCGCTTACAGCGGGAAATCCGCACGCAATTTGTAGAAGCTGAATATGAAGTCGTGGCAGAGGCTGACTTGCTAGAAGATTCTAGCGACCAGGATCAGGACATCTCCATAAACAAGCGGCAAAGCTCGTCAGAGCAGATTTTCCCCAGAGATCAGGATGAAATCTTGCGCAAATAGGTTTTTGACGGTGTTTTTTTATGTTGAACGGGGTCGGGCAAAAAATGCCTTGAGTGCTGCGGCCGTTTCTGGAGACTGCAAACAGTCCACAAAATGCCTAAGCTCTACAACCATGGTTTCATCTAGGGCAGCCGCGTAGTTTCGTTTCAGCAGCGCTTTAGTCAATAATGTGGCATGGCGCGGTTGAGCCGCCAGTTGTTGCGCTTTAGTCAACACGGCTGTATGAAGTTTATCAGATTCATAAATCCCATTGATCAGACCTAGCGCAAGGGCTGTTTCGGCAGAAAAGGGTTCGCCCAGCAACAGCAGTTCCGCAGCCCGTTGATAGCCTATACGCAAGGGTAGTAATAAGCTGATTCCTGCTTCAGGAGATAATCCTAAGTTGACGAAAGGTAGCTGGAAACGTGCGTTGCTGCTGGCGTAGATCAAGTCACAGTGCAGCAACAGGGTGGTTCCAATGCCCACCGCTGGACCACTGACAGCGGCGATAATAGGCTTTTTAGTATGGGATAGAGTGGTCAAAAAGCGGAATCCTGGGCTATTTTCATCGCTGGGTGGATGGGCTGTGATATCCACAAGATCATTGCCGCTGGTGAAACAGTCCACTGTGCCAGTGAGTAGGATAACCCGCACCTGAGGGTCATCATCCGCCTCGATAAGCGCCTGGGTAAGGGCTATATACATGGTATGGGTTAAGGCATTTTTCTTGTCTGGGCGGTTGATGATAATGCGCTGAATAGCCTGCTGATTTTCCACTAGGATAGAGGATTCAGTAATATTATCGGTCATGTCAAAAAATCTCCTAAACTATTTTGTTGGCGCAAGTATTACAGAATACTTGCAAGAACTTTAAGTATTTGGTGACATGGGGTTGGTTTTAACAGCCAAGTCCTGATTTGCGTAAGTCTTGAAGTTAAGACTACATGGGTAAATCTTGAGTGAGCATAGCATTATGTCTAGCAAGCACTATCTAGGTTCGGGCGATGCCTTAATTATCGTCGATGTGCAAAATGACTTTTTGCCGGGAGGCGCCTTAGCCGTCCCAGACGGTGATGCCGTATTGCCTTTGTTAAACAGTTACATCGCCGCGTTTCAAAAACGCGAACTCCCTATCTATACGACCCGCGATTGGCACACGCCAGACCATTGTTCTTTTCAAGCCCAGGGTGGCGTTTGGCCACCCCATTGTGTGGCTGGCACCCTAGGTGCTGATTTCGCACCTCAGCTAAAGCTGCCGGAAGCGCACCGCTTCGTTATTATCTCGAAAGCCACGCAACCCGATAAAGACGCCTATTCAGGCTTTGAAGGCACTGACCTAGCCGAATGGCTACAAAAGGAAAACGTGCGGCGTTTGTTTATCGGAGGGTTAGCGACAGATTATTGTGTTTTGAATACGGTCCGCGACGCCTTAAAACACGGTTTTAAAGTTATTTTATTGGAAGATGCCATTCGCGCCGTCAATCGACAACCCGATGATGGTGCCAAAGCGATTCAAGAAATGCACCAGCGCGGGGCTGTTTCAGCAAACCTTGCCGAGTTAGCGTGATGAATCCCAGCAACAGCGCCCTATTGACTGATCTCTATCAGTTAACCATGTTGCAAACCTATCATGCTCAGGGTATGGAAGACACGGCGGTCTTTGAGATGTTTGTGCGACGCTTGCCAGAGCAGCGAAGTTTTTTAGTGGCTGCCGGGTTAGAACAAGCGTTGGATTATTTGGAAAATCTCCATTTTACCTCTGAAGAACTGGCTTGGTTAGGGGAAACAGGACGTTTTAAGGGGGACTTTATCGATTATCTGGCGCAACTACGATTCACCGGAGAAGTCCATGCGCTGCCCGAGGGAACCTTGTTTTTTCCCAATGAACCCATTTTGCGGGTTACAGCCCCTTTACCCCAGGCACAGTTGGTAGAAAGCCGGCTTATCAATTTGCTTCAGTTTCAAACCTTGATTGCTTCTAAAGCAGCCCGCTGTGTGTTAGCGGCGGGTGACAAACTGTTGGTGGATTTTGGTCTGCGACGAGCCCACGGCGCCGAGGCTGGTTTACTGGCGGCCCGGGCTGCCTATTTGGCGGGATTCACAGGCACCGCGGCGGTTTTGGCGGGCATGGAATTTGGCATTCCTACTTTTGGTACTATGGCGCATTCTTTAATACAAGCCCACGATCGGGAAGAGCAAGCTTTTGAAAACTTTGCACTGGCGCAACCTAACAATGTGGTTTTACTTATCGATACCTACGATGTGGAGCAAGCAACCCACAAAGTGGTTCAGCTTGGCCACCGGCTCAAAGCACAAGGCATCACCATTCAAGGTGTGCGGTTAGACAGTGGTGATTTGGCCGCCTATGCCCGTCAAGTACGAAAGATTTTAGACGCCGGTGGTTTGCCAGAGGTGACTATTTTCTGCAGCAGCGATTTGGATGAATACCGTATTCAAGCTTTACTGAAAAAACAGGCGCCCATAGATGGTTTTGGCGTTGGTACACGGTTGGATATTTCCACGGATGCGCCATTTCTCGACTGTGTTTATAAGCTGCAGGAATATGCCGGCATCCCTCGCCGTAAACGCTCATCGGGTAAAGCCACTTGGCCAGGCCGCAAACAGGTTTATCGACGCACCCAAGACGGTCTATTGGCAGGCGATTGGCTGGGGCTTGAGAATGATACCCAACCTTTGGGAGAACCACTTTTACAGCGGGTCATGGACGGCGGTCGGCGTTGCCAGGTGGCGCCACCCCTGGAAACACTACGAGATCGAGTCAAGTCCGAGTTGGCTAAATTACCGTCGGCGCTGCGGACCAACGGTGTTGCACCGCCCTATTCGGTGCAGATCGCGCCAGCGTTACAAAAACTTGCAGATCAGCTCGACGACAGTCCTCATTGAGTTTGTACAGTCCTAATCTGTCTAGGTGTCCGGTTATGAAGCGTCTTGGAACTGTTTTTTTGTGTTTTATCGGCCTACTATTTTTTAGCGCCATGGTTTTGGCTCAAACCCCGTCTAGGGCGCAACTCGTGGCGCAAGCCAATAGAGGGGCCGTGACTCTTATGGCGGGGGGTATTGCCGGCACCTATACACGCATCGCTGCCGATCTAGCGACGGTGGTAAATGATGATGAGAATGTTCGCCTGTTGACCATTCTTGGGAATGGTTCTCAGCAAAATATTACCGATTTGCTCTATCTTCGCGGTATCGACGTGGCCATCGTTCAAGCTGACGTGATGGACTATCTTAGAGGGCGGCCAGGATACGCAAACCTTAATCGAAGAATTCATTATATTACAAAGCTATACAATGAAGAATTCCATCTCTTAGTAAAAGGTGAAGACAAAAGTTTAAGGGACCTTGCTGGACAAAAAGTAAATGTGGATGGAAATGGCAGCGGAACCGCCATTACCGCATCTTTAGTGTTTGACGCATTAGACCTTGACGTGGAATTTACCCGTTACGATCAGTTGCTGGCTTTAGATATGCTGAAAAAAGGCGAAATCGCTGCCCTTGCTTATGTGGTGGGCAAACCAGCGCCCCTCTTTCAAGGCGTCTCACCGGAAGATGATCTATATTTTTTGCCCATCGTCTATACGCCAGTGTTGGGAGGCACCTATTTACCAACCCGTTTAACCCATGCCGATTATCCCAATCTTATTGATTCGGGAGAGGATATTCCTACCATTGCGGTTGGTTCTTTAATGGCCGTATATAATTGGCGTGAGGATAATCCTCGGCGCCAACGAGTGTCTCGATTTGTTGACAGCTTTTTTAGTAACTTCAGTGCACTCCAAGAACCGTATCGTCACCCAAAATGGCGTGAAGTGAGTCTTTCAGCAGCGATTCCCGGTTGGACGCGCTTTGCTGCCGCCCGCAACTGGTTAGAAGCAAACAATCCTCGTTGACAAGGAAATTAAAACGCTATCAAACAACGCCGGCGATTTGTGGTTTAGGTGTTTGGGGGTCGTTGTTGAGGGAGGTGTCATCATCCGCCGTCGCTGCAGGATCTGTCTTTGTTGGCGGTAATGGGACTGACTCTAGCAAACGTTTTAATTCTTCGGCCTTGCGATCCGCAATGGAAGGGCCACTATTCAACCAACGGCGCAACCCATTGAGATGTTTGTCGGCCTCTGCCGCATCGGCCTCATGGGCTTTAAGATACCATTCAGCGGCTTTCACAGGGTCTGCATGAAACCCCCGCAGTCCAAGCTGGTTTAGCACCACAGGATCGTAAGTACTGCCCACGGCGATCAAAGACGGAATGTCACCGGCTTTCACCGCGGCTTCATAGAATAACCGGGCAGAGGCAATATCCCCGAGCATCAGTAACATATCTCCGTTGCTTTTCAAGCTGGTGGTATTGATGGCCGTTTCTTCGGGAGGAGTCGATTCCAGTTCCGATTCTGGTTCTGTTGGTGGCGTCCCTGGGATTCCTTCTCCCAGATTGGGACGTACCGGGTTTTCGTTGGATGGAGATGCGGAGTCAGATTCTAACGGTGGAATAGGTAATGATTCTGTACGGGTTGGAGCGGACGAGGACGCTCCAGCGGTAATCTCAGTAAAAAATGCCGCAAAATCATCTCGTTGATAAATCAAAAATGCAATACTACTGCCCAATAGAATCAGCACTGCAAGGGCTACTAAGGGACCCGGAGAATCTCGACGAGAGTCTCGTCGACGACGTTGGTTTAGATTGCTAGCGGCAAAACCATCTGCCGCAGATACCTGCTTCGATTTGCTTTGATAACGGGCTAGCAGATCTTCTGGTAAGGTTTTTAACTCTACGGTTCTGTCATCTTCTTCCGGAAGCGATTTAAGAACAGGTTGCAAACGTGTTTCCATGTCAGAAAGGTCGGCATCCTGGTGGGCTATGTTCAAGGGTATTGTCGGTTGCGGTTGATCCTCTTGAGATGACGATAGGGAAGGCACATTTGATGTAGATTTGCTGTCAGCTATTGTTGAAGAGGGTGATGTGGATGCCGAGCCTTCCTTGTTTAGACTAAAGGCAACCGTATGGTCATCACTGCTATCAGATGAAGGAGATAAAGCGGAAACCGGCTGTAAGTTTGTCTCCTGAGAGCTCGAGTCAGGCGGTTGGTTCTGTGAGGACGTGTCCTGACCTTTAGCAGTGGGTTCTGATTTTGATAGTGAAGGGACATGCTTGGTTTCATTAAGATCTTCTTCAGAAAGATCTTCTTCAGATACCGTTGTATCTTTTGACCTGTGATCCTGTAAGGAAACATCATAGTCTTCACTAGAAGGTTGAGATGATGAAGGCGCAAAGGGTCGTCTGGTTTCGTTAAGATCTTCTTTAGCTACTGCTGTTTGTTCAGGTAACTGCTGGTTTTGTAAAAAATCCTCGCCAAGTTCCTGGGAGGCCTCATCGATGATCTCTGGTGAGAGTAGCGTCTGATCGTTTGAGTAAGCAATTCGCAATGCTCGATGACATAGGTCATTAACGTTTTGAGGTATTCCTTGAGCATGGTATGCAATGCGTTCAAGGACAGGTGATGGGAACAATGCTTTAGAAAGACCTCCTGCCATTTCCAGTTGGCGGTGAATAAAAGCCACTGTATCATCTTTGCTGAGTCTTTCCAGATGCACTCTTTCCGCTTTTGTATCGAGAGAATAGGTGGACTGCAGATTACTTAAAAGATTTTCCAGTGAGGTAGAGCCGCTCAACAGAATTTGCAGAGAAAGACTATCCTTAAGATCCGATTGCGCTAAAAAGAGTAAATTTCCAAGCACATGCTCGCGCATTTGGTGGGCATCATCAATCACCAAGATAAGGTGTATGCCTTGAGAGAAGCTGCTATCAAGGTGTTTTTTGAGGACTTTGATTTTTTGTGACTGATCCGCTTCCAAAGCAGGTAGCCATAAGTAATCTGAAATGAAATTTAATATTTCTTCAAAGTTTAGGCTATTGGAATAACACCTGAGAAATTTTAGCTGATCAGGCGCTTCGTGCATAAGTTTGCGAAGCAAGAGGGTTTTGCCAATGCCTTCTTCGCCAACCAAAACGATAAGACGCTGATATTGTTGAATAGCGTTTAGAATGCGTTGGTATGCGTCATGGTAGCAAGCATCGTTGAAATAAGAATCTAGGCCAGCGCCAACAAACGGCATGCGACGAAAGCCATAATGAGCAGCCATGGCGGCCGGAGATGTTTTGCGACTAGCCATTATGGTAACTTACCTCAAACTATTATCGATGAAATCGCTTGCCTGAACGTTAGCCATATACACGTAAAAGATTAATGATGAATACCTTAGAAGCTGTTTCAAAATCAGCTCATGTCCGTGACTTAAGCGTTACAGCACCTTCTCCGCTGCTCGTTTACCCCCTGTAAACTGCACTGCTCGAAGGCGCTGCGCCTTGAGTTCGCGAACCTATGCAAGTTTTTGAAACAGCTTCTTAATCAACATAAACAGCATTGCGTCTTTGGAGCAAGATTATTGCTTTATTACTCCTGAATTAAGGCTACTTAATTTTACCTTCCTGAGTATTTTTTGACCAATCTATGATTATGACAAAAAGAAGCGAATTTATTTGCCAACTCGCCAGTCACCGCTTAATACCCTAGGGGTGCCTGGGGCAACAGGTTGGCGATAAAAATACATCCAGGCTGGGCCATAAGGGGTGTTGATAAGTCGCCGGTTGTAAGTTCGAGGATAATCCTCCAACTGGTCTAACCAAGGCAAGCGAGCCTTGTGAATTTGATATACCTCGCCGCTAATGCGCGTATGGCCACTGTCAATAACAGCAGGGTAGTAACCCATACTCAACATGCTATAGCGTGCATGGGTGCGATGAAACCCTAAAAAATTAGCATCACCCAGCAGGTGATGATTACATTCTCCCCGCCGCAGAGTCCCATAAACAAAAAAACGCAACCCAGCAACCGTCATTAAAGTTTTGTTAGTGTTTGTTTACTTGTGGTCAAAAGAAACACAAGGATAGCCACTAGCTTTTTTAAAAGTCGCCATAACGCTAAATAGCGACAGTTTTCACCATTCTTCTATAATCAATCTCAATAGACAATAACAAAATGTAACAAAACTTAAACTCAAGGAGTCAATGATGGTCGGGTACACCACCGAATCTATCCGTAATATTGCCTTGGTTGGACACGGCGCGGCGGGCAAAACCACACTGGTTGAGGCCTTGTTGACCCAGTCTGGGCGTATTGCCAGTGCTGGTTCCGTAGAGCAGGGCACCGCCGTTTGTGATTTTGACCCTCTCGAACGAGAGCATCAGCATTCCCTAGACAGCACCTTAGTCAATCTAAATTATCAAGACGTTCACATTAATCTTATCGACACCCCAGGGTTTCCGGATTTTATCGGTCAGGCCATTGGGGCATTGCCTGCCGTAGAAACCGCAGCCATCGTGATTAATGCCCAAACGGGTATCGAGACGGTGACGCAACGGATGATGAAGCGAGCCGCCGAACGGCGTCTATGCCGGATGATTATTGTCAACAAGATTGATTCTGAAAGCATCGATTTGCCGACATTATTAGACCAGATCCAAGAGATGTTTGGCAACGAATGTTTGCCCATTAATCTACCCACCCATAACGGCGCTGACGTTGTGGATTGTTTTTTTAATCCAGCGGGAGAAAGTGATTTTTCCAGTGTTGCCGAAGCCCATACGGCGATTATCGATCAAGTGGTGGAAGTGGATGAAGCCCTCATGGAATTATATCTAGAACAGGGTGAAGAGCTGCAGCCTGAGCAACTCCATGAGCCTTTTGAAAAAGCCCTACGGGAAGGGCACCTGGTACCCGTCTGTTTTGTTTCAGCAGCTACTGGAGCCGGCTTACCAGAATTAGTGGATTTATTTGTCCGGCTCCTGCCTAATCCCAGCGAAGGTAACCCAGAACCTTTTTTAAGGGGAGAAGGCAAGGATGCCGAGGAATTCCACGCGACGCCAGACCCTGACCAGCATGTTATTGCCCATGTCTTTAAAGTAAACATCGATCCTTTTATGGGCAAATTATCCCTGTTTCGAATTCACCAAGGCACGATCACCAAAGATAGCCAGCTTTTTATCGGGGATGCCCGCAAACCTTTCAAAGTAGGCCATCTTTTTCAAGTCCATGGTAAAGAACATCCGGAAATAGCAGCGGGTATTCCGGGCGACATCTGTGCTGTGGCAAAAGTGGATGATATTCACCGGGATTTTGTTCTGCACGACTCCCATGACGAAGATCACATCCATTTGCGCTCGTTACGCTTTCCGACACCTTTGTTTGGTTTGGCTATTAAAGCCGCTACCCGGGGCGACGAACAAAAACTCTCGGATACATTAAGTAAGCTTCTGCAGGAAGACCCGTGTCTGACCCTTGAGCAAAATCAAACCACCCGAGAAACCGTGCTGCGGGGTTTGAGCGAGTTACACCTGAGAATTACCCTGGAAAAGATGCGCACCCGCTATCGCCTAGAGGTGGAAACCAAACCACCCAAGATCGCTTACAAAGAAACTATCAGTATGATCGCCGAAGGTCATCATCGGCACAAAAAACAAACCGGTGGTGCCGGTCAATTTGGGGAAGTTTTTTTGCGCATCGAACCTTTGGAGCGGGGTGCGGGTTTCGAGTTTGTCAGCGAGGTAGTCGGTGGCGCTATTCCCAGTCAATTTTTACCCGCTGTGGAAAAGGGTATTCGCGATGTCATGGAAAATGGTGTCATCGCTGGTTTTTCCATGCAAGATATCCGTGCGGTCGCCACCGACGGTAAATATCACCCGGTGGATTCTAAAGAAGTAGCCTTTGTGGCAGCAGGCCGAGAAGCCTTTATGGATGCCGTGGAAAAAGCGCGACCCCTGGTGTTGGAGCCTATTGTGAACCTAGAGGTGGTAGCCCCAGGCGATGCGGTGGGTGCCATTACTGGGGATTTATCGAGTCGCCGTGGTCGCATCAACGGTACCGACATACGACCCCGCGGGATGGTGGCGATTAACGCTCAAGTGCCGCTAGCCGAGGTGGAAGGTTATGAATCTCAGCTTAAATCCATCACCGGTGGTGAAGGTGCATACAATATGGAGTTTAGCCACTACGAAGCGGTGCCGGGGGATATTCAAAAGCGGCTTTGTGGAGAGTATCAAGGGCATAAGAATTAGCAGGGAATAGACAGGACTTGGAAAGTTGACTGTTACAGGGACATGGTGCGGATTTCTGGCGGACGGTCTAGTGCCAAAAATAGCACTTTCGTGAATGTCAAAAGAAAAATGACTATGTATTGGACATGATGCCTTGGACAGGGGTTGAATCATAGAACAACAAACGGTAGGAGTGAACCTATGTTTTCGCCCGGTAGAGATTTACCCTCGTTCTGATCAGGGCGGACACGCAGGTCCGCCCCTGCCTTTAACACGCATCAGGGAATCTGCTTCATCCATCCTGTTTGTCGATCTACCTCTAGGCGCTGCACCAGCGATCCATCGGCAGTCACAATCTCGGCCGTAACTGTACTTTCATTTTTTTCTTCGATGTTACCTATCTGGAGGCGCGGGTTGCCTTGCCACTCAAGATTTCTCTCAAGCATCGTGCGAACCTCATCGGTGGTGAGTTTTTGGGTTTGGTTCATCCTATCATCAGGTGTGCCTTGGTTACCCATCCCAGGTCTCGTCATCATGCCTTGGTCACCCATTCCGGGTCCCCACATGCCGCGTCCCATCATCGTGTCTTGGTTATGCCAACCACGCCCTCGCATGCCTTGGCCACCCATCCCAGATTTCATCATGCCTCGACAAGCCGGACACTGGCACATCATTGGCCATTGTCCTTGTTGGGCAGATGCATGATTTGCAAATAAAGTGGCCCCACTGCCTAGGCTTATTAGGAAGGTTAGGAGCGCCGCTGAAAAGAGAGTGTTTTTCATAAAAATTCTCCGATTATCAGTCAGTTGGTAGGAGAGAACTCCGCGCAGTAAAGGTGATCTTACAAATTTCCATTGAGCTTAAGAACGAATGCAGACATGATGACTCTGAAAACATTCCTACCATCTTTAAGTCTAATACTTATAGTAACTAGAGGTTCAAGGGGAAATTTGATGACTGAACATCGACTGACAATTGGCAAGCTCGCTGCTCGCAGCGGCTGCAAAGCGCAGACGATTCGGTACTACGAGCAGATAGGCTTGTTACCGACGCCCCTACGCTCAATAGGAAATCATCGTATCTATGGGTTGGAACATGTGCGTCGCTTGATTTTTATCCGACACAGCCGGGAGCTTGGGTTTCATCTTGATGCGATTCGTGAATTGCTCGCATGCAGTGATAACTCCGATAGTTCTTGCCAAGAAGTAACGCAAATCGCCCAAAAACACCTTCAGGAAGTCAATAGCTGGATTGCGCGGCTCTCTTCCTTTAAGAGTGAACTAGAGCACATGATTGCCCAATGTCCTGGAAGACAAATTTCGACTTGTCACATTATCGGTCGTCTTCAGGAGCAGAACAGCAGAATGTCTGATCAGATCGCTTCTCATCTTTCCTAGACTCTGAAAGCTATTTCTTGAAACGGGTTTTCCAGAAAGCTAGTATTGCAAGTGAATTTAGCGCCTGAAAGGTAGTGTCATCTCGACGCGTTTTCTTCCTCCACGAAGTGGTTTTATTGGCAAGGTGTAGTGATTTTAAATGATATTGTGGTTTTAAACCCTGACCAGATAAACATCAAACCGTGTATTTTTGGAACAGATCGTCATGGTGGGTTGAGGTCCCTCTAAAACAGGCGCTAGCCGTGGTCGCTTTACCACAACCCGCCGCCGAGCACAACGTTGGGCAACCGCCAAAAGATCCCTGGCATCTAGATCATCGCCTACCAACTGTCGGAGTAAACGCATTTCTTTTTTAACTAAGGCTGTTTTACTGCGATGGGGATACATGGGATCTAAATACACCACATCTGGCCGTTGGGACTCCGTCAAAGTGGCCATATAAGCGCGGCTATCGGTAACGGTAAGACGCAAGCGTTCCCTAACCATGGCCCCAATCTGAAGATCATTTTTCGCCTGTTGAAGACCCTGTCTTAGCAGTGCAGCGATAATGGGAGATCGCTCCACCAGCTGTACATGACAGCCCAAACAGGCAAGCACAAATCCATCCCGACCTAACCCAGCCGTGGCATCCAATACATGGGGACTCGCGCCACTTTTCAAACCTACTGCTTTGGCTAACGGTTGACGACGACCGCCACCGTAACGGCGCCGGTGGGCGAGTGCTCCGGTCACAAAATCTGCGTATACAGGACCTGATTTACTAGTTCCCTGCATGTGTAGTTCAAGGCGCTCGGGTGTTACCACCAAAAGGTGAGTAAAACCATCAGCGATGCAATAATCTATGAACGGCAAAGCCAACTCCTCGGCAAGGGCATTGGCCTGATCGCAGAGCGACGTAAGAAGTGTGGTGACGGCAATAGACACAATTTAAAAGTTATACCATTTCTTCACTGACCAGTGATGAGCATACATCTAAATCGTTCGCCACTTGCTTCAAGAATCAGCCGGAGCGGTTCGTGGCTTCTTTTCTCAATTTTTACATCTAATAGGTACCATGGTAGATTATTTATTTATTTCTACCAAAATAATTTGAAAGGTCTGATAGAAAATGCCACTTAATATCAAGAACCCACTGGTCGAGCGGCTTGTGGATGAAGTAGCGCAGCTGACAGGTGAAAGTAAAACAGAGGCTATTAGAAAGGCTTTAGAAGAACGTCGGGCACGGCTCAATTTTCGACTCACTACTGAGAGACGCGAGGAACGATTGCGTCGGTTCCTCGAACATGAGGTTTGGCCTATCGTGCCAAAAGATCAATTAGGCAGAAGTCTCAGCCGTGCCGAGGAAGAAGCGATTCTTGGTTATGGTCCGGAGGGCGTGTGATTCTAGATACTTCAGCAATAGTTGCTATTGTTCTTAAAGAACCAGACTTCGAGGAGTTGCTAGAGAAATTGGCTAAGACACAAAATACCGGGGTAGGCGTTCCCACGCTAGTGGAGACTTCCATTGTTCTGTCTGCCCGTCTGCGCCAGGATGCCCGAGGGATTTTGTCCCGATTTCTTATGGAGGGATCGATTACCACAGTGCCGTTTGGAGATGCTCATTTTGCAGTAGCCGTCGATGCTTGGCTAAGATATGGCAAGGGACGACATAAAGCCTCACTGAACTTTGGGGATTGCCTGTCATACGCCACCGCTGCCTGTGCTGGAGAAGCCTTGCTTTGCATTGGAAATGATTTTATCTACACCGACCTCTCCCTCGCTTAATCAAAGATTTTGTACTTGAGCATAGGACCGGTTAAAGGCCATGCAATGTATTTAAGCCTATTGGAGTAGGACAAATATCAGCAGTTTGAGGAAATGATAGGGTTGGCATTAACGCGCAGATCGAGGACCGAGAAAGAACCAAATCAGCAAACCCAGCAGTGGTAACACAATAATAAAAACAGTCCATAGAACTTTCGATCCCGTGGACGCATGACTTTGTATCGTGTTGACGATGGCATATATATCGCCAATCAAAAGTAACAAACCAAAAATACCACCGATTTCAATTTCTAGCATACTTGAATTTCTCCTTATTTTTAGAGTTGTTATGGCATTGCTTTTAGACCTAAAGAAAATCTATGCGGTTTTCATCCAGCTTCTTGGCTTCGGGTAAGCACAGCAAGGGTAAGTCGGGAAACACACACTAATTTATCATTTTCATCAGTGATTTTGATTTCCCACAGCTGGGTTGATCCACCCAGGTGTATGGGTCTAGCAACCCCGTAAACAAAACCAGACTCCACCGAACGTATATGATTAGCATTGATTTCTAAACCGACACAGTGCTTCTTTTCAGCATCCTCGCATAAAAATGCAGCGACGCTACCCAGGGTTTCCGCTAGCACCACCGAGGCTCCGCCGTGAAGAATACCCATGGGTTGAATGGTACGCTCGTCCACCGGCATACGGGCCTTTAAATAATCATCGCCGATGTCTACAAATTCAATACCGATATGCCCTAGCATCGTGTTTGGGCAACAGCGGGCATTCAATTCGTCTAAGGTTGCTTCAATATGCCAGACAGCCATGGTGTCTTCCAGTCTAATAGGATGATAAGTACTTGCCTATAAATTATCCGGTGTTATATCAGGAACGCTGTGAATACGTCCATGTACGCTCCATCGCCGTCTCCCAACGGCGAAGACCCTTCCATAACACCGGATAACTTAGGGCGTTTTACTTAGTGACATTAAATCCACATAAAACGATAAGTTTTTGGTGGTAGGTTGGTATTCGCTGTAACCCAACTCCTTCTTGAAGTGTTTTTTTCTCCTAAGCTGGCGCTTTATAGTCTCTTGCTTTCATCATAGTAACCAAACCCCTGTAGCGGTTGCGATAAACCTCTTGTCAAGGCTATCGCCTTAAAGCGCTCACCCATCTCTCCCGGTAGGGTTAATAGCTTAACTTGACGCACTTGTTCTAAATAACGAGCAGTATCGTCGGGATCTACTTCAGCCAACAGAGTTTCTAGACCACAGCCCAGTAAAAAGTAACCTTGACTAGTGTAACCTGCCAATTCGAGTCCAGCATCGATAGCTGCGTCAGCCACGGCGCTAAAGTCCACGTTTGCAGTAATGTCTTGTAGTCCTGGCAAAATAAAGGGGTCGCTGTGGACTCGGTGGCGGTAATGGCAAACTAAAGTGCCCATACGACGTTGTGGATGATAATATTCTCGGCGCGGATACCCGTAATCTAAAACCAGTAATGCGCCCTTCTCCAGCCGTTCTGCAAAGGCTGTTAACCAGGGTTTTAAGTGGGTATTGATCTCCGACTCGTAACCTATCGGTAATGTATCGCCCAATGTCGCTTCCAAGGCGGCGACGCAGGTGGTCAAGTCTTGGTTCGCGGGTCCCTCACACCCTATAAAACGATCCTCCTCGTAAGCCACATGCAAGGGGCGTGGACCGTCTTGGATGATACGAAAACGCTCCACTGGCATGGCGTCCAAGACTTCATTACCCACGATAATTCCTTGAAATCCTGGTTCTGGTAGGGTATCTATCCATCTCACCCGCTCTGCTAGGTGTGGTGCTTGGGTTGTTAAGGTCTCCCGTTGACGCGCTTGTAACTCACCGCTTACCTCTAAAATGTTGTAGCGGTTCGGCAAGGTATCTAGGGCATCAAGTTCAGCTAACATGGTAGCCGCCATTGTGCCAGTGCCTGCTCCCAGTTCTAGAATTTCTCCGTCCGTACAGTCAAGAATCTCCTGACATTGGCGGGCAAGACAGCGGGAAAAGAGGGGAGAAAGTTCAGGAGCCGTAACAAAATCTCCTTGCGTACCAAACTTACGTGTCCCAGCGCTGTAATAACCGAGACCAGGGCTGTATAGGGCCAGCTCCATAAAACGAGAGAAAGGTATTTGACCTCCGTTGGCGTTCATAGCATGACGAATATGGGCGGCGACGCGAGCGCTATGGGCGGCGGCTTGGGGTTCAGGTTCGGGCAGCTCGGTCATCGAGTTGGGCAGAATAGCCATAAGCATTGGGAAATTCTAACTGATAGGATAGGGTATTAGTACATATTAATCTTTAAGGAGCATACCTTTGACTTCCCTTGTTGGCAAAACTGCACTCATCACCGGAGGCGCCCGCCGCATCGGCGCCAGTATTGCCCGTATTCTACACGGGGCTGGCATGAATCTAGCCCTGCACTATTTTTCCTCATCGGACGAAGCGGAGAACCTGCAAAGGGAACTTAATGCCCAACGTGCAAAATCAGTTATTTTGTTGCAAGGAGATTTACGCCAGATAACTACCCTCAACGGTTTGGTGGAGCAGGTGATTGCCCAGTGGAATCGTCTTGATGTGTTGGTCAATAATGCCTCCAGTTTTTATCCAACGCCGGTGGGTGCGGCCACCGAGGATCAATGGCATGATTTGGTAGACACGAATCTAAAAGCGCCCTTCTTTTTAGCTCAGGCTGCTGCCCCACAGCTTCGTAGAGTACAGGGCAATATCGTTAATATTATAGACGTTCATGCCCAACGACCCATGGCTAAACACCCCATTTACTGCTCCGCTAAAGCAGGTTTAGCTATGCTCACCCAATCTCTGGCCCGGGATTTAGCCCCTGACGTGCGGGTCAATGGAGTTGCGCCGGGGGCGATTTTATGGCCGGAATCGGGCATGAGCGATACCACTAAAAACTATATTCTGTCTCGCGTTCCCCTTAAACGTCCCGGTGATGCTGACGATATTGCTCGCGCTTTGCTATTTTTGGTACGCGATGGCGGTTATATCACTGGCCAAGTTATTGCTGTCGACGGCGGTCGTACTTTGTCTATTTGAAACCTTAAGGCTTACGCAAAACTTACCCCATAAGCAGGACTCCTGACCTTGAACATAACTAGGATGGCAATAGAAGAATAGGGCGTAGGCATTCTGTATTGCGCTGCGCAAAATCTCGCCACAGCGCCGCAAGGGTAGTGCCTAATAGGGGATGACGTTGTCTACCAGCGATCTCTGCGAGAGGACAAAGAACAAAAGCAAACTGGGTAATTTCAGAACGAGGAATTTTTAGATCAGGCTCCGCAAGAACTAGATCATCGTAGAGGAGTAAATCGAGGTCCAAGGTGCGAGAAGCGAACTTGTTATGGCCACGACGCCGTCCATGGGCGGTTTCGATAGTTCCTAACGCAGCTGCCACTGCTTTGGGCGAGAGATCAGTCTTAAACCCTACCGCCAAATTAAAAAAATCATCGCCTTGGAAACCTACTGCCTTTGTTTTGTAAACGGTAGAAACACGCAACGAGCCAAAGTGATCTTCCAGAGCCCGCAGACAAGAAGCGACATTGTGTGCGGGTTTCACGTTGCTGCCAACGCTGATGTAAACACGGGCCATAGAAGCGGTTAACGAGCTGCTTGACGTTCGATGATAACGCCCACATCACGGGCATCTCGTAAAGCGCCGGTTTTATTTAAGGTAAGCCGCAACCAGAGAATAGGAAATTCTTCCAACAGCAATCCGGCAACCCGCTCTGCCAGGGTTTCCACCAACTGAAAGTGACTTGCACTGACGAATTCCACAACTCGCTTAGTAACCGCTTTGTAATTGAGAGTATTTTCAATGCGATCCGTAGCGGCAGCTTTGTTAATATCAGTACCCAATTCCAAATCAAAACTGACCGTCTGTTTTATATGCTGTTCCCAGTCATTAATGCCGACAACGGTGGCAATACGCAAACCCCGAATAAATATAATATCCACGTTAGGTAGATCACCCTAAGGTTATTGACATAGTAAGAATTTGTAATGAGTCTACATTATTTGTTGCCATTGTATTAAACCGGAGCATGTAACCAAGCGTTTCTCGGTTTGCTAAAACGGATATTTGGTCTAAGCTTTGAGCGGTTTATTCCAGCATTTTTTCTATGATCACAGATATCGTTTTGACGTTGCTCGGCTACTTATGTGGATCCATCTCCACGGCTATCATTGTGTGCCGCTTATGGGGATTACCGGACCCGCGCACAGAAGGCTCACATAATCCGGGCGCCACTAACGTCCTGCGTGTGGGTGGAAAAGTACCCGCTGCGATTACTTTAGGCGGCGATTTGTTAAAAGGGCTAGCGCCGGTGCTGTTGGCAAGCAGTTTTGGCGCTAGCGAATGGGGGTTGGCGGGGACGGCGCTGGCCGCTTTTCTGGGGCATCTTTATCCGGTGTTTTTTGGTTTCACTGGGGGTAAGGGCGTGGCCACAGCCTTTGGTGCCCTGCTAGGCTTGGCGCCGTGGGTTGCCTTGGCGGCGCTCGCCACCTGGCTTGCCATGGCGGCAACTGTGCGTATTTCATCGGTTTCCGCCCTTACCGCCGCTGGGCTAACGCCGTTCTATGCCTGGTGGCTTAAATTACCCCCGCACTATGTAATCACTATGCTCGTCATGGTGGCGTTACTTATTTGGCGTCATCGCTCTAATATTCGCAATCTATGGACGGGAACCGAAGACCGCATCAACGTCGATAAAACGCCCTAGTGAGGTGTCGACGGCCTAGATGTCCGTCGTCAAACCTGGCGACAGGGATGTGTCCACGGCGTCCTTTGGAACGAGCAGCAATAGTCTCAATCGCTAGAGCGTTTTCGCTTCAATTGTAAACAAGGCAGCCGAGGCGAGGCGCGCGGAGTGTACATACCAGTACATGAGCACGCCGAGACCGAAGGCTAACGCCGTTTACATTTAAATGGGAAATGCTCTAGTTGGTAGGTTCAAATAAACGATCTAATAGATCAGGATCGTCGAAGTGACGCCGACCCACAAAAGCCGTGGCATGGTGACCTCGCTCTCGCATAGCCCCCGGCGATGGGATACCCATGGGCCATAGCAGCCAACGTTCGCCACGTTCAGTACCTGGGACTAAACCGTCGGCAGCGAACAAACTGCGCCGTTGACTGCCATCTTTTACCCTATAAAGCATGTCGTAGGGTTGCAGACGATAGCGAGAACCTTGCGTACTGGTGTCGGCATAAACCCGCTGCACATAATGGCTGGCGGAAGCAATACGCACCACCACCCGTTCATGGGCGTCAATAACAGGTGCCGACTGGGTCACCAGGGGGGGTTCCAATAAATTTTGCACTGCAGAACGCAGTCGCAAGGCCGAGGTGGGAAAAAACAGATGGTAGCAACCGCAAGGGTGAATCGTATCGTAGAGCAGTGGTTCACCGTCACGGTTCAAGGTCACCCGCCACATCAGGCCATCCAAGGGGCCACCGAGAAGATCTAGGGGACCGCTACGGGGACGCTCAGAAAACCAGATCACATAATTAAGCTGCAATAGGGGAATGTTTTGCCAACGGGTATAGGAAGTATAATGATAGACCAGGTTTTGGGCCGTATCCACTGTCGGCACACCGTCTTTGCGCCAAACGGGAGCGCCCGGTAAGTCATAGTCACCCACTACGTCTATCTCCCAAACGGGTGCGTGTTTAGCAAACAGTTTAGCAAGTTGTCTTAAAGATGGATTGGGAATGCCTAGGACATCTTGGGGTAGTGAAGCAAAACCCACAGACTCTTTGGTCTGCGCAGGACGGAAGCGGCGTAAAGCACCTTCGACTGGTAAATCTTTGAGGGGTTGTTGAAAGACCTGTTGCGTTTCTTGTTGCCAGCGGGATACGCCAAACTGGACGGGCAATGCCATCAGGGGGTATAGACCCACGATCTGATACAGAGTTTGATAAGCCGAAGGAACAACGGCGCGTTGACGCAATAGCCCGAAACGGTTTGGGTGGTTTAAGTCTTGGGTTTTTAAGTTATAAGAACAATCGACTAGAGCATCTTCAAGGGTGTCTTCTGGGGAAATATATTGATTAATTGCGTTTCTCACTATCTCAGCTGGCAACGTGTGAAGCTCTACCCTGCGGGCCTGCCGATCGAGATCAGCTAACCGTGCTAACCAAGCGGTTCGTTCGTCCTGATTCATGGCTTCAGTTCGAAAGCTAGCGAGAAATCGATTTACCCGCAAGTGAGGAAACCCTTCGATTTTGACTGGTGATGACGGTGTTGTGCCGTCATTTGCCACGGCCTGATCCATAGCCCTGTAAAGTTCTAAGCATTGTGCTGCGGCTGATTGCTCAGACAGGGGGGGCGGTGATGTCGTTGAAGCACAGGCAGCGATCAGCAATCCAACTAATAATGGCGCATAACGAAAAAGCATCAGTAAAATCTCAAAAATTTTTCCCAAAGCAGACCTGCAACTTTTCCTCAAATAGACTACTCTATTATTAATATAATCTGTTAAGTATTTGAGAGGATTATATAAAATGGACATGACATTGATTACGCACCAGATGCAAACGGTTGCCCAAGAAGTTGCTGAAATGGGGCGGTTGAGCAAAGGTAAGTTATTGGTGGTCGGTTGTAGCACCAGTGAAGTGGTTGGTAAACGTATCGGTAAAGGGGGCAGTGACGCCGTTGCGGTTGCGCTCTATAAAGGGCTTGAAACGGTTCGCCAACGCTACGGTTTTGCCATCGCCTGGCAGTGTTGTGAACACCTCAACCGGGCTTTAGTGATAGAGCGAACAACTCAGGAGACTTTACGTTTAGACGAGGTGACCGTAGTGCCAGTTCCCTCCGCGGGTGGGTCCATGGCGGCCTATGTCTATGGGCAACTATCAGATCCTGTGGTTGTGGAGCAGATTCGTGCCGATGCGGGGATCGATATCGGCGATACGTTAATTGGTATGCATTTAAAACCGGTGGCGGTCCCTGTGCGTCCCCATCTGCGTCAAATCGGCGAGGCGCATATCACTGCAGCACGTACCCGCCCCAAGCTTATTGGTGGAGCAAGAGCTACTTACCAGATTGATTAAAAAGTTCTTATTTGCATTCTCCACAGATGAGTCTACTCATGGGTGGACTATGGGCTACTTACAAAACTGAGTGAAAAGGTTTTTATTTGCATTCTCCCCAAGCCTCATGGGTAGCTATTCACCCTGGTAAGATTGTTTGACCTAAATGTTGTTATACAGCAACATACCTACCGTTTTTATCCCCCAACCTGTTGATTGTCTACTCAATAGAGCCTATGGACGCTATGGCTATAGCTCCTTGCACTAACCTACGCTGTTAAATAATAAGGCATTTAGTCTCGTATCGACGTACAGATCAACTACAATCAAAGATACGTCTAGGGTGTATCACACAACCAACAAATAGACGGACTGCAACAACTTTATAGCAAAAACTACCTGAGGGGGCTTCGTCCATGACGAAATCTAAAATTATTCCAGTTATTTTTGGGGTGGCGTCGTTGAGCACTGCCGTAACCACGCAAGCGGTTACCTGGCAGGCAGGTGATTGGACCTTAGGGATCGGCGGTAACATCAATGTTTACTATGCCTATACCGAATGCACCGATAATGATCTAGAAGTATTGTCATCAGGAGAGGGTGTTACATTAGCGGGGTTAGCCTGTGGTGGCGCAACGGACGAAAGGGGCAGTTTTGATGATGTGAATTCAGTGACCAATGGCCTGTTACCGTCGTCGCTAAACATCAGTGCATCCACGACCCAGGCAGAGTGGGATATCTCCGCTAATGTGAGTGTTTATTATGGATCGAACAGTAACGAAGCACTGGGTTTTTCCTCTGTGGATGCACGTCAAGTGTATTTAACGTTTGGCAAAGAAGAGATAGGCACTTTCCGTTTTGGCCGAGATTTCGGTCTGTTTGGTTACGATGCCATCATCAACGATATGAGTCTGTTGGGTCTGGGCGGCGCGTTTGTGCAAGGCGATTTCGATCATACGTCGCTAGGGGGTTTAGGGTTTGGTTACGTATATACGGATCGTTTAGCACAAATGAATTACATTACTCCTGAATACAGTGGTTTCCAAGCAACCTTGGGTATCTTTAATCCTATTAATGGTGAATCAACCCTAGGGGATACGAACAGCGGTAATGGTATCGGTTGGCACGGCAAGCTGAGTTATTCTTGGGAAGGCAACGTAGAGGGCACCGTTTCAACATCTTTTCTGTACCAAAACATGGATGTGGTCACCGCACGGGAAGAAGCGGATGTACTCGGTTGGGATATTTTTGCGAGGGCTGATTACAATAATATCGGTTTGCTAGCCTATTATTTTAATGGCAAGGGGATGACGAGTCTGGCTATTGGTGGGTTGATCCTGCCTGGTTTCGATGGCGTAACAGGAGACGAAGAAGAAGTCTACGGTTATATGTTGCAGGCCACTTACACCCTAGGTAATACCAAATTTGGTGTCAACTGGAGCTATAACGAACAGGATGAGGTCACTGAGGTGGAAAATCAAAAGCTCACCCTAGGCATTTATCATAATTTAACGCCTAACCTTACCTTAGTGGGTGAGTTTTCTACCCAAAGCAGTGATTTAGACGGGGTAGGCGATGATGAAACTAACAATATAAATTTAGGCACTATCATCTTCTTTTAGGAGGTTGAGGCCAGGTAAAGCTGGCCTCATCTTTTTTATGCCATAGAGTGAGGCGCTGATAACGGATGAGGGTAACGCAGATAAAATGAACCTAAAAACAGGCTATCTCATATTGTTAATGGTGATTGTGCTTGTCCATAGTAATGCCGTACAGGCTATCACCCTTTTTAAATCCAATGGGCTGGAATTATACTCTAGACCCGCTGAAAATGGTGCTGTCAATGACCATCCCGTGCGTGGTGTGGATGTGGAATCTCTTGCCCAATTGCTGGCATCCCTTCAGGTTCGTTCCGAGGAAGCGGATAAAACGGTTTATTTAATGGAAGAAGAGGCTGCCATAAACGCGGCGCAGGAGTTAGCCCACGCCCTGCGCCGAGTCAACGAAAAGCAAGATATCCATATGGTGACCTATCGTAACCTAGGTGGTTTACTCAATACCCGACGCTTCGCTACGGGTATGCGGGTTTTCTTCAGGGATGGCGATCTTAATCTGATTTTTGGTCAAGTGGATGGATTTCAGGACGAGTTTAGTAACCGGCGTCGCAACGGTAAGCCTGCCCGGCCAGGTAGCCGCGATACAGCTAAGCTATTAGGTGGCAATATCCAGGCGGTAAATTGGTTGCAGTTTAAAGAGGGTCGAAGGGACTGGGTGATATACCCTTTAACACAGACTATCCAAGCAAAACTGCCTGCGCGTCTCGATAAAGAGACGGATATTACGCAAACCGCTGCTCAAGAGGAATCCAATCAACCGGCAACGGTTTCAAAAAAATCAAGCCAGGCTAACAAAGCAGCATCTCCTAAACCAAGCCAGACTCGCAAAGTCCCTAGTGCATCCAGTGAACTTCCATTGGCACCGAGCACTACTAATTTAAGACCGGGTAAGCTATCCGAAAATCGTTGGCGAGATTTAGAGGAAGGTCTAGAAACCTTGGAACGTTTGCGTAGCAAAAAGCTCCTTTCTGAGGAAGAATATCAGTCTAAACGTAGAGCTTTGTTAGATAGTGTCGAGCCGTAACTGAGGTTTTAAACCGAGCGCTTTTCTTATCAGTTTAGCTTAATTCCTGGGTGCAATCGACTAGGAAATTACGTAGTTGTGGCAGAGACCTCATCTAGACTGATATCCACCATCAACTCATTAGCAAGTCCTTCAAGGGTGTCTTTGACTTTATCGATGGCAATATGTCGAGGAATCTGTAACCGTACAGTGGCATGAAACAGAGTCTCCCCTGACCAAGATGCACTACTGCATTCCGTGTTGAGTTCCTCGATGTTGATCTGATGGCTGGCTAGCACATGGGATATATCATGGACGATGCCAGGATGGTCCTGACCCACTAAATTAAGCGTAAGGGATTGGTAAGACTCTGCCGTGACGCTAGAGGTGGTTTTTTCCACAACCACCTTGAGACCCTGGGATTCTAATTCCTCTAGCTCGTGGATTACCGTGGCGACCTTAGAGTCAGGCACACTAGCGAGGAGTATACCGGCAAACTTCCCAGCCAGGCAGGCCATGCGGCTTTCCTGCCAATTCCCGCCATGGGTGGTTAGCACTTCCGACACGGTTTCCACTAATCCAGGTCGATCTTCACCGATCACCGTCAATACTAAAAATGTCGTCATGGCTGCAGTTCCCTATCAACATTTCAGAAAGAAAATATTTTATGCCACTTTTTCGTATTCAGATAAAGGTGGACAAGAACAAATTAGATTACGATCCCCATGCACATTATCTATACGCCCCACGGGTGGCCAGTATTTATGGGCTTTTACCGCAGCGGAAGGAAAAACCGCCTGTTCCCGAGAATAGGGGTGGGGCCATTGACTATCCACTAGAGCAGCAGCAGTGTGCGGTGCATTAACTAGGGGATTATCGGTAGGGTCTAAAGCCCCCGATTCGATGGCTTGAATTTCCTCCCGAATGCTAATCATCGCCGCGCAGAACCGATCTAGCTCCTGTTTCGATTCGCTTTCGGTGGGTTCGATCATCAACGTGCCGGGCACTGGGAAGGACATGGTGGGTGCGTGAAAGCCAAAGTCGATCAAACGCTTGGCCACATCGTCTACGGAAATACCGGAAGTGTCTTTAATGGGCCGTAGATCGATAATGCACTCGTGGGCCACCCGATCGTTAAGACCGGTGTAGAGGATGGGATAATGGGGCGCTAAACGTTTAGCAATGTAATTAGCATTGAGAATAGCCACAGAGGTGGCTTCTTTTAACCCAATACGGCCCATCAGAGCAATATAAGCCCAGCTAATGGGTAAAATCCCAGCGCTCCCCCAGGGGGTTGCCGCTACAGGTCCGGTCACTTGAGGTGACGTTTCCGTTTGCATGACCCCATGACCCGGCAAGAAAGGGGCTAAATGGGCTTTAACACCGATGGGGCCAACGCCAGGTCCACCGCCACCGTGGGGAATGCAAAAGGTTTTATGAAGATTCATGTGGGACACATCGCCGCCGATGTGGGCAGGCGAGGTAAGACCCACTAGTGCGTTTAGATTGGCTCCGTCAATGTAGACCTGCGCACCATAACTATGAACGATGTCGCATACTTCCATGATGACGGCTTCAAATACTCCATGGGTGGATGGGTAAGTGACCATCAGGGCGGCCAAATGATCCCCGTACTGAGCCGCTTTAGCCCGCAAATCCTCCACGTCCACATTACCGGCTTCATCACACCCCACCACCACCACTTTAAGACCGGCCATCTGGGCTGATGCGGGATTGGTGCCATGGGCTGAATTGGGTATTAAACACACGTCGCGATGGCTTTCGCCACGACTGTCGTGATAGCCACGGATGGCCAATAGCCCCGCATACTCACCTTGGGCCCCTGCATTGGGTTGTAGGGATACCGCATCGTAGCCGGTACAGGCGCACAGCCAGCCCTCAAGATCAGCAATCAATTGCTGGTAACCTTGGGCTTGTTCCAGCGGGGCAAAGGGATGAATGCCACTAAAGGTTTCCCAAGTGACGGGAATCATTTCCGTGGTGGCGTTTAATTTCATGGTACAGGAACCCAGGGGGATCATGGTGCGATCCAAGGCCAGGTCTTTGTCTGACAAAGCGCGAATATAACGCAGAATCTCGGTTTCAGAATGATAGCTAGAAAAAATAGGGTGTTTAAGACAGGGTTCGCTGCGGTTTAAGTCGCTGGGTATGGCGTCCTCTGTACTGCTATCAAGGGCTGTAAAGGCCAACTCACTGGAATCGTCAAACAGCCGCCAGAGGGTTTCCACATCTTCTCGGGTGGTGGTCTCATCCAAAGAAATACCGACAGTTTCCCTATCCACGGGACGCAGGTTGATACCCTGTGTATGGGCTGCATGGTGGATGGTTTGCGTATTGGAACCGGTTTTTACCGTGATGGTGTCAAAGAAAGCCGTGGTGGGCACTTGAAAATCTAAGCGTTGCAAGCCCTGGGCTAAAATCGCCGTGAGCCGATGCACCCGTTGGGCAATGGTTTTAAGTCCCTGGGGGCCATGATAAACCCCGTACATACTGGCCATAATGGCGAGCAGGGCCTGCGCCGTGCAGATATTGCTGGTGGCTTTTTCGCGGCGGATATGTTGCTCGCGGGTTTGCAAGGCCAAGCGATAAGCCTTATCCCCACGGCTGTCGATGGAAACACCCACCAGCCGGCCAGGGATCGCTCGTTTGTAAGCATCTTTCGTGGCAAAAAAGGCGGCATGGGGTCCGCCATAGCCTAGGGGCACTCCAAAGCGCTGGCTGCTACCCACCACCACATCAGCGCCGAACTCACCAGGAGGTTTCAGTAAAGCAAGGCTCAATAGATCACTGGCCACGACCGCTAAGGCTTTTTGTGCATGGGCTTTAGCCACCGTATCGGTTAAATCGCTGATTTCACCTGTAGAGGCAGGATACTGCAGTAATAGGCCAAAAATATCTTTTCCATCTAAATCCTGCTGATGATCGC
This sequence comes from uncultured Candidatus Competibacteraceae bacterium, assembly GCA_964423745.1. Taxonomy (GTDB): domain Bacteria; phylum Pseudomonadota; class Gammaproteobacteria; order Competibacterales; family Competibacteraceae; genus CAYRGG01. The sequence continues at coordinate 14,011 of CAYRGG010000008.1, read as the reverse complement.
CGATGATCACCTCAATCCCTAAAGGTTGCGCCCGGGTCTGTATAACCTGAATGGTTTGTGGATGACAGTGATGGGAAATAAAAAAGGTGCGACTGCGACTTTTGCTGGTTTTTAGGCAAAACGCCATGGCTTCGGCGGCCGCTGTGGCTTCATCGAGCAGCGATGCATTGGCGATTTCCAACCCAGTAAGTTCCGCCACCATGGTTTGGAAATTTAGTAAGGCTTCCAAGCGGCCCTGAGAAATCTCCGGCTGATAAGGTGTATAAGACGTATACCAAGCAGGATTCTGGAGAATGTTACGTAGAATCACAGTGGGAGTATGGCAATTGTAATAGCCCATCCCGATGTAAGATTTAGCCACTTTGTTTTGACTGGCAATGGCGCGTAGCTTTTCAAGCACGGCTTGTTCACTGCGACTTTCGTCCAGGGCCAAGGGTCCATCAGCCAATATAGTCTCGGGCACCACCTGTTTAATCAGCTCATCGATGGACGTTACCCCAAGCATGTCGAGCATGGCGGTTTTTTCTGCTGTATCGGGGCCAATGTGGCGACCGATAAATTCATCCTGTTGGGTCAAGTCGTCAAATGAGGGGCGGGGTTGTACCATCGGTTCTCCTTAGTTTAACAAAATCGAAACATATCAATATATAAATATGAGACAAATTTAACGGTCACTCATTCACCCGCGATAATAGCGTTGCGTGACAAAGGGTAATTTCACCACATTGATGGGCAGTGATTTACCCCGCACCAGCGCTTGCAGTTCCGTGCCGACCGCGTCGTAACCCGTCGTCACATAGCCCATGGCCACTGGCCTTTCAACACTGGGACCAAAACCGCCACTGGTGACACGACCCACGGGTTGGTCAGCGGAATTCAGCAATTCAGTCCCTGCCCGCACCGGAGCACGGCCCTGAGGTTGTAAGCCCACCCGTTTGCGGCTAACGCCTTCCTTAAGTTGCGCCAAGATAATATCAGCGCCGGGAAAGCCTCCTTCCCGAGCGCCACCGGATCGGCGTACTTTGGACAAGGCCCAAGCGAGATTCGCTTCCACCGGTGTGGTGGTGGTGTCGATGTCATTGCCATACAGGCAAAGACCTGCCTCGAGTCTTAAGGAGTCCCGTGCGCCTAGTCCCGCAGGCGCCACCTCGGGTTGATCCAATAGGATGCGGGCCAGGGCTTCGGCTTTGTCGGCGGGCACGGAAATCTCAAAGCCATCCTCACCGCTGTATCCAGAGCGGGTCACAAAGCATTCAATATCAGCGATGTTTGCTCGAGCAGCTGTCATAAATACCAAGCGAGTCAACTCCGGCGCCAGCCGAGCCATCACTTGAGCCGCTCCGGGTCCCTGCAGGGCAAGCAAAGCCTGTTGATCCAGCACTTGCATATCACAGCGGTCTGCTAGGCTGCCCATATGCTCAATATCCTGAGCCTTGCAAGCGGCGTTGATGACCACAAAAAACCCATCGTCTGCATTGGTGATCATAAGATCGTCAAGGATGCCGCCTTCAGTATTGGTAAATAACCCATAACGCTGACGGTTAACGCTTAAGTCCATCACGTCTACGGGTACCAGACTTTCCAGCGCCTGAGCCGCGTTAGCGCCTGTTAGGCGCACTTGGCCCATGTGGGATACGTCGAAAAGGCTGGCATAGGCGCGGGTGTGACGATGTTCGCTCATAATGCCAGGGGGGTATTGAAGGGGCATTTCATAACCGGCAAACGGCACCATTTTAGCGCCTAGGTCGCGATGCAAAGTGTCTAGGGGCGTCTTGGCCACGCGAGTGGCTTCCAGGTCAGTCATGGGTGTTTTCTCCGTTCAATCCGCATAGCAGTCACCAACCAACACGTTAACGTTGATACACGGGGAAACGCTTGCACAGGGCAACCACCTGTTCGCGCACCCGAGCGACAGTATTTTCGTTATCCAAGTCATCTAAGATATCGCAGAGCCAACCCGTTAATTCTTTGATTTCTGCCTCTTTGAAACCTCGGGTGGTAGCTGCCGGTGTGCCAAGACGGATGCCGCTGGTGACAAAGGGTGATTGCGGATCGTTGGGCACCGCGTTTTTGTTAACCGTAATATTGGCCCGGCCTAAGGCGGCATCTGCCGCTTTACCGGTAAGGCCCTTGTTGATTAAATCCACCAGCAGCAAATGATTATCGGTACCGCCGGAGACGATATTGTAACCCCGTTCCTGAAACACGCTGACCATGGCCCGGGCGTTTTTCACCACCTGTTCTTGATAGGTTCTAAACGCCGGTTCCAGGGCCTCTTTAAAGGCCACCGCTTTGGCGGCAATAACGTGCATCAGGGGTCCGCCCTGGGTGCCAGGAAAAACCAGGGAATTGAATTTCTTTTCCAGCTCTGCATTTGCTTTAGCTAAGATGAGTCCGCCCCGTGGACCACGGAGGGTTTTGTGGGTGGTGGTAGTGACCACATCAGCGATGGGAACGGGATTAGGATAAACCCCAGCGGCTACTAAACCCGCCACATGGGCCATATCCACAAATAAATAAGCTCCTACTTGATCAGCGATATCCCGGAAACGTTGCCAATCCATAATGCGGGAATAGGCGGAAAAACCCGCCACGATCAGTTTTGGTTTAAATTCTTTGGCAAAAGACGCCACTTGGTCGTAGTCCACTTCGCCGGTGGATTCCTTAAGCCCATACTGCACTGCGTGGTAGAGTTTGCCCGAAAAATTGGGTTTGGCGCCGTGGGTTAGGTGACCGCCGTGGGCGAGACTCATGCCTAATACAGTGTCATGGGGCTCGATGAGAGCCATATAAACCGCGGCGTTGGCCTGAGAACCGGAATGGGGTTGCACATTAGCATAGGCTGCGCCAAATAATTCTTTAGCCCGCTGGATAGCTAATTGCTCGGCCACATCCACATGCTCGCAGCCGCCATAATACCGTTTACCGGGATAGCCTTCGGCATATTTATTGGTGAGTACAGATCCTTGCGCTTCTAGTACCCGGGGGCTAGCATAGTTTTCCGACGCGATAAGTTCTATATGTTCTTCTTGGCGGCGTTCCTCCGCCTGTATGGCTGCCCATAGTTCTTCATCAAAATTGGCAATGTGATCATGACTAGTAAACATCCGGATTGCTCCTAAAGCTTAACTGATGAGGATATAGCTAAGTGTAACTGCTGCGAGGCAATGATGGTGCAATGATGCGGAATAATTGCTAATTTTTAGCCAGCGCTGTTGTATAGACCAGCATTTTCTAAATTTTTCCGAGGTTTTGATAAAGTCTCGTCAGAGCTGTTGCCTTGCAGTATGATCTTTACAGTAAAGGCAGGGCTATTTAGGAATCTTTACCGAGGGGGTTATTTCTAGTACAACAGGGAGGGCCTTGTCACCCTGCTTTTTGTAGACAAATAAATAAATAGATAGACTGTTTGCGACACCGAAACTGTTATCTTCAAGTCAATAACAAACCTAAAGAGGGACATGCTTGTGGAAACACTCAATACAGTAGTCAGTTACGTTAATGGGATTGTTTGGGGTCCTCCCATGTTGGTGTTGATTTTGGGCACCGGCTTGTTTTTGCAGGGTGGCCTACTATTGATGCCGATACGGAAACTCTTCTTTGGGTTTGGACTGCTTTGGAAGGGTCGCAAACCCACGGCAGGTGAAGGTGATATCAGTCCGTTCAATGCCTTGATGACGGCCTTATCCGCGACCATCGGCACCGGTAATATCGCCGGGGTGGCAACGGCCATTACTCTAGGTGGACCTGGTGCCTTGTTTTGGATGTGGATAACCGCATTGGTGGGTATGGCTACTAAGTATGCGGAAGCCGTTTGTGCCGTGCGTTTTCGTGAAGTGGATGCCTATGGGGATCATGTGGGTGGCCCCATGTATTACATTAAAAATGGTTTGTCTAAGAATTGGGCGTGGTTAGCACCTACTTTTGCGATTTTTGGAGCCTTTGCAGGGTTTGGCATTGGTAACATGGTGCAGTCCAATTCCGTCGCCGATGTGATGAATTCGTCTTTTGGTATACCGGTTTGGGCCACAGGCGTTGTTCTTATGGTGTTGGTGGGTGCTGTATTGATCGGCGGTATTCGCTGGATTGCCAGCGTAGCCGGTAAGTTGGTGCCGTTGATGGCGATCGCTTACGTGCTGGCGGGTCTAGTGATTTTAGTTATCAATGCGGCAGAGATTCCAGCCGCCTTTGCGCTGATCTTTGAAAGCGCTTTTACGGGTCATGCGGCAACGGGTGGTTTTGCAGGCGCTGCTGTGTGGGCGGCGATTCGTTTTGGTGTCGCCCGAGGTGTATTTTCCAATGAGGCGGGCTTAGGCAGCGCACCCATTGCCCATGCGGCCGCACGCACTAAAGGTCCCGTCAATCAAGGCTTGATCGCCATGTTAGGGACATTTATCGACACCATTATCGTATGCACCATTACTGGTCTCGCCATCGTGACAACGGCTTCATGGACAACCGGCGAAGAGGGCGCTTCATTGACGTCCTTGGCTTTCGAAACCAGTCTGCCCGGTGTGGGTGGCTATCTTGTCACGGTAGGACTTGCTTTGTTTGCCTTTACCACCATGCTGGGTTGGAGTTTCTATGGCGAGAAATGCGTGGAATATCTTTTTGGAGTTAAATCTATTTTGCCGTTCCGTATCCTGTGGATTATCGCGCTGCCGGTGGGGGCCACAGTTAAGCTAGGTTTTGTATGGCTGTTGGCGGACACGTTGAATGCTTTGATGGCCATACCCAATTTGATTGCGCTTATTTTGTTGAGTCCCGTAGTATTTAAAATATCCCGTGAGTTCTTTGCAACAAAAGGCGCTAGTGAAGAAAAAACATCACCGGTGTCTGTGCCGTAAGATGCAATAACTAAAGCCGCCGAGTAGTTGTATCAATCCTCGGCGGCTTTAGTTTCAGCCGTATCTGTAGCACTAAGTGTTATTTAATCTCGATGTCCGCATCCGAGCGCAATTTCACCAAATAGTCATTGATGGCTTGCCCTTGCAAACGCTGCATAATTTCCGGACGCATGGATTCTAGGGTCGGTGGTTCTGTATCGCGCACGTCGTCTAGCTTAATGACATGCCAACCAAACTGGGTTTGTACGGGTGTCTCGGTATAGTTTCCTTTCTCTAATTCGCTAACGGACTCACTGAAGGCAGGCACCATCATGTTGGTGGTGAACCAACCTAGACTGCCTCCCTGAGCAGCAGAGCTGTCGCTGGAATTACTTTTTGCCAATTCCGCAAACTCAGCCCCTTCCTCAAGTTCGTTGATAAGCTCCTGGGCTTTTTCCTCGGACTCCACCAGGATATGACTGGCCTTATATTCTTTATCCATGGTATTTTTGTTGGTTTCATAAGCTGTTTCCACATCTGAGGCACTGGGACCCTGTTCCTCTAACATCTTACGTACTGCGGCTTCAGCAAGCAGGTTACGCTCCATGATCTTGAGTTGGGTAGCAATTTGCTCATTCTCTGACAAGTTCATGTCGTTGGCTTGTTGAACCAATAGCTCTTGGATAACCAGTTCATTGATTAACGTCTCGCGGGCTTGTGGGCTATTCACGTTGCCCAATTGGGCTTGACGCTGTTGGGCATAAACCTGGTAAAGATCTTTAGGAATAGGCACCTCGTTGACCACCGCTACAGGATCGGGGACCTCGGCAGGTGCTGTTTGTGCAGCCGGCGCTTGCTCAGACTCAGGCGCAGATTCGTTTTGAGCAGTGACCAGTGAAGTGACAAAAACAAAGGTTATAATTACCAAGATAGCAATAAACAATTTACGAGTAGGCATAGTAATAATCCATAGGGTCGATAAGTGAAGTAAGTGTTAAAGCTCGTCGGGTGTCAGGGCCTTAATGCTTAAGGCGTGAATTTCCTGGGGCATCATGTCATGCAGCGCAGCGTATACTTGGCGGTGGCGTTGTAATGACGTTTTGCCAGCAAACGCTTCGGATACCACGGTGACATTAAAATGCCCTCCACCGCTTTGGGCACCCGGATGGCCTTGGTGCGCTGCGCTATCATCAATGATTTGTACGTCCTGAGGATCAAGGGCATCCCGTAGTCGTTTTTCAATGAGCGCAACCCGGTCTGTCATGAGGGTAAAACCTTTTTAAAGGGCATCACTTCCACGTTTGCATAAACCCCCGCTTTCAGATAAGGGTCTGCCTCTGCCCAGGTCTGGGCATCCGTCAGGGAGGGAAATTCCGCAACCACTAAACTGCCGGTAAATCCAGCGGGTCCGGGATCGGGACTGTCAATGGCCGGTAATGGCCCTGCCAGGACAAGGCGACCTTCGCCTTGTAATAACTCAAGTCGTTCTAAATGAGCAGGCCGAACGGCTAAACGTTGTTCAAGACTACTAGGTACATCGCGGCCAAAAATGGCATAAAGCATTGAGCTCACTCCTCTGGTGTGGTATCGGGTTTAAGATATTGGGCTATGTAAAAAGCTTGTCCTACGACAAAAGCCAACGTTAGCCCCAGCATACCAAACAGCTTAAAGTTAACCCAGGTGTCTGTGGTAAATTGATACACCACATAAAGGTTTATCGAGCCAAGTACAAAGAAAAATAGCCCCCAAGCTGCGTTAAGCCGAACCCAGATAACCCTGGGTAAACTCATGCTGGCGTCCAAAAGGCGTTCTATAAGGGTTTTTTTACCGATCCATTGAGTTGCAAAAAAAATCAGGCTGAATAGCCAGTTAGCGATAGTGGGTTTCCATTTTACAAAGATGTCATCTTGAAAGATTAACGTAGCGCCCCCAAATAAAACAACCAAGATGGCAGTGATGAGAGGCATGCGCTCGATGCGCCGATGGCGAAACCACATCCAACTGACTTGAGCCAGAGAGGTGATAATTAACACACTGGTTGCAACGTGAATATCGTAACGTTTATAAGCGATGAAAAACAGTAAAATAGGCAAAAAGTCGAAGAGAAATTTCATTGTTACCGGGGCTGAATAAATCTTCTGTCAAATATTTTTGATCGATTAAAAGTGTTTGCATCCATGCAATGGGCTTTGCTTGAGAATAAATCTTATAGTATTAAAAATTCATTTCACATCGTTCCTGCATTCATACATAACCTTTACGAGTAGATTGCTGAGACCATCTATTAAGTTCTGCAATCGTATGCAACTAGACATAAAAATGCTGTTAGCATGAGCTTGAATTAAATTCAATTACAGTCTTTGTACCCTTGAAGTGGGTCAGGGTTCCTGGTTGGTCAGTCACTTCTACCTTGATCTGTTTTTTAACGAGTATGGTAATTTTCCCCTGAGTCAGGTTGTTTATTGTGGCAGGTCAATTTCTACATATTCATCCGCACAATCCACAAGCGCGGTTGATCCATCAGGCAGTGGAAGCGCTTCACAGGGGCGGTGTCATTATCTATCCCACCGACTCCAGTTATGCCTTGGGATGCCATTTGGACGATAAGTCGGCGGCAGATCGCATTCGTCGTATCCGGCAAACCGACAAGCATCATAATTTTACTCTGGTGTGCCGAGACCTATCGGAGATCGCTACCTATGCCCGTGTAGACAACCAACAGTATCGACTGCTTAAAGCGGCGACCCCAGGCCCCTTTACTTTTATTCTGCGGGCCACCCATGAGGTGCCTCGCCGTCTTCAACACCCAAAACGTAAAACCATCGGTATTCGTGTGCCTGACAATGCCATCGTGAGTTCGTTGTTGGAGAAACTAGGGGAGCCTATTATGAGCTGCACGTTGATTCTGCCAGGCGAGGAGCAGCCCTTAAACGATCCCGACACCATATGGGAACAACTGCAGCATCATGTGGATCTTATTATTGATGCGGGTCCTTGTGATCAGTGGCCTACCACCGTTTTGGATTTTGTGGACGGCGGCGCACCCCAGTTAATTCGCCAAGGCAAAGGCGATGCTAGCGCATTTCTGTAAAAAGCCATTTTAAAAACTCGCACCATTTACCTTAATTATCCCTGTCTCACACTCATCACGCCACGTATAATGCTCCGATGGAAGAATTTAACTTTTTGCAAGGTCTAATAATTTGGGCGCCTCCTGTTCTATTGGCCGTTACTTTTCATGAAGTCGCCCATGGTTGGATGGCGCTTCGATTTGGTGATACCACAGCCTGGTCACTGGGTCGTTTAAGTCTTAATCCCCTACGTCATGTGGACCCGGTGGGAACTGTATTGGTCCCCGCCATGCTCTATTATTTTGGTGGGTTTATCTTTGGTTGGGCGAAACCGGTGCCTGTCAATTTTCATCGCCTGCGCCATCCTAAGCGGGATATGGCTATCGTGGCTCTAGCAGGACCCGGTGCGAATTTGGCTATGATGATCGGTTGGGCGTTGATTATGTTGTTGGGCAAGGCGCTTTATCAAGTTATGCCTGAAGCGGGTCTGCCTCTTTATCTGATGGGTCAAGCGGGTATTTTGATCAACATTGTCATCGGTGTATTGAATATGTTGCCGGTACCGCCCCTGGATGGTTCTCGGGTGTTGATGGGTGTATTGCCCGATCGTATGGGGATGCTGTTGGCGCAAGTGGAACCCTTTGGGTTAGTGATTTTGTTGCTGTTGTTAGCAACGGGGGTGTTGGGTACCGTCGTGGGGCCGGTGGTTTTTTGGTTGCAAGATATAGTGTATTTTGTGTTTGGTAGTTGACGGTTGAGGGAATTATGCAAACAGAAACGGTGTTAACAGGAATTACCACGACAGGGACCCCTCATTTGGGCAATTATGTGGGCGCTATCCTGCCAGCCATCGCAGCCAGTCGCCAAGCACATGTCAGAACGTTTTATTTTCTGGCCGATTATCATGCCCTGATCAAATGTCAAGATCCTGAACGAGTAAGTCGGTCCACGCTAGAAGTGGCGGCCACCTGGTTAGCAGCGGGTTTAGACACCCAGCAAACGGTTTTTTATCGTCAGTCGGATATCCCTGAAATTACTGAGCTAAACTGGATACTTTCGTGCTTGACTGCAAAAGGGTTGATGAATCGTGCCCATGCTTACAAAGCTGCGGTGGCCGATAACGAAAACTTAGAAGCCAAAGACCCGGATCAAGGGATTACCATGGGGTTGTTTTGTTATCCGGTGTTGATGGCGGCGGATATCTTGATGTTCAACGCCACTAAAGTGCCGGTGGGCAGAGATCAAGTGCAACATTTGGAGATGACCCGGGACGTGGCAGCTCGCTTTAATCACCATTATGGACAACTTTTCGCGCTGCCGGACGCCGTGATCGACGACAACACGGCGGTATTGGCCGGACTTGACGGACGCAAAATGAGCAAAAGCTACAATAATACGATTCCTTTGTTTGCGCCGGAAAAAACACTGCGTAAGTTAATTATGAAAATAAAAACCAATTCTCTGCAGCCCGGAGAGCCTAAGGATCCGGATACCTGTACGTTATTTAGTATTTATCAAGCCTTTGCGAGTGAACAAGAGACAGCGACTCTGCGTCAGCGTTACGCGGAAGGTATTGCTTGGGGAGAAATGAAACAGTTTTTGTTTGAGCATTTGAATGGTCTGTTGGCAGAACCGCGGGAGCGTTATGAGGCTTTGCTGCGTTCTCCAGATCACATAGAAAAAGTCCTTAAAGAAGGCGCTCAACAGGCTCGTGTTTATAGTGTTCCGTTTTTACAGAAGATTCGCGAGGCCGTTGGCGTCCGCCCCCTTAAATAATAGTTTACGCTAACCTAACCTACGGCTTGCTGCCTTATGGACTCTCCTAATGCTGAACTGTTCGCGCAGGTCAACGGCGAAACGTTGGCTATTCCCCAAGATCTGTATATCCCCCCCGATGCGTTAGAAATTTTTTTAGAAACCTTCGAAGGTCCTTTGGATTTGCTGTTGTATCTCATTAAGCGTCAGAATTTGGATATCACTAATCTTCCCATCGCGGATATCACCCGTCAGTATATGGATTATTTGGCTGTGTTGCAGGGACTACGATTAGAACTGGCGGCGGAATACTTAGTTATGGCTGCGATGCTGGCGGAAATAAAATCTCGCCTTCTGATACCCCGTCCTGTCGCTGAGAACGAGTTTGAAGAAGATCCTCGGGCTGAGTTGGTGCGGCGTCTCCAAGAATATGAGCGTTTCCGGGTGGCTGCCGAAGCGTTAGATGATCTGCCCCGTTTGCAACGAGATCTGTTTACGGCTGTTGCTGAACTACCCTTTGCGCCTGTGGTTCGAGCCAGCGCAACGGTACAGCTTGATGAGCTTTTGAATGCCCTGCGAGATGTGATGCAGCGGGCTGCCCATTATAGCCATCACGCTATAAAGCGAGAGCCACTCTCGGTACGGGAACGTATGAGCCAGCTTTTGGAAACCCTTGATACCCTGAGTTTTACGCCGCTCACCGAACTTTTTACTTTAGAAGAGGGACGTTTAGGGGTCGTAGTTACTTTTTTGGCGGTGCTAGAACTACTCCGTGAAGCGGTATTGGACTTGGTGCAAGCCGCGCCTTTCGCACCGATTCATGTGCGTTTGCGCAGTTGATAAGTCGATGTCGATACCGTCCCTAAAAGTACTCTTAGAAGCAGCTCTATTGGCCTATCCAGATCCGTTGTCCATGGATCGGCTACTCACATTATTTGAGGAAGAAGAACAGCCGGAACGTGAGGCGATTCGCGCTGCATTGACGGAATTGAGTCAAGATTATGCCAATCGGGGTATTGAATTAGTGGAAGTGGCCAGTGGTTTTCGGCTGCAAGTACGCCAGGGGCTTGCGCCTTGGATTAGACGTTTATGGCGAGAGCGGCCAACCCGGTATTCTCGAGCTGTCTTGGAAACGCTGGTCTTAATCGCTTACCGGCAACCCATTACCCGAGGTGAAATTGAGGAAATACGCGGTGTTAGTGTCAGCAGTTCTACTTTAAGAACACTGCTAGATCGGGGCTGGATTAAAGCGTTAGGCCACCGAGACGTACCAGGACGACCCACGTTATACGGTACTACCCGAGTATTTCTAGATTATTTTAATTTAAAAAGCTTAGCGGATTTGCCACCACTAGCGGAGCTAAGGGATCTTGAGGCGGTGGGCGCAGCGCTGGAAGCTGAGTCCAATCCGTCGAGTTAACCAGTTCGGTAGGGTGGGCAACTTGTTGCCCACGCGGAAAGCTCAATTTAGATCATCATAAATTTATGGGCGAACGTTTACAAAAATTTCTGGCCGGTAAAGGTTTGGGTTCTCGGCGTCAAATTGAAGATTGGATTCGCCAGGGCCGTATTGCCGTGGGTGGAACTGTAGCCACGTTAGGGCAACAAGTCAGCGGTTCTGAAACCATTTACTTAGACGGTAAACTCGTGCGTCTGCTTTCCCGTCCGACACGGCAACGTGTATTGGCCTACTACAAACCCGTAGGTGAGGTCACTAGCCGTAACGACCCAAAATATCCCCAGACGGTTTTTCAGCGTTTGCCGTCCCTTCGAGAAGGGCGTTGGATTGCCGTTGGGCGATTGGACCTAAATACCCAAGGACTACTACTGTTGACCAATGACGGTGAACTGGCCCATCGCTTGATGCATCCGTCCTCGCAAATCGAACGGGAGTATGCGGTGCGGGTGCTGGGTGAAGTGGAGCCCACGCTTTTGGCAGAACTTCAGAAAGGGGTTCAATTAGAAGATGGTGTTGCTCGTTTCGAGACCATCGTCGATGCGGGCGGTAGCGGTGCTAATCACTGGTATCATGTGGTGCTTAAAGAGGGGCGTAATCGAGAGGTGCGTCGTTTGTGGGAAGCGAAAGGGATTGTGGTCAGCCGTTTACTGCGCATACGTTATGGTCCCATAAGTCTGCGGCGGGGTTTGCATACGGGTCATTGGGACGAACTCGACAGTGCGGCTATCGATACGCTATTAGATAGCGTCGGTATGCGTACCGAAAGGTTAGCGACGTCTCCACAAAATCACGTTAAAAAGCAGCCGTTTTCACGGCGTAGCGGCAAGCGGGGCTCAGATAAACCGCGCTAAACGCTCGCGAAGCGGGCTGGTGCGGGGAAAATGGGCACATAAGAAGTCCATTTGATCGGCAAGGATCCGGCGCCCCTGTAAATAAACATACTCCGCATGGTTTGGCGTAAAAGGAATGGCCAGAAGTTGCATGCCTGCCTGTTCAGGTGTGCGGCCACCTTTATGATGATTGCACCGCTTACAGGCGCTGACCACATTTTTCCAGGTATCGGTACCGCCTTGTACCATGGGAGTGACATGATCTCTGGATAGATCGCGGGGCGCGAAACTGTTGCCGCAGTAAAGGCACAAGTTAACATCCCGGCGAAACAGCGCTGCATTGGTTAATGGAGGAATGTAATTTTGACGCGCCTTCATATAGGCATAAGCGCCACCTTGGGTAGCAATAATAGAATTGACCTCAATTACACTACGTTGCCCACTGATTGCATTAGTGCCACCATGAACCCGATAGAGTAGGGTACCACAGGTATAGACTACCTGCTCCAAGTGGTACAGCCTGACGGCTTCCTGATAATTAATCCACTCTAGCGGCATGCCCGACACATCAGTGCGCAAGACCTGCTGCTCTAAACCATACATTGTATGTCTCCTAGTGCTGCTTTATTAATCAAATCTAAACTATTTTTTGTAGCGCTTATATAATCTCTTATTTATTTTGACACCCTAACCCTAACCACAGGTTCTAACAAGCGTTTTGCCCAATGTCATCACTTCATCACAAAACACAGGCTTTGTGCAATGCGTCAACTCTAGGTTACTATTTACCCCGTGCATGTCCGTCCGTCCCGCCAGGGGGCATGCCTTAACGCACACGAACAACTGATGTAAAGCAATAACAGTTGATTTTTTCCTGTCCGAAATTGGCGGAAGTTCGGATTCTGTAATCTTTGGGGGAACAACATGCCTGTCCGTTTGGCAGTTCCGAAAGAAATTTTCCCGGGAGAACGCCGGGTAGCGCTCGATCCCACTGTGGCCGAACGCTTTACTAAGCTGGGCGCCGAAGTGCTTTTTCAAAAGGAGGCTGGCCGAGGCGCTCATTTCATCGATGATTCCTATGCTAATAAAGTGCGTTTTGTGGAGGACGCGCAAGCTTTGTACACTGAGGCGGATGTCATATTTAGAGTACAGCCTCCGACGCTGGAAGAGTTGGATATGATGCGGGATGAATCCGTCATTGTGGGTTTTTTGCAACCTCATCGCTATCCTGACATGGTGCATAAACTGTGTGACAAGAAAATTACCAGTTTTGCAATGGAATTGGTGCCACGTATTTCCCGGGCGCAATCCATGGATGCGTTGTCGTCTCAAGCGTCTATTGCGGGTTATAAGGTAGCCCTTATGGCGGCTGAATTAGCCAGTTTTTTCTTTCCCATGTTGACCACGGCCGCGGGCACTATTCGACCTGCCAAGGTCATCGTTGTGGGTGCCGGGGTGGCCGGTTTACAGGCCATTGCCACCTGCAAACGGCTAGGGGCTCAGGTAGAAGCTTATGATATTCGTGCCGCGGCCAAGGAACAGGTGGAATCCCTAGGCGCTCGCTTGATCGATACCGGTGTGAGCGCAGAAGGCGAAGGGGGTTATGCCCGGGAACTGACCGACGAGGAAAAACAACGTCAGGTAGAGGTTTTAGCTAAGCATGTGGCCGCTGCTAGCGCGGTGATTACCACAGCATCCTTGCCGGGGCGGGAGGCGCCGAAGATCATTAGCCGAGATATGCTAAAAGGTATGCGACCGGGCGCCGTTATCGTGGATTTGGCGGCGGAAAGTGGTGGCAACTGCGAAGCCACTGAACCTGGGAAAACCATTGAATACGAGGATGTAATTGTTCATGGACCGGTTAACATTCCCAGTCTAATTCCAGTTCACGCCACCGAGATGTACGCTAAAAATCTGTATAATTTCTTGTCGCCCATGATAAAAGAAGGGCAGCTGGCCCTGGATTGGGAAGATGAGGTTATCAAGGAAAGCGTACTCACCCACGCCGGAGAAGTAAAACATGAGCCTACTGGCCGACGCTTGAGAGGTGCATCATGATCGAGGGGTTTA
>CAYRGG010000007.1:0-105944 GCA_964423745.1 uncultured Candidatus Competibacteraceae bacterium | reverse complement strand
CCATTCATAACTTTGAAATTGACCTAGCAAAGTGACTTTTTCAAGAGGTCTATTTTTATTACCACTTAGTGTTATCAAGAACGCAACCGGTATTTTTATAAAAGCTGCTGCTAAGTAAAACGCCCTAAGTTATCCGGTGTTATGGAAGGGCCTTCGCCGTTGGGAGACGGCGATGGAGCGTACATGGACGTATTCACAGCGTTCCTGATATAACACCGGATAATTTATAGGCAAGTACTTATCTCTAAATAAAAAGTAAAAACAGTAAAACACGTAATAGCTATTTGATAAGTAAAAAAAGAGTGGTGTTACGGATTTCTAAAAAAATGTGGCATAGGAAATGCTAAAAATTCTCTTCAACAACGATTATTTTAATAATTTAATCCTCCGGCTGTTATGCATTGATTAAATAGTCTACTTGGGGATTAGTTTATTATCGATAGGAACAGATTATGGATAGATATCGAATTGCAGGTTTTTGGCTACAAACCAAAGGTTACATTAAGCATAACTGGTATGCATTAATTCATAATCAATCTGGCCAAATGATAAGTCGTCGTCAAGTGGTTGTTGGTAAAGTGCAAGCCAATTATCAAGTGGATAAGTCTACGGCGGAGCACTGTGTAAACGTTTGGGAAAAACGTATTAACTCATTTGGTTAAAAAAGGAACCCTTGTAAACGCATTTCATATTAAAAAGATGCGGTAAGTCTTCTGAAGATTTCAGAAGCAAAAAGCGTAATAAGACTCACACGACAATTTTACAACTTTGAGCGGGGTAAAACGATTATGGTAGAGCAAGTGCAAATGGTGGAGCGCGTCACAGCGGTTTTTGATCATCATCATGATGCTGAGAAAGCAGTTACTGCCCTACGAAAGGCAGGGATCACTGATAATCAATTCTCGTTCGTGGCCCGCCACGATGACAAAATAGATACCAGTGGTACTGGAACAACCGCGGAAGCCGTTGAGACCCATGGTGATTCCACCGGCGAACGGGCAGGTAAGGGCGCCTTAGCCGGGGGTGGTACTGGTCTCCTGTTAGGTCTAGGTGCGGCTGCGATTCCTGGCATTGGACCTTTTATCACAGCCGGTGCCATGGCGGAGGCATTAGGCGTGGTTGGTGGAGCTGCCGTCTCCGGTACCCTGGTGGGTGCAGCCACCGGCGCTGTAGCAGGCGCTTTCGTGAAGGCTGGTTATTCTAAGGAAGAAGCTGACTATTATGGCGATGCCGTTGACAAGGGTAGTGTGCTGGTGGCTGTGGATACTGCTCAGAGTGCTTTAACCGCTGGACAGGTACGTTCTATCTTATCGGAACATGGCGGGCATTTTGCGGATACGGGTCATGATGGTAGTCAAAAATACTCTGTTTAAGGGGTGGTTGTAAGAGAAAATTGATTAAAAATTGATAGGTCAGTTTAGTAAGCATGTTAAATTAAAGGGCTTAAAGAAATTTAAGCCCTTTATCGTTTTGGAGCTCGCTGTGATTGTCACTATCTATGCAATCCGCATCCATGCAATCTACAAATCAACTAAAAAATGAATATTGAAGAGCGAGCCACTGCACTGGATAAACGCCGTCGTAAAAAAATGGCGCGATCAACCCATGCCTATGTCCGTGGCAACACTAAAGGTTTCTACACCTGGTTAAAAATGAGGGACCGAGTTCATGCGCCTAAGGGACCCTCTATTTGGATCTGTGGTGACTGTCACTTGGGTAATCTTGGCGCACTCACCGATGTTGATGGCGAAGTAGCCATTCAAATTCGCGATCTCGACCAGACGGTGATCGGCAACCCTGCTCACGATTTAATCCGACTTGGTTTGTCTTTAGCGAGCGCTGCACGCAGTTCTAATCTACCGGGAAAAACCACTGCGTTGATCGTCGAGGAGCTGGCAACAGGATATATCGCGGCCTTGCACCGTTCCCTTGCTAGGGAGTCTGCTGTAAAAGCGCCAAAATTTCTTCGTAAACATAAAAAACAGGCCCTCAAACGACGCTGGAAAAACCTTGCTAAAGACCGTCGCTTCGATGGAACGAAACTGACCATACCTTTGGGTAAACGCTTTTGGCCACTCAGCGATGACGAGAGGACAGAAATCGAGACGGTATTGCAGAACTATGTCGTGCGGCGCCGAGTTTGTGGTCTCCATGGCCATAAAGACGCTGAAGTTCACTTTCAAGATGCGGCCTTTTGGGTAAAGGGCTGCAGTTCACTGGGTCGTCTGCGTTTTGCTGTTCTCGTTGAGGTGGAAGGGGAGCCTTATTTATTGGATTTTAAGGAGGCTGCCCCCCCTGCGGCGCCTCGAGCAATGGATGCAGTTTTACCAGCAAACGATGCCGAGCGTATCATCACTGGTGCGCGGCAGTTGTCACCAAACCTGGGTGACCGTATGGCGGCGACGTGTTTAGGCAAACGACCTATTGTGATACGTGAACTTGCACCACAAGATCTCAAGCTTGAATTAACGCGTATGAAGAAGCGGGAAGCCGTGGCGGCCGCCGCTTATCTAGCGAGCGTTGTTGGTGATGCTCATGCTAGACAGATGGATGACTCGATGCGGGCTGATTGGCTTGGAGTCCTAGAGACGGCTGACGATGCATGTGAGATCGAAGCGCCCTCGTGGTTATGGCATAGTATCGTTGATTTGATGGAACGTCACGAGGGTGCTTATTTACATTTTTGTCGTGATAATGTGTTTGCCCGTTTCGGTAAGATGGCTTAAAAAAATAGTCATTGCTTTCTTAAAGTACGCAAAAGAAATATAGGCAACTGTTTGGTTGCCTTCCTGATCAAAAATCCATATCACTTTCAAAAACATCCATTTGGGCTTAAACCAACAAGTTTAAGTTAGCATTAAGCTTATTTTTTGGAGGCTAAGTTGATATTTTCTCATTTGGCATAAACTTTGTAATCCCTAAATGAGGGTGACTTCTCACAGTTGCCGATAAACCTGCGTCAGAAACTGACATTGATTAGCCTGATCGCTATCGTGATGTTGATTATCTCTAAGGAGTAAAACGCCATGAAAAAGGTTAAATTTATTATTGTTTTGTCGCTACTCATGGTTTCCGCCAATGCAATAGCACAAATGCGTTGTGGCACAGAGCTAATTACTACAGGTGATCTTAAGTCCCGGGTATACAATGCTTGTGGAGAACCTTTTCGAGTTGACGATGAAGTGTTTGGAGCCGATCAATGGATTTATAATTTTGGCCCCAATGAGTTTTTGAAGGTAATAACGTTTGATGATGAACAGGTTGAAGAAATAACAGATGGAGAATATGGGTTTATAGCCGAAGAGTAGAAAACCCTAAAAAAATTTAAGCATTGTGTCGTACAAAACTTAATGCTGTAAAAGGTATTAACTCATCCACGCCGTTTCTAATTAGACTAGAGATTTTTAGACATTGAGTATTCGTACCTTACCACCCACTGTTAATCATTGGGTAACGTTGTTCAGTCATTATGAATTACATAGACTGATATGGTTAGCGTTTATTTTGATCGGTTGTTGGGGGTTTGCCGAGTTGGCCGAGGAGGTAATGGAAGGCGATACCCGGGCTTTGGATAGGATGCTACTTTTAGCGTTGCGTAATCCAGCGGATGTCTCAGATCCCCTTGGTCCAAAATGGTTCGAGGAGTTAATGCGGGATTTTACTGCCCTCGGTGGTTATGGACTGTTGACAATTTGGACGCTAGCCGTGGCGGGATATTTACTACTGCTACGGCTAGCTAAAACTGCGTTGTTAGTTATCATCGCCATAGGTGGCGGAATGCTGCTAAACACGTTTCTTAAAATAGGTTTTGACCGGCCGCGCCCAGATTTGGTCCCCCATGAAGTCGCGGTTTATACAGCAAGCTTTCCCAGTGGACATGCGATGCTCTCAGCCATTGTTTATTTAACTTTAGGGGCGTTACTGGTGCGTACTCAGCCTAAACGACGTTTAAAAGCGTATATTTTTGTATTCTCGGTGCTGTTGACCTTAGTGGTGGGTTTTAGCCGCGTGTATTTAGGGGTGCACTGGCCCACCGATGTTTTAGCGGGTTGGGCGGCGGGCGCGACTTGGGCGCTCATGAGTTGGATCGTTTTGCGCCGGTTGCAACAACAGGGAAGTGTTAACACCATAACGACTCCCTGTAACTAGGAATAATAACTGATGACTGATCAATTAGCTGTTGCTAGCGGAACTTCGCATCACAAAGAACCTAATGCCCCCACCTCCGATCGTCGAGAATTTAGCCTGGTATTGGACAGACGAACAACCTTTTTACTAGTGCGTCGGTTGATGTTTGGTTTATTTCTCGTGGGGTTGTTGCTGTTTAATTACGCAGTGCTTCATCTTTTTATTGGACCGGTGGTATGGGCTATGATTCTTGCTTATCTAACATGGCCTCTTTACCAACGGGTACACCATATGTTCCCAGAACGTCCTAATGTAAGCGCACTTATAATGACGGTTGGATTAGCAGCCGTTTTTGTATGGCCATTCATCTGGTTGATTGCTGTATTGCAGGCCGATCTACCCATTTTTTTTCGTATTGTTGGCGAATATTTATCTGATCCATCAAACAAATTACCCGAATTTCTCAGACGAACGCCGTGGTTAGGAAGCACATTACAGCAGTTTGTCGATCAATTACCGGAAGAACCCACTGCGCTAAGGGCGCAACTCATGGAATGGGCCACACCGTGGGCTAATGAGGCGGCGCAAATACTCGGCGGTATGGGGCTGAACGTCGCTAAATTTGCCTTAGCGGTGTTAGCGGTATTCTTTTTGTACCGTGATGGCGAAGGGTTGTTGGTGCAAACTCGTTTAGTCTTAAGACGCTTTTTAGGAAGACGTGGTAATGCCTATTTGACGGCTATGGCGGAAACCAGTCAAGCCGTCTTGTATGGGTTGATTCTAACAGCCCTTGCGCAAGGCATTGTAGCAGGTATTGGCTATTGGATAGCAGGCGTTCCTGGATCGGCGATGTATGGTGCGCTAACAGCCATATTTGCCTTAGTGCCTTTTGGTCCACCCATTATCTGGGTGCCTATTTCTCTATGGTTGTTGTGGAACGGTCATGTTTTTGCCGGGATTGGTTTGTTTATTTGGGGAGTGGTGGCCATCAGTTGGATTGATAATTTAGTGCGACCTTTAGTGATTAGTGGTAGTACGCGTATTCCATTTTTATTAGTAGTGTTTAGTGTGCTAGGTGGTGTGGCAAGTTTTGGTTTATTGGGTCTGTTTTTAGGCCCCATTGCCGTCGCGCTATTGCTTGCGGTGTGGCGGGAATGGGTAGGTGAGCGGCACTTACCCATGGTTCCCAAGGCGGAAGAAACTAAAAGTTATAACGTATAAGACATAGTTTATACCTTGACCGCGGCCGGGTTTTGTTTGACCAGTTTCTGAGATGGTTGTATGGATTGATTCATAGCATAGGTTATAAACTGCTTAACTTCGGGGCGGCGGATCATGCGCACAAGTACACCAAAATGTCCTGTTTTCCAAATCAACCGATTTGCCTGAGGCACTTCCCAGTCATCCAGCAGCTGAGCTGCAAAGGGATAAGGTGTTGTGCGATCGTATTCGCCAAGAATGGCAAAGATACAGTTTGGATCCAGACCCGGTTTAGGTTTTGGGTCCAATAACGGATGCAAACCCTGCAGGTGTTTTTCATCCCAACCGGCGCGGTGAACGGCTTTATCAACGCTTAGCTCGATGCCTATGGCGCTGTCCAATAAACCACGGGTAGCTTGTCCGCAGTTTGCTACCATAACGATCGTGTCAGGGCGCAAGGTTTTTGGCCAGGTTCCGCACCAGCTTGCCACCTGTTGAGCGACAATGCCACCTAAGCTTAGGCCACCGACAGTTACCCTAGGTGCGCCTAAACCCCGTGCCCAGCCAATAAGTATAGCTATCTCGCGAATTTGGGCACTATAAAATTCAATGAAACTGACCGGTACTTCTGCTAAAAATCGTTCACCACTATAACTACCCATGGGTGTGCGCCGGCCATGCCAAGGTGATTCCACCAACACAACCCGGTACCCTTGCTTGGCTAACGAGCGGCCCAAATACTCTTCCTCAGGCCAATAAAGGTTGTGGTCATAAGCCATGCCTAAGCCACTGGCATAGATCAGGGTAGGTAGCGTATCGGGAGATGTGTGATTTGGTTCATAAACCCGGGCATATACCGTGTCTCGCAAAAATGAGGATGGGGTTGTAAAGCGGATCCAATATTCTTTACCTGCTGGACCAGGTAGAGCGTGTGAGATTTGCGGCTCCGGCAATTCATGGGGCGCCCCATAGAGCAGATGAGGGTTAGTCAGTGCAGCAGCGTATTTTGAAAACACAGTATTGGGGGTCGGTACATTAAAGCCCACTGCAGGGATCAGTTCATTGCGTCCGAGAAAGCCAAATATGTTAGTAGGCTTTACCCATTGGGTGGCTTTCTCGCGTCGGGATTGCTCCAGAAAAATCCGCTCTTCATCAGCATAACTAGCACTAGTCCAAAAAGCGGTTTCCCAGTCTTGTAAGATATCGTTGAATGCTTTATCGAGTGTTTTATAAGTTCGTAACGCTTTACCAATGCGTTGACGCAAGCGAGGCGCTGCATTTAAAGCCAAGCCGAGTTCCTTTAAAAAATCATCAATATCCCCCTCTGAGGTCACTCGAGCGGCTGCCGCAACCCGGGCGGTTGTAAACTCCCAATGCAGTGACTGCATTCTTAGTCGTTCATACCATGGGGTTTCCATAGGCTTGCCAACGGGGGAAGTAATAAGCCGATGAAAAAAAGGTGTTTTTATTTTAATACGATGGACCATAAAAAAAGCCTCAATTGTTTTGCTGTAATGCATAATTTTTATGTTCGGCTTTTTAGCTTAGCTCTACTCGATCGCCAAGAATGTCCTCGATATAAAACATTTGTGTAGAAATCACCAAAATAACCGCCAAGGGAGTCGCTAACAGCAACCCGAGTGCGCCAAATAACACGCCCATGGCCAGTTGCACTAACAGAAGAAAGACGGGAGGCAGTGAAACAGCACTGCGTTGAATCATCGGTGTGATAAAGTAACTTTCTATGGTTTGAATGCCGGCATAAACCCCTAAAACATAAAGTGCCGTAGACGGTCCTTGCGCTAAACCCACCATGACTGCGGGTATGGTGGACAAAATAGGTCCTAGATTGGGGATAAAGGATAACAACCCAGCAAAGGTGGCCAAGGCAAAGGCTGCAGGTAAGCCAAGCCAGATTAAACCGATATAGGTAAAGATGCCGACAACCGCCATGGAGCAAAAACGACCCAAAAACCACCAACGTAGGGAATGGCTGATGGTTTTTAGCACTGTACTAGTCCGTTGACGTTTGCTGATAGGCAGTAGACGTAGCAGGCCATCAACGTAGGTTTTAGGTTCAAGTGTAAAATAAAGCCCGCTGAACATAATAATCAGCACACTCGTAAACACACCTATCGCCGTAGAGAACCAATCCGTCAATCGGCTGATTATTCCAGAGCTCAGCAAAGTACTGGTGGCGCTTTGCAGCGAGGAATTAGTTGGCAAATCGATGGTGACACCATAAGACCGCATCGCGTTCTGCAATAGAGTTAACGCTTGGGGTAACCTATCCATCATTTCGTCAATCCCATCCACAAGCGGAGGAGCAAGCAACCAGATAGTGCCACCTAACGATAAAACCAGCAGCATGACGGCAATAAATTTAGCCCAAGCGAGGGGTATGCGTGTATAGGTGTTTATTTGCGCAGCAATACCATAGAGCAAAACAGCTAAAAGGATGCCTGCAAAAATAAGCAGTAGCACATCAGCTATATGCCAAGAAAGGAGCAGTCCTATGCCTACTAACGTGGCAATACTAATAGTGCTAAGTAGACGACGGTTAAAGGGTTGCTCGGTCAAATATGAGGGTTTATCCACAGTGGCCATGTAAAGTTACCTCTGTGGAGGTGATGGCATAAATACTAAGCCACGGAAAATTTTTTAAAAAACCCGTTCTAGGAAAAACTAAACAAATTCTATGGCGGCCCATCATAGAACGGGTTTTTATCAAAAAAAGCATTTTTAAAATTACTGCCTTTTGCCTATACCAGTTGTGACGAGTATAGATTGTTATATGTTTAACTATCCACGAGAAACACTATTTTTAAAACTCGTCATCTTCATCTTCATCTTCAATAGTTTCCCCAATAGCATCTCCTGCTTCTTCGATATCTTCACCCATTCCAGAAATTGTATTGCAACCTGCTAAAAATAGTTGACTCGTCAATATTAGTA
Organism: uncultured Candidatus Competibacteraceae bacterium; assembly: GCA_964423745.1. Lineage (GTDB taxonomy): Bacteria > Pseudomonadota > Gammaproteobacteria > Competibacterales > Competibacteraceae > CAYRGG01. The sequence goes on along the minus strand of CAYRGG010000007.1, from coordinate 97,661 downwards.
ATGTGCAAAGTAAACCAAAACGTAGCATTTTAAAGTTCATTGTTATTCCCCATAATTTTAAATTGTTGCTATAAAAACTAATCCGTTCATAGGATTATGGTTTTGGAACTGCAAGTACTGTTCCAATGCCTTTTTAAGTATTTTAATTAAAAGACATATCGTAAACAAAAAATGTTAATAATAAATATGAAAAATATTCAGAGGTAAATTTATTGTAGAGCGCTTCCATAAATGACTTTTTCTTTGAGAAGTTGTAAATTTTACAATCTTTGTAAGTTTTACTATCTTTTGGGATGTTGTTATTTATGTTTTTTTAAAGAAAAGCGCCTTAAATGGTTATTGGTAAAACATTAAACCTGAAAACATTCAGGTTTTTAGCTTACTTTTAAAAAATGTCAAGCGCTGGCATGTGACTTGCAAAAATTTATAAGGTTTAATACAAAGGTTTTATTTGATTTTGAAAGTAATAAGTAATTTTAATCTGGAGGTTAATTATGTTGAATTGGGATCAAGTTAAAGGTAATTGGAAACAGTTTAAAGGTAGTGTACGAGAACGTTGGGGCGAATTGACCGACGATGAGTTAGAACAAGTGGAAGGTCGACGAGAGGTTTTAATTGGTAAGATTCAAGAAAGGTATGGTATTGCCAGGGAAGAAGCAGAAAACCAAGTGGATGATTTCGAAAAGAACCATTAATGTTTTAAGTTATCAAACATTTTTGATTTTTAATTGAGTGCATTATCAATTCATGGCATTCAAGTGTTACGGTTCGATGGCATTAAAATTTCTTTTCTATCTTTTTATCGATAAATCGCATCAACCGTAGCACCATAAGACTTATCGATGTAACGCCAAAAGCTAAAACAAACTGATTTAGAGCAATTGCTATTCCAATGCCGCTAACCAATAACAAAGATGCAGCGGTAGTCAAACCCTTCACTAAATTATTCTCACCCCGACGAAAGATAGTGCCAGCGCCAAGAAAACTGACGCCGGTGATGATAGCCTCTACAATACGCATAGGATCTGTGCGCAACATATCTCCATAAACTTCACTGGTGAAACGGTGCATTAAACCATCGGCTAGACCGACAAGTAGGGCTGCGGCCCCAGCAACCAACATATGCGTGCGAAAACCAGCTGGTTTATCAGCGTATTCCCGTTCAATGCCAACTAATCCACCAAAAAACATTGCCATGATGACGCTGATTAAAACATCAACTTGAGCGTGTAAGTCAGCTAGCAGTGTATTTATAAAGAAATCCATATAAGTGGCTTCTAAAAAGTCGCTATCAAACCTTACGAAAGCGTTTAAAAATAAAGATCAAAAGTCTACTTTCTACCTTTTAATACTTATTTACAGCGTCATTAATATATTAGGAATAGGCGTCAGGAGCTTTAAACCAACCCCTTTATCCGTATTGTGAACCACCACCGCGGTTAATGTTGATTTAGACGACTTGGTTTGTTTGCCCGGAAGCGTAAATTGGACCTTGACTGTATTATTTACAGGGAATTTCAAAGGTGTTTCAAAAAATAAGCCATCGAGACTCATATTACGAATTTTTCCGTAGTTTGGATCGCCTCTAGGGGGAAGAAGCCGAGCACTGAGCTTCATGGTCAAGCGTTTGTTATGACGGTTTTCGATCATTAGCTTACTCTCTTACGTTTATAGAGTAGCGAAGGTACAAGTGAATGATTACAGAATCGTTTTTAATGGGTATGATTGGTTATTGGCTAGTCTATGGGTAGCTGTCTTAGAACCCGCTTTAAAACCTGTTCATGTCTGCTAATTATTTTAATTTGTTATTTTCTAAAGTATAGATGAGTCAGAAATAAATGGATTTTTGATTATTCCATAGAGCTTCCAAATGGAAAAACAAAAATCATTGAAAATCAATTCTGTATCTTATCAAGTAAAACGCCCTAAGTTATCCGGTGTTATGGAAGGGCCTTCGCCGTTGGGAGACGGCGATGGAGCGTACATGGACGTATTCACAGCGTTCCTGATATAACACCGGATAATTTATAGGCAAGTACTTATTGCGTTTTTACACGTTTAGAAAAAAACAGCGGCTTTTAACACTTGGTACATGGATTGCTGCATGATTATCTTTAGATAGATCTACGCTACAATCTACGCAAGTTCTTTTTGCGAAAGTCTTGTTTTTTTAAATTTATTGCGCCTAGCGCTAAGGAAATACTATGTTTTTTGACGACTGGTCTGGGATCGGGCGTGTCTTACTTGTCGCTATTGTCGCCTATATAGCTTTGATCGCTTTGCTGCAGGTGTTTGGTAAACGAACGCTTGCAACTATGACAGCCTTTGATTTTGTGGTCACTGTAGCCATCGGTTCTATTTTGGCAAACATTCTTTTATCGAAAGATACCGTCATTATGGAAGGTATGACTGCATTTGCTGTACTTATCGGTATACAATATGCCATTTCTTCGTTGTCAAGTCGTTCCAAACAGTTTGAAAATTATGTAAAATCTGGGCCAAGGCTATTATTGTATCAAGGCCAGTTTCTTACCGGTGCAATGCAAGAGGAGCGAATAACTGAAGCCGATGTGCTTTTTGCTATCCGTCAACGTGGCAAAGGAGCCGTTGAAAATATAGAAGCGGTGATCTTGGAAGCTAATGGAAGTATCAGTGTTGTGCCAAAAACAGACGAGGTTACTGGCACTGCCATGACAAACGTAAACGATTATTCCGCTAAAGCTGCACTACCGCCAGAAAAAGACCTATCAACTTCATAAATACACCACAAAAAGTATAAAGCTCATGCGCTACTTAATCTTTGATTATTTATTCTTTAAGAGCATTTTCTTTTAATAAATTAGGTTCACCCTTGCCAGCATCTACTGCCACTTGACGGTCAAGATACGTATTCCGAGAAACGTCTAACACGACTTCCGGTTCGACAGACTGAGAGGTTGTTATGGATCTTGGGGTTTCGGTAGATAAAATATCATTGTTTGAAACCCATGAATTTAAACGTAGGTTATAGATAGGTTCTGGCATTGTTACTCCTGCCTTATCAAGAGCCTGCTTGACAAGACGAATAGCTTCACTACGTACCTTGAAATAGTCTGCATAGTGTTGGTCGACCCAGCCCATCACTTTTAAAAGCACGTTAAAGTCACCTAATTGTTCAACGAGGCAAAGAGGCGGTGGCTCTTCAACAAGGCCGGTTACTTTTTGCAGTGTATTTACTATGAGCTTTTGAGTCGAGGCAATGTTTTCTTCAGTGTCTATACCAACGATGAACTCAAAACGCCGTTTTGGATGGCGGGTATAATTTGTGATTATTCCCTTAAACACCGTGGCATTGGGAATACGGACATGATTTCCCTCCAGGGTGAGGAGGATCGTGGCGCGAGAGGTAAGCCGCACCACATGTCCCTCGTAACCCTCGACGACAATATAATCATTGGGCGCAAAGGGTTGACGCACGGTTAACAGCACGCTGGTAATATAATTTTCCACAGTATCCCGTAGGGCAAAGCTAATAGCAATGCCCACCAAGCCGGCGGCTCCCAGGGCGGTGCTGACGGGGGCAGTAATGCCCAAAATCTCTAAGGTTAGGGCAACGCCTACCAAGATAATAGTGACACGGACTAGTTGCCGCAACAGTTCTTGTAGGAAGGTATTGGTGGCAAGCGTGGCAAATATAAAATGCCATGTCATTACCCAGCGGGATAATAACCAGAAGACGGTGAAGACAAGCGCTGCAATTCCCAATAGCGGTAGATAGCCTAAGAAATCATAACCATAGCCCCGTAACTTTTCCCATGTGGGCGTCAAACGCTCTTGGAGGTTACGTACTTCGGAGATATCTTCGTTAACTTCCACGACGCCAGCCACTTGCTCAGCAAGTTTGACAGCTTGCTCGCGAGCGTCGGCAGACAAAGCTTGACCTGTTAACTCGACGACACCGGCTTGAACTTTAACGCGAATGCGTTCCAACCCTGCAATATTAGCGAAAATATTTTGCAGACGTTTTTCGATGGCGCGGTCATCTTCAGGACCCGCAGTGGCGGAAATTTTTTCTTCAGGTGCTTCGGATTGGTCAGCAGATTGTGTAGCAGGACCCAGTTCTATGGTTTGACAAAAAGCATGGGTTGGCCAAAGTAATGAAGTAGCTATCGTGCTAACCGCAATGATTAGTACAAAAGCCAAAAGCGGTTTGATCACAAGTTATTGTTCCTGATTTTGATGGTGTATAATTTTTGATTATCGAATTGACAAACCCCTCTTGCCTACTTATGTAAAAGTTACATAAAAATGTGTAATCGTTACAAATCGATTAGTGCTTAGATGGCATCAAAAATGCCAACTTCACTGTTCACTGTGCCATCAAAAGGTTAAAGCTAACTCAATCTGCTTCTCACCATCGATCGTGACCTGTTGTTGTTGTATGTTGCCTTGATATTCTGCTTTGATCGTATAACTGCCGGGTTCTAATTTAGCGAAAAAGAGCGGTCCCTCACTCACGGTTTGCACCAGTGTTTCACCGGACTCATCAATAATCTTGATAACACCACCGGCAGTATATTCTTTCTCGGAATCCATCAAACTCAGTTGTAGATTGAAATCGTCTTCTATTTCCCGCAGACTCGCGCGATCCGCTTGGCTATTCCCGCCAGAAATATAACCAACTTCCACACTCATTTTAGGCTCAACCGCGAGCTGTTCACTATTAGCATGGGTGGAAAGCACAGCTGCACCTATTAAAAAAAAGTAAAAATCGAGTCTTTTCATTGCCGATAACCTAGGGTTCTTTGCAAACGTTTAGTGCATGGTTTTTGCAAACTCAATACCACTTTTCGCTGAGTTTTACTTATGACAGCCCGATTTAGTTTCTCTATAAAACAACTAAAGAGAGGAAGATATGGCTCATTTAACCCGTGCTGCCGAGTGGTCCAAACGTTTGGCAAATTCAGAACATTCCCTTAGACTTATATTCATAGCCTCGTTCTTGGAATCTACCGTGGTGCCCATCCCCCTTGAAGTGGTTTTGATTCCTTACATGTTGGCTAATCAACAGCGGGTTTGGTTGATTGCAACCCTGACCACGGCGGGTTGTTTGTTAGGCGCATTGTTGGGTTATGGCATCGGTTTTTTTCTGTTTGAATCCCTAGGTCGCTGGTTTATCGAGGCCATGAACTACCAATCCGCCTTTGATAGCTTTCAAAGCTATTTCCATGAGCATGGGTTTTGGGCTATCGTTGCGGTAGGGGTAACACCCATCCCGTTTCAAGTTGCTATGCTGATGGCTGGCACAGCTTCTTATCCCATCGTGCTTTTTCTTTTAGCATCGGGCATAGCCCGTGGCATTCGTTATTATGGTTTGGCGCTGTTGGTGGTGCTGGTGGGGGAACGGACGGTAACGCTTTGGAAAGAACACTCTACAACTGCATCTGTATTGTTGCTGCTTGTTGCGATAGGCGTTATTGTTATACAACTCTATGGCTAAAGTTATACCCGTTTTAATGAACAAGAAATGTTGACACAAATCAGTGTGCTTTCCGTCAGTAAAACAACACGATATAAGGTTTCTTAGAGAAAAATATTTTAATGTTGCGCGCACTTGTAGTAGATGATGACCAAGCTTTTACCAGTGCTGTTGCCGAATTCATTGAGCAACAGGGTTTTTCAGTGGTTACCGCAGACAGCCTGCGACAGGCGCGTTCGCTTTTTCAAGCCGCCGCCCCCGATTTATTATTGATTGACTTAATGCTTCCAGATGGGAGTGGCCTTGACCTAATCAACGAAATCGATGTAGAAGCTAAAACACGTATTGTGGTGATTACTGGCCATGCGAGTTTGGATGCGGCTATCCAGTCATTACGGGCGCAGGTGGCTGATTTCTTGGTTAAACCCATTGATGTGGAGCGTCTTAAAGCTTGCCTACAGGCGGTAATCGATGACCAAACGCCCTCTTCGGAGGAAACATTTGCCGCTTTCAAAGCAGCAACGCCTAAAGATTTTGCCCGGTTGGTGGGCGAATCACCCGTGATGCGGGAATTGCGGAGAATGCTGGAAAAAGTCGCGCCCACCGATGCCACGGTGATGCTACAAGGGGAGAGCGGTACGGGTAAAGACATTATTGCGGAAACTATTCATAGATTAAGTCCGCGACGAAATGGTCGCTATCTGGCTGTAAACTGCGGCGCCGTTTCTCCACAATTGATTGGCACAGAATTGTTTGGTCATGAAAAAGGCAGCTTTACGGGCGCTACGCGTCAGCATAAAGGTCACTTTGAACGGGCTTCGGGTGGCACCCTATTTCTCGACGAGGTCACCGAAATGCCCCTTGATTTGCAGGTGCAATTGCTGCGGGTACTGGAAACAGGGGCATTAATACGCATTGGGGGTGACACTGACATCCCTGTGGATGTACGGCTCATTGCCGCTACTAACCGCGACCCGGAAAAAGCTATTGCCGATGGTAAGCTACGGGAAGATTTGTATTTTAGGCTTATGGTATTTCCCATTCGAGTGCCGCCTTTACGGGAGCGTGCGGGCGATATTCTCTTGTTAGGTGAATACTTTCTGGCGGAATTAAACCGTCAATATGGTGTTCTTAAGCAGTTTACTCCCGGTGCCATGGATGCTTTAAACCAATATGCTTGGCCTGGCAATGTGCGGGAGTTGCGCAATGCGGTGCAAAGAGCTTTTATCTTAACCGATGGCGAAATCGAAGAGTCTCACTTTCCCCAACAATCTAAGTTAGACCCCACCTTAGGCGCAAATCAGAGTGGTGCTCTTAATCTAGCTGTGGGTACGTCCATCGACGATGCGGAAAGGCGTTTAATCCTTGCCACCTTAGACCATCATCAAGGTGATAAGCCGCAAACAGCCGAAGCGTTGGGTATTAGTCTCAAAACGCTTTATAATCGGCTGAAACAATATGGCGCAGACTAGCGCTTTTCTCACAGATAGCTAAAGTTAACGTTAAATCCCTTTAAGCTGTCATCTTAAATAAAATCAATCAATAATATTGAGAATTATTTGTGTCTCGTCGAACCGCTTTGTTGATAGTCAACCGAAACAGCCGCCAGGGAGAAACTGATCCTGAGGTAATTGCTGAGCTTCTCAAAAGCCAAGGAATCCATGTTATCGAGGCGTTCACTAACCAGTGTGAAGACATAAAAACAGCGATCCATCGTCATCGGGAAAACGTAGATAGCATTGTGTTAGGCGGGGGCGATGGTACTTTTAACGCTGCAGCCGGTGTGCTTGCCGAGGTTGATTTACCCGTAGGTCTTTTGCCCATGGGTACTGCCAACGATCTCGCCCGCACACTAGGTATTCCTGTGGATCTATCAGAAGCTTGTCAGATAATTGCAGAAGGGCTTCAATACCGTATTGACCTCGGCCAGGTGAACGATCATTATTTTTTTAATGTTGCCCACATTGGTCTAGGCGTTCAAGTAGCCCGTCACCTTTCCAGTGACATCAAATCCCGTTGGGGAGTTTTTGGCTACTTTCATGCTTTGTATATGGCATTTAAAAAAAACCGCCCTTTTCGAGCCCGTATTGAGTTTGATAATCGTCAGATTAATATACGATCAATCCAAATAGCTGTGGGCAACGGTCGTCATTACGGTGGTGGCATGGTTATCGCCGCCAATGCAACTATTAACGATCATCGGCTACACTTATACAGTATTAAACCGCTAAATTTATGGAGTATGGTTCGGCTAGCGCCAGTCCTCCGTGGAGGACCTGAAAAAGATCAACAGGAAGAAATTGATCTATTCGATGCTCAAGCGTTTACGGTCTCTACCCGTAAATCCATGGCTGTTTATGCAGATGGTGAACAGATGACCTCTACACCTGTCCGGTTTGCTGTATTGAAAGGGGCTATAGCTGTTTATGTTCCGCGACATAGCCCCATAATAGCTGAGGAAATGTCATGTTAATGAGTGATGGGGAAATTGCCCTCGACGAAGTCATCGTTGCTTGTAAAGAAACTGCCCATTGTTATCAACAGGCGATAGACTCCATTGAAAATGCTCAACTGTCTGGTCTGTTGCAAGGGTTCTTGCAACAGCGACAAACCTATATTAGGGAACTCGAGACCCACCTGCGTGAGCTTGGTCATCTTCCTCGGGAACCAGATGCCGATAAAGAGACAGTTCATGACCTGTTTAACCGAGCTAAAGTTTTGCTTGCTGCCGATGATGATCGACTAAAGCTTTTAGAGGAGCGTGAGCAAGCTGAAGCGCAGCTTGCGGATCAGGTAAAAAATGCCTTACAACAGACACTTCCTGAATCGGTCTTAACCACCTTACGTCGTTTACAAACGGATGTAGACACTGTTCGAGAACGCCTTGCAATGGCCAAAGCGAATTATCAAAAATCTTAAAAACTACTAAACAGGGACGGTTAGATCGGAGAGAAAATTCTCCACAAATAACTTGACGGCTCCCCAATTCGTATATTCGTAATCGTGGCTGGTATCGGTGTCGCCGCTGATCCCTTTAGCGATCCTTTTTATGATCCAGCGTTTGGCAATTCCATAACGGCTGTATCTTAGGGCTCCGGCTATGCACGCTACTTGATTAGGTCGCCACCCAGTTTCTTTTTGAAATGCCGTGACGGATTGGCGTACCTGGGCTTGATCTTTTGCCTTTCCCGATGCTGCTGTGAGGCTCACGGAAAAAAATGCCGAGGGTATACGCTGGAGTTGATCTAGGTGGCTGCGGACAAATTCGCGAACCGAGTCTTGAAATCGACCAATATGCATGGAGGCGCCAATAAGAGCCGCGTCATAATCTTGCATGGAAAAAGTCGACGATACTTTAGAGCAATCCACGACCACGGCAGAATGCCCATTTTGTTCTATTACAGACGCCATATACTCAGCGATTTTGCGGGTCTGGCCTTCAGACGTTCCGTAAATAATAGAGATTCTAGTCATGAGTTTGTTAAAAAAATGTCGCCGGTGCATGTCATTAAAGCAGAGAAGCCGAGTTAGGTGAGAAAAAACCTAGAGTGGGCGTCTAAACGGTCAGATTAAATCAAAACAATATAAAATTAATGCCTTAATTTAGATAGATGACATTTGCCGGTGGTTGAAAATCTGCACTATTTATAAACGATTTTTCCGCGCGCGCCTTCTGCAGTTTATCCAAACGCATCCGTTCTTGCGATGCACATTCACCGCTGGCTTCAATACGCTTTATGGCTAAGCGTAAAGCGATAAGAGCGCCATCAAGGGCTAGTGCATAGTCAATGCTCTCTCGCCTCGCTTTGCCGTATATACTAATCATCATTGCACTCCGCAGGGTTGAAATCGATTAATCCTATGAAAGAGAGCTGAACAACCCCTGAACTGTATTAAAAAAAACATCTTGCCACCATAATGAGACAAATTATATGGCCTTTTTTTCATTTGGAGGTTAATTTTTTGTGTTAATTTTTGCCGATTATTTGGGTTCTTGGTTGGATTACACGGTGTTTCTCGCTTTCTTCGCTTTTTTCAAATTCTTCAAGCAGTGCACGAGTCTTTGGTAAAGCGTCTGGATAATTTTCCTGAAGAAATTTGACGAAACTTTCCCGCACATAGCACCGTAAATCCCACGCTGTCGAAGCATCCGTAGCGCTCATTAAAGCACGTAGCTCCACAGTTTGTTCCGTGGCATTAGTCACTTGAAGCACGCATACCCGACCGTCCCAAAGGTCTGTGGATTCTAAAATGTCGCGTAATACCCTGCGTCCTTCTTCTACAGGAAAGGTATAGTCCACATGAAAAAACGCTGTACCCAAAAGGTCCGAGCTACGCCGGGTCCAGTTTTGAAAGGGTTGTTCATTAAAATAGTTAAGGGGCACCACAAGACGGCGGTCATCCCAGATGCGGACCACCACATAGGTAGCTGTAATCTCTGCGATACGTCCCCATTCACCCTCGACGATGACCACATCGTCAACACGAATGGGTTGTGTTAACGCGATTTGTATGCCTGCGATTAAATTAGCCAACAGCGGACGCGCCGCCATACCCACCACAAGTCCTGCGACCCCAGCAGATGCCAACAGTCCAGTACCCAATTGACGAATTGCCGGAAACGTCATGAGGGCGCCGGCGATAGCGATAAAATAAATAGCAATCTGAGCAGTCTGGCGTAATACCTGAAGCTGGGTGCGGACTCGGCGTGCGTTTAAATTGTCCTTCACGTTCAATTGATAATGGGCGTCGACAATGTCATCGATGCTACCTACTAGCCGCAACAACAACCAGGCAATAGCAGCAATTTGCATAAGTGCTAATAGTCGGTGAGCAGGTTCTATAACCGACTCTGGCAAGGTCAGGTTCGGTACGATGATTTGTAACGTGACCAATGGCAAAATAATACCTAATGGTCGGCGTGAACGTTTCAATAGTGCGGTCAGTAACGGACTACGCACTCGCTGAGCCAGTTCGCTAATCAGAGAATAAGCTATTTCGTGAACGATAAGGATAGCGGCCACAGTAATGGCTAGTAATTCCCAAGCTTGTACCAACGGTACTTCTTGACCCCAACCAAACAACCATACCATGCCCAAAGCAACGCCTAAGGCTAAGGCAATGTTTGCTATGCTGTGTAGAAAAGTAAACAGGGTTTTTGGCCAGCTCCGGTAATGGTCGATAAAGTCTCGATCTAGCCTCGTCATGATGTCGTTGAGCAGTCCTTGTAGTAACAACCAGCCCAACGCTAGGATCAATGTGAGGGATAAATAACGGGCAATGAACCAAGCCAGGTTTAAATAACCCACCACACCAACTAGTCCCACTAGACCCAGGATGCCAGCTAAAGCGAGACTACCGAACCGTAATATCCAAAACCAGGGACGTGTGCGGTAGCGTTGTCCTAACAGCTGTAAAAACAGTCGGCGGGCGTGCAGCAGTAGGGGTGACATTAAAACCAAATAAAGCATCAGCAAACGGTCGAAAAAAGCCACCAGCGTGGCATCCAATGCGCTCAAGCGTGTCAGGGTTACTGCTGCCGCTAGGAAGACGCCGACAATCAGGGCCACTAACCACTGGCGATGTACCTTACGCCGCTGGCGTTCGGCGGGTAGATCAGGAGAGACTAGCAAGAGCCAAGATAGACTGATGGGCAGGCGAATTGCGATATATAGGATCGCCAGGGTCGCCAAAATGCGGCGGCTTAGGGACGGTATCGGAAGATTAAATACAATGAGCAGTAGCACCACGGCGAGACCCACACTGGGCAGATGATGATGTAGCAAACGCAGCCCAATGGCGAGTGCCGCCCGTGGACTATCTTTATGACTATCGGCTTCGATACGCTCTGCGCTGTGGCTAATAGCATGCCGTATCCAAAACAACAAAAGCGTTACCAGTATCGTGCTGAAAGCCAGCATAATCCAATCCGCAACGGTTGTCCGTGTTGCTGCATTAACAGCTGACCTAAAGCTCAAGCGAATTTGATTCACCACGACGGCGGGTGCTGTTTGCAATTGATCAGCTAATTCCTGCCAGTCTTGCTCCGTATTTGGCCATGCCACCCGTTCGCTTAAAGCTTCTTGCAACGCTTCTTGATAGCGCTCTAGCAACGCGGTTTCCAGGTTGCGGGCTCGTTTTCGTAATGCTTGGGTGCGTATTAACTGGGTTTTAATGGTGTTTAGCAAGTCATCGATCAGCTGACGTTGATCCGCGATACGCTGTGTCTCACGGGTTGCTAAGCCGGCCTGGCGGACCTGCCAAAGACTTTGCTGGCGAGCTAAACGTGCTTTAACCTCATTGAGTTGAGTTTGAGTGCGACGGAAACGCGCTAATGCCTCCTCTAACACTTGAGGTTCAGCCAGGGACAAATCCACGATGGGTTGTAAACGATTTAAGGTGCGGGTCGCGCTATCCAATGTGTCTTTTAGGGGTAATAGATCAAGGCGAGCTTCAAGGATCTGGAATTCTGTCTCTAACTGATTACGTTGCATTAAGGTGAGGTCGCCGCCATCTCGAGCCAAGCGCTGCTCTAATTTATTGAGCTGAGTTTCTAGACGACGCTTTTCTGATTCGCGAGTTGGGTTGCTGCGTATAGGGAATTGTGATTCTTGGTTTAGGTATTGCTGTTCAAGGTTGGATTGTATACTAGCAAGTAAGCTAAGCCGTTTTTTTGCGACACTCAGTAGACTGGTTAATACTTGCACCCGTGCCTTCACTAAATCGTATTCTGTGCGAGTTCGGGGTATAGCGTTTTGCACCCTGGCCAAGGCATTAGGGGTGCTTTGTTCGGCATCTCGTGCTGGATTTTCCAGCAGTTGTTTACGCTGTTTAAGCTGGGCAAGCCGATTTTCTAACTCCTTCAGTCGGCGCTTTGTATTCGTCAGTAGCGTGGTTAGATTTTCTTCACGCAGACGTGCGTTTTCTACCGCCGTACTGGCTTGTTCTAAGATATTTGCATCGGCGGGTTCTTGGGTCTCACCTTTTTGTTGTAACGCCTCTAGTTCCTGGCGTCTTTGAATAAGGGTTTTTTGTTCCTCTTCCAGGGTTTCCTGCAGATCCTCTAATACCGCATCAGTGATAGAATTACCCGACGAGGGTTCATCCGCGACCAGGACACTTATCGGCGATATTACCAGCCACAGAGTTGCCATCGCTAAGCGAGCGCCACGAAAACTCTTTATGAATTTGCCAGAGAACATGATTGTTTTAACAAGCAAAAATTTGCTCTAGCCTATGTAGCAGATTTGTTTGATCAAAAAGATATGCTTTTATACTTGCCGAGGCCGCGGCTTGTAAATCAGTGTTTTTATCACCGATAAAAAAGGACTTTTTCGGATTAACGTCCCAGGTGTGTAGCAGATCGCTGATCATACCGGGTTTAGGTTTGCGGCAGTTACAAACCTTACGATATTCGAGTAGCGTCGCATGGGGGTGATGAGGGCAAAAGCGAAAATCATCGATATGAGCGCCAAAAGCAGTAAGTTGGTTTTGCATCCAAGTATGGAGCTGCGTGATATCGTGCTCGGAATAATAGCCCCGTGCCACCCCCGATTGGTTAGTCACCACAAACACATAAAAACCTAACTGATTGACAAGACGGATTCCTTCTCGGGCTCCTTCTATCCACACAAAATCTTCAATACGATAAACATAGCCCCGATCTTGGTTTAACACCCCATCGCGATCAAAAAAAACCGCACCCCGTTGCATAATTGTTAAGCGCTACCCGCTAAAGGTATTTCATAACATTCATTCATTTACGATAATGCTTCTTCTACTAATTCACAGAGCAAATGGCCAATAGCGATATGCATTTCTTGAATACGAGGTGTGCTAGATGAAGGTACGCAAATACATAAATCACACGCTTCACGCATCTCACCGCCGCTTGCGCCGCTTAAGCCGACGGTTACAGCGCCTACCTCCCGTGCAGATCCCAAAGCATTGATAATATTCTGACTATTACCGCTGGTAGATAAGGCAATTAGCATATCTTTGTCACCAGCAATACCTTGTATTTGGCGAGAAAAAATATCAGCAAATCCATAATCGTTACCCAAAGCGGTGATAACAGAATTATTTGTATTCAGGGCAATGGCGGGGAGAGGAAGCCGATCCTTAAGAAATCGACCCATTAACTCGGCAGCCAAATGCTGTGCATCTGCCGCCGACCCACCGTTACCGCAAAAGAGGATTTTTCCTCCTAAACGGATACGTTGCACCATCCACTCTGCGACTGTAGCAATAGCCTCGGCTTGGTGGGTCAGGTTGGCTAAGTTTTTAGCCATTTGTATAAGTTGGGTTTGGACAAATGCAGTGGTTTTCATGGATTTTTCTGTGCGTGAATGTGCAGGCTGTATTTCAGTCTCTTGATTTAATATCAAGAGCAGCTAGGGTATAGTGAGCATAAAAGCCATTTGTTGGCAAGTAAAGGTGCTGTTTTATGTATGAATTCTTACGTTACACGGTGAAGGACGCTATGACCACTTCGCCGATTACTGTATCGACTTCCACTGTCTTACGAAAGGTGCAAGATATCTTTGAAGCCCATGACTTTAACGGTGTGCCCGTAGTAGACGAAGAAAATCTACTGCTGGGTATGATGACTAAGTTTGATCTTCTTAAAGCCTTTATTTTTACACCTGATGCGGTAGTGCCACCCTACGATAAAATTATGGAGCAAGCTGTGGAGACGGTGATGACTGTCAATCCAGAAACTGTCATGCTTGATTTACCGCTGAGCAGACTCTTGCAACAACTGGTGGCACGACAAGTTAAAAGTTTCCCTGTTGTAGAAAAAGGGGTTTTGGTCGGCATTATTTCTCGGGAAGATGTGCTTCGAGCACTGCAACGGGCCACATCCCAGCGCTAACTCTTTAGGAGGTCCCATTGTGACCACTTTGCTTTACCATCATTCGGTTTGTGCGGAACATGATATGGGATATGGCCATCCCGAATGTCCAGATCGTCTTGAAGTCATTCAGCAAGCACTAAAAAAGTCTGCGTTTGCTGATCTTTACTGGAAAGAAGCGCCCGCGGTGACTATGGATCAGCTTACCCGGGCCCATCCCCAGCGTTACGTAGAACGGGTATTGAAATCGGTTCCAGATTATGGTTTTTATCCCCTCGATGGGGATACTGCCTTGTCATCGTCTTCTGGAGATGCTGCTATGCGGGCGGCGGGAGCGGTGTGCGCAGGCGTGGATGCAATAATGGCGGGGGAAGCAAGTAATGCGTTTTGTGCAGTACGTCCTCCAGGCCATCATGCTGAACCCAGTCGCGCAATGGGATTTTGTGTCTTTAACAACGTCGTCGTCGGTGCTTTTCATGCCCAAGTAGCCCATGCCTTGGAACGAGTAGCTGTGATCGACTTTGATGTGCATCATGGCAATGGTACGCAAACTGCGTTTTGGAGTCGCCCTGAGTGTTTGTATATTTCCAGTCACCAGTCTCCGTTGTACCCAGGCACCGGGCGAGCAGAAGAGCGAGGTGTCGGAAACATCATTAATTTTCCGTTGTTGCCTAATAGTGGTTCTAAGGAAATTCGTCACGGTTGGAACACTATTATGGGACCCGCCTTAGAAAATTTTAAACCGGATTTTATATTCATCTCCGCTGGTTTCGATGCCCATTATCTAGATCCGTTGGCCCAGCTCAATCTCACCGAGGAAGATTATGCCTGGCTCACCACGGAAATTTTAGATATCGCCAATGGGTGCTGTGCAGGTCGCGTCGTATCTACGCTAGAGGGGGGATATCATCTATCAGCCCTTGCCACCAGTGCGGCAGCTCACGTTAAAGCGCTTATGAATGGCTCTTCAGCGTCGCTGCAATCTTCTGAACAAACCGCGTTAGGCTAAATTTGATCTAAAAATGCTGGCGTTTGCCCCATCTTGGTTAATACGTAAACCAAGTGGGGCGGAAATTTTATAACATAAACCAATTGGATGACTAAGCTAACTCAGTTAAGAGTTTTTCCTATTGGAATTTAAGGAAGTAGTAGGGTGGAACCCGTGGTTTTGCGAGCTTCCAGGTCCCGATGACTTTGTGCGGCATCCTCTAGTGCATAGGTTTGATGAACTTCGATGTTCACTGCTCCCTGGGTGACAACCTCAAACAATTCCCTGGCGCTGGTTACTAAATCCTCTCGTTTGGCCGTGTAGTGCATTAAACTAGGTCGAGTCAGAAACAATGACCCCTTGGCGGCGAGTAAGCCAGGTTCAAAAGCTGGCACCATTCCCGAAGCGTTGCCAAAAGTCACCATCATGCCTAAAGGCCGCAAGCAATCTAAGGAATCCATAAAAACGGCTTTACCCACCGAATCGTAGACCACTGCAACACCTTCGCCAGAGGTGATGTCCTTAACCCGTTCTAGAAAATTTTCTCGACTATAGACAATGATATGATCACAGCCATGGGCGCGGGCTTTTTCAGCTTTTGCATCGTTGCCTACGGTGCCAATGACCGTTGCCCCTAGATGTTTTCCCCATTGACAAAGAATTGAACCTACCCCACCCGCGGCGGCATGCACTAAAATCGCATCACCGTTTTGTACTCGGTAACTACGCCGTAATAAGTAGTGGGCCGTCATCCCTTTCAGCATCATAGCGGCTGCAGTGCGGTCGTCGATGGTATCTGGCACTGTCACCACGCGATCAGCGGGTATCAAACGGGTCTCTGCGTAGGCACCCACCGGCGGCGATGCATAAGCGACTCGATCACCCACCTGTAAATCCGTAACGTTATCACCCACAGCTTCCACGACACCAGCCGCTTCAAGACCAATGCCGCTGGGCAGACCTGGCACTGGATAAAGACCGGTACGGTGATAAACGTCGATAAAATTCAAACCGATGGCGTTATGGCGTATACGTACTTCGCCTGCGGCTGGATCACCCACCTGGACCTCTTGCCAACGTAATACGTCAGGACCGCCGTGTTCATGAATACGGATTGCTTTGGTCATACCCTTATCCTCTGTGTTGGTTGCAAGCCCATGTTGAAAGCATTGACGAACTTTACCGCCGATGACAGACGTGTCATAGTTGTTTTGAAATTTTATAGCTGAGTTTCTGAGCAATTTTTGTAGGTTTTAAAGGTTACAAACTCTAACCTATGAGCACTTTTAAACCAAACATGTTTATAACGTTTTAGACGGAGGTAGGTATGAAACACTCAGTCAGCCTGACGAGCCTAGTATGGATGAGCTTTATATTTATCGTCATGATTAGTTTTGCTGGTGCAGAGGAAGCAAGTAACTCGTTTTCTCAGGCTGCTTTTGAGGCAGCAGACCAAAATGACGACGGTGTCATCGATGAAGCTGAATACGTAAGTGACTTTGTGACAGGGTTTGTGGCTTTAGACGATGACAAAGATCGCAAAATTCATAAAAACGAACTTGCTAACCACGATCCAAAGACTTTTGCCACAAGTGATCTCAATCAAGACGGTTACCTTTCACTGGATGAGGTCATGAGTATTAAACTTAAAGATTTTGAAACCGCCGACGCCAACAGCGACGGGGTTTTGTCTCTCCAAGAAGTTACCCAATACGATGTCAGCAAAGTGACAGAAAAATAGGGTGGTTTTTTTAAATTGAATAGATTAATCAATAGCTTATCTGTGCGTCTTGAAAATGTAACCCGGCGAAAACCGCGGCCCCTATGATAATCATGCCGATAAGTAGGATTGCCACAATCTTCCAAAAGCTATAGGGTCTTTCTCCCTGAACCTCTCCGCTGCGGCCATTGATAACAAATCGGTAAGCTTTATCCTTAAACCGGAACGCTGACACCCAAATGGGCAGTAAAATATGTTTAAAATGTATTTGACTATAATGGGTGTTTACTTGCTGAATACGTTGTAAGTCCCCACCGATATCGCGCATCACGTCTCGGCGAATAACTTGCGCCATACGTTGCTTTGCATAGTCAAAGCCTTGACCAAGTTCCACCTGATACATTTCGCTGCGAAAGCCACTTAGGTAGTGCTCCCGGTAAGGGGTTAAATTGGCCAAGTCCCAGGGTTCTAAACGCTCGGTGATGCGTCTGGGAAGAGTATGGCTAGCCAACACCAATACATCGTCAAAAAATCGTGAGACATGCCCTGAAGCGGGCGTCCAGCGTACTTTAGTAACCATCCGAGTGCGTGTTACTGTCCTGCCGTTTTGGACGGTTTGATAGGTTTGCGGCACTTGATAATAGTCGCCCCGCGAACCCCGGTAAGTGCTAGAGGATGCGGCATCAAAGCTCCAGTAGGGGACATACATACCCTGAAGATGTTTATCGCTGCGGGTATAAGATTTGAGTTGACTAGGCGCAAACCAAAGCTTCTTAAGCCAATGGCGAAACATATCTCGCGCTTGCTGTTGAGGGATGTGAAAAGGCAATAAAGCCTGAGGTTGGATATGGCGGTGACGTTCCGTTGCTACCACAGCCGGCGCACCACAGAAGGGGCAGCTGTCTGCATGGACATGGGGGTCCGGGGTATAAGTGGCACCACAGGATGCGCAGTGGTTGGTGACGCTTTCCGTAAGTCTCTCGGCGCTGGCAAGTTCTGCCAGGGTTTCGTGGAAATGCTGTTCCACAATAGGTTCAAGGGCCGCAACAATAACATTTTCATGGCCACAATAGGGGCAACGCAGCATCTGAGTACCGGGGGCGTACTGGAGCGGTGCGCCGCATTGGTCACAGGGAAACTGCTGGGAAATATTGTCGGCAGTGCTGGATTGGCCGGGGGTCTGCATAAAGGGAGTTAAAATAAAAGGGCTAACTGCTTATGCACCGGGAATCGGCGGTGGGATATTTTCAAAGAGCCCATGTAACTCCGCCACCTGACCAGCAGGTGTCCAGTTGGCCATCCCTTGACGCCAGACCAGACTTGAGGGGGTAAGCTGTCCGCTGAATGCTTGAGCCTCTAATTCAGCCCTATTATACGGACCTGTCTGTTGTCCGTTGACCGCTACAAAGTAGGGGTTTTCGGTAGGGATGGGTGGTGGTGTTGCAGCGTATGTGGATGGCGGGTGAGGGTTTGGCTGCGATTGAGGCGAGTTTGACGATAACGATTCACCGAGTTTTTGCGCCATCACAAACCCCATGCCCATACCCATGGCATCGGAACCGCTGCCCGGTTGCTGGGCGGCTGAGCGCATGGATTCGGCGGCTTGGAACTGGGTGTACTGATTTAGATTTCCCACGATGCCCATGCTGGTGCGCCGGTCTAGGGCTGCTTCCACATTCTTTGGCAGGGAAATGTTTTCCACCAGTAATTTGGTTAACTCCAGCCCATAGACCTGAAATTCCGGCCCAATACGCTGGGTGAGGAAATCGCTTAAGTCGTCATAATTGGCGGCGAGGTCGAGAATCGGTATATGGGATTCACCCAGGGTTGAGGCAAATCGCGAGACGATCAAATTGCGCAGTTGATGGGTGATTTCGGCGGTGGTGAAATGACCGTCGGTACCCACGATCTCCCGCAAAAAAGTGGTGGCATCGCGGATGCGGATGGCGTAAGTCCCATAAGCCCGCAGCCGTACCGGTCCAAATTCCTGATCCCGCAGCATGATGGGATTTTTGGTGCCCCATTTTAAATCCGTGAAACGACGGGTGCTGAAAAAGTAAACTTCCGCTTTGAAAGGGCTTTGAAAACCGTGGGGCCATCCTTGTAGGGTAGATAATAGGGGTAAGTTAGCGGTATCTAGTTGGTACAGACCGGGTTCAAACACATCCGCCAGTTGGCCTTCGTTGATCAGTATGGCCGCTTGACCTTCGCGCACGGTGAGCATGGCGCCGTACTTGATTTCGTTGCCATAGCGCTCAAAACGGTAGACAAGAGTATCGTTGGAATCGTCGAGCCATTCGATGACATCGACAAATTCGCCAAATAGCTTATCCCATAAACCCATGATCTACCGAAACCGTCTACTGGCTTGGGTACGGGCGCTAGCGGCGGCAAGGCTTTCCCGCAGTTCGGTTTCACAGGCCTCCAATTGGGTATTGGCTTCCTGGCGACGGCGGCGCCCTTCGTCAGCGATCTGTAAGCTCTCCTCGATAGTGGCGATAAGGGTTTGATTAGCTTTTTTCACCGTCTCAATATCGAACACACCGCGCTCTATCTGCTGGCGCACCTGGGCATTGGCCTCTTTAAGATTATCAGCATTGGCCGCTAGCAGATCGTTGGTTAAATCCGTGGCTGACTTAAGGGTAGAGGCCGCTTGACCAGACCGATAGACGGTGATGGCCTGGGCCAATTGTTGCCGCCATAGGGGAATGGTGTTCATCATGGTGGAGGTGATTTTACTCACCAATCCCTTATCGTTTTCCTGAACCAAACGGATGCTTGGCAGGCTCTGCATAGTGACTTGGCGGGTTAGTTTTAAATCATGGATACGCCGCTCTAAGTCATCCCGGGTGCTGCGCAAATCCCGTAGTTCTTGGGCCTTGATGACCGCTTCGGTGGTTTGCGCTTCTTGTTCTAGGGCTGGAATAATTTCCGTATCCAGCTCATGCAGCTTGGCATCTCCCGCCTTGATATAAAGCTCCAGGGTGTGGAAATAATCCAGATTGGCTTCGTAGAGACGATCCAGGGAGGTAATATCCGTTAATAGCTTAGTTTTGTGCCGCTCTAAGTTATCACTGATCATGTCGATTTGATTACGCACCGACTCGTATTGTTGGACAATCCTCGCCAGGGGTTTAGCTTTACTAAATAAACGAGCAAAAAAGCCGGGTTTGTTTTTGGGATCCAATTCTTCCACATCGAAGCCGCGGAGTACCGAGACCATTTCGTTGAGGGAAGCACCGGCGGGTCCCGTGTCTTTGTTGCGTACGCCTTCTAACATACGATCAGAGATAGAGGTTAATTGCTCTTGCGCTTTGCTACCAAAGAAAAGAATAGAATTACTATCTTTGATATCGATTTCATCGATCAGGGTGGTAATTTTTTGTTGATCGACTTCTGGTGCTGGCGTACGTTTAGCGAGATCTTGTTTCACTTGGGGAATAAGATCTTGCTCGGCGGCACTGGCGATAACGTTCGGGTTACTAGATGTCTCGGTAATTTGCGACATAAGGCATTAAGCTCGTTCATTGCTAAAACGGTACTTTTAGTTTGTCTAACAAAAATGTGTTAAACAACACCTTCCCGTTTGAGTTGGTTGGCAAGCACCTCGATTTTTACATCGAGATCCAATACATCATTTTCCAATAATTTTTGCTGTTGTTCCTGGAAAACCTCTTCAATAGTGACCAAAACCCGCCGGAAATTGTCCTCTAATTCCTGGGACTCCATGTGTTGATGGGTACGGGCATAACCTGCGGTAACCTGCTGAGCACCTTCTAAATAGATATTGAGAAACTTACGGGCGCGGCGCAGATCTTTGGGATCTTCTTCAATCACCGCGAGGATTTGCCGGGCCAGATTAACAATACGCTGTAAACGACCCGTCAATTCTGGGTTGCGTATTTTATGTCGCGCATGATCGATACCCGCAATAATACCTTTAGCCCGTTCTAGCGCTTGTACAACCTGATTGGTGTTATCTGAGCCACTGGTATCAGTAGCTTGTTTTACCCTGCGAGGATCAAAGCCATACAGTAAATAACAACCCATCAATGCCCCTAACCCAAAACCTACCGATATGGGAAAACTGTAACCCGCGCCACTAAAGGCGACCCAGCCGGTTGCCAAAGCAATGGTTGCGGCGCCTAAGGTTTTTAAAGGATA
This sequence comes from uncultured Candidatus Competibacteraceae bacterium, assembly GCA_964423745.1. Classification (GTDB taxonomy): domain Bacteria; phylum Pseudomonadota; class Gammaproteobacteria; order Competibacterales; family Competibacteraceae; genus CAYRGG01. Next base: position 76,477 of record CAYRGG010000007.1, on the reverse strand, counting down.
TTTAGGCGCTTGTTCTACGGTGTGATCCTCATAGTCAGCCGCGTTGTAAAGACCACGACGGATCAATAACGCACCAGCTAGATACAATCCATAGCTTGAGGTATTAAAGATAAGGGACGTCAAATCTTCCCGAATAAGGGAAACAATGGCCGCAAATAAAATTGGCAGCGGCAATAAAAACAGCATGCCACCATTACCAGGACGGAATTTTTGGGTGGTTTGTCGGTATCTGAGCGCCATATCAGGTGTCCTTGATGGGCTGAGCTATCAGCCCGACCACCGTCATAAGTTACTAATAAGCCGTAATATCACAGTTTTGCGATTACATACCAAAAAACGTTTGGCATGCAGGAACGCCAATAATGGCCATAAGGATAAGAACACCTAGGAATTTGCGCAATACGTTTGGCATAAGACTTTTTACCACATGGTAACCATCTTACGGCGCATATAAGCGATTTGGGTTTGTAATGGCAACTCTTTAGGACAAACATCGTGGCAACCCAGTAGCGACATGCAACCGAAAACGCCATCATCGTCCCCGATGAGTTCATAGAAGTCGTCATCATTCCGAGTGTCTCGGGGATCGAGCCTAAATCGCGCAACTTTATTGAGGCCCACTGCGCCCACAAAGTTCTCCCGCATGCGAGCGGTGCCACAACCAGCTACGCAGCACCCACATTCAATGCAGCGATCCAACTCGAAAATGGCTTCGGCGAGTTCAGGTTCCATGCGTTCCTCAAGTTTGCCTAAATCCACCTGGTCATTGTTATGAATCCAGGTTTCCAACCGTTCACTCATGCCTCGCATCCATTTCCCCGTGTTTACCGATAAGTCACCGATTAGCTCAAATACCGGTAATGGCGCTAAAGTAATCTCTTCTCCCAAGTCTTTGGTTTGGGTACGACAAGCTAGATCGGGTCGGCCATCAATCAACATACCGCAACTACCGCACACCCCTGCGCGACAGACGAAATCAAATTGCAAAGAACCGTCTTGTTTTTCACGAATTTCGCTCAGGGCAATAAATAGCGTCATACCCTCGGCTTCTTCAATTTCAAAGGTTTGCATGTGGGGTCGGCTATCGGGATCCTGGGGGTTATAACGTAGAACATGAATTTTTAACAGCCTGTTCTGTTGCAGTGTTCCCGTGCTATTGCTATTAGAATTAGTAGCCATATCCATCATACAGCCTCCTCAAAACGTTCGTTTTGGCCTTGGAATCGCTGGGGTAGTAGATGGTCATAGGGCAATAAAGCAGCTTGAATACCATAACGATCCCCAGGGGTCATGTCTGCCCTGATCTCCTCGATTTGCGCCAAGCGTTTAGGCGTATCAGGGTGGTCGATATAATCTTTAGCCCCATAGCCACGCCAACCAGGGGGTAATTCCATGGCCATCACATCGATATCCTCGTAGGAGAGATTTGGCAAGGTTGCATCGTCATCAGTCCAGGTAGCCAAGGTGCGTTTTAACCAGTCCTTATCATTACGCTTTGGATAGTCTTCCCGATAATGGGCGCCCCGACTTTCTGTGCGTTGCGCAGCCCCATAAGCAACACATAAGGCAAGTTTCAGCATTTTCTGCACCCGATAGGCGGCTGCCAATTCTGGATTGGCACCTGTCCATTTGTATTTAAGGCCAATATTGCGGCTTCTTACCAAGAGTTTTTGCAATTCTTCCACAGCCGTCTGGAGATCCTCGCCGGTGCGAAAAATGCCCACCTTAGCCGTCATAATATCTTGCATTTGCGCCCGCAGTACAAAAGCATCTTCCTGGCCGGTAGAATTTGCCAGAACATTGATCTTTGCGGTTTCGCGCTCCCAAAACTCTTTGAATAAACCTGTGGAGATGTTGATATCGCTGTCGCTGGAATCGCAAAAATCGGCGATGAATTCACCTACGATCATACCGGCCACCACGGTCTCTGCGACGGAATTGCCTCCTAGCCGATTAAAACCGTGCATATCCCAGCAGGCGGCTTCACCACAGGCGAACAACCCTTTAAGGGCAGAGCTTTGCCCAGTGTGACCCGTGCGAATACCACCCATAGAGTAATGCTGAGCGGGGCGTACAGCGACTAAACCCTCAGCCGGATCAACCCCTAAAAAGTTAGTGCAGATGTCTTTGACTTCACGAAGATTTTTCTCGATATGGGCACGGCCCAATAGGGTAATATCCAACCACAGATGTTCCCCGTAGCGGGAAGCAACACCTTTGCCTTTTTTAATGTGTTCTTCCATGCGTCGGGATACCACATCTCGAGACGCCAATTCCCGTTTTTCCGGTTCATAGTCGGGCATAAAGCGGTGCCGGTCGCCATCTAATAATAAACCACCGTCACCACGGCACCCTTCGGTCACTAGAATACCTGCCGGGAAAATAGCTGTGGGATGAAACTGTACGGCTTCCATATTGCCCAGGGTCGCGATACCGGTCTCCAAAGCGATGGCGGCCCCAATGCCCTCATTGATAACCGCATTGGTGGAAACCCGATAAATGCGGCCAAAACCCCCTGTGGCAATGGTGGTTGCTTTGGCTGCATAGGCAACCAATTCCCCTGTGATTAAATTTCTCGCAATGGCGCCATAACAGCGGCCACTGTCATGGATAAGGGCAATGGCTTCCATGCGTTCGTGGACGGGAATACCGTGGGCGATGGTTTGGTCACCCACCGCAAACAGCATAGTGTGGCCGGTGCCATCGGAGGTATAGCAGGTGCGCCATTTTTTTGTGCCGCCGAAATCCCGTGCTGTAATGAGACCATGAGCGGCATTTTTTTCGGTAAGGGTCACTTTTTGGCCGTTGATAATAACATCTCGGCTGCCGCGCTTGACCCGATTCCAAGGTACACCCCAGGAAGCTAATTCACGCACGGCTTTAGGCGCCGTATTGACAAACATACGGACTACATTTTGATCGGCGCCCCAATCACTGCCGCGTACCGTGTCTTCGAAGTGGACGTCCTCGTTATCCCCCGCGCCCTTGATGGTATTGCCTAAACTGGCCTGCATGCCGCCTTGAGCTGCTGCCGAGTGGGAGCGTTTAGCAGGCACTAAGCTAAGCACCACCACGTCATGGCCCCGGCGCCGGGCGCCAATAGCGGCCCGTAACCCGGCTAGACCACCGCCGATAACTAAAACATCTGTGTAGATTATATTCATGACTAATACCCCATCCTGAGTCGTTAGGTCGCACGGGTCAGCGGTTGGCTGTATGCGCTGGTGGGGATATAGGGCTCACCCACCTTATCCCGATGTTCCAGACCAATCTTGATATAAGCAGCCAGGGATAAAAAACCTAATGTTAAAAAGAAAATTGTCAGATACCATTTTAGTTTTCTTAAGTTTATGCGAGTTTCTTGGGGGTTTTTGCCTTCAAACCATCCCCATTTAACGGCTAGCCGGTACAAACCAATACCCCCATGAAACTCCACGGCTAGTAACAGCAGGATGTAGAGAGGCCACATCCAATCGCTCACTACCCGATCCGCCGAGGCATAAGGTCCGATCTCAGCGGGGTTTGCCATCATGATATAAAGATGGACAGAGCCTAAAAAAAACATGGCAAAGCCGGTGTAGGCTTGCACAAACCACAGGGTGGTATCGTCATGGTGCATGGTGTGCATATGACCGCGAAAAGCTTTGTATTGCCTATAATTAATGGGAAATTTGCGCATGGCAAGCCCAGCATGGGCAATAAAGATGATAAATACGAAGGCTACGGCGCCAGACACAAGGATTGGGTAGGGTTCGCCAAAAAAATATTTTCCCTCAAAAAATTTCGATACCGTGTACATGGCGTCCTTGCCCAGCAGAATAGAGGAAACCAGCAGCATATGTATCCACATAAAAAGTGCTAAAAAAAGTCCCGTTAGACTTTGTAGCAAATCCAGTCGGGCTGGAAGACGACTTTTTCTAACCTTTTCTCCAAGACCGGTGTAGCGTACAAAATCAATCGCTTTATTCATGCCATCCTCCTTCGCTGATTAATGTTATTGCCTACCATTATAGGATTTATGTGCCTATAAAACGTACTTGCCTACTTAAAGTAAAGTGAGGTGGGCAGGCAATAACGTTAATTTTTTGCCAAAGCGTGAGAAAAAACAGAGTCTCGCCGCCATAATCGGCATAATTGCTCAAAACTTTATTAATTTACCAGTAATAACAGGTGGCGTTTTGATTACGATCAAAAAGGTTCAAGGCATAGATCTTTAAAGATGACGATTGCTTGTCAATAACGGGTTATTGCTAATGATTTAGACGACTGCTGCTTGATCAAGCAAAAAATCATCCGATAAACACTAGGTTGCCATAGCACTTTGCAGCAAATTGGGCTATTTAATCCCTAACAAAAATGATGATAATCAAAAACTGATTAGGTGCTTGCCATGCCTGAAAAACTTAGAGATGCTGCGCTTCACTACCATCGTATGCCTAAACCGGGCAAACTGGCTATCGTCGCCACTAAACCCCTAGCAACGCAACGAGATTTAGCACTGGCCTATTCGCCTGGTGTGGCGGCCGCCTGCGCCGCCATTGTTGAAGATCCTCAGGAGGCTGCTAAAGTTACCGCTCGCGGTAATTTGGTGGCGGTGATTAGCAATGGTACGGCTGTCTTGGGGTTGGGCGATATTGGCCCCTTGGCCGCCAAACCAGTTATGGAAGGTAAAGCGGTATTATTCAAAAAATTTGCCGATCTTGATGTGTTCGATATTGAAATCAACGCCCACGAGCCGGATAAGCTCATAGATATTATCGCCAGCCTAGAACCCACCTTTGGCGCCATTAATTTGGAAGACATTAAAGCGCCGGAATGTTTTCAGGTGGAACAGGCGCTACGGGAGCGCATGAGAATCCCTGTTTTTCACGATGATCAACACGGTACCGCCATCATCGTGGGAGCGGCAGTGGTCAATGGTCTGCGGGTGGTGAATAAAGATATCCGCCAGGTAAAATTGGTAACGTCAGGGGCTGGCGCCGCGGGTCTGGCCTGTTTAAATCAATTGGTGAGCCTAGGTTTGCCCCGTGAGAATATTACGGTGACAGATAAATTCGGTGTGGTCTACAAAGGACGCAAAGAGGAGATGGACCCATGGAAGGCCGTGTATGCTCAAGATACCCAGGCACGAACCCTGGCGGAGGTGATCGAGGGAGCGGATATTTTCTTGGGATTGTCCATCGGGGGCATATTGCAACCCGACATGGTGCGGCGCATGGGGGACAAGCCGTTAATTTTGGCGTTAGCTAATCCCAATCCAGAAATTTTGCCTGAGCAAGCCAAAGCCGAACGTCCCGATGCCGTTATTGCCACAGGCCGCTCGGATTATCCTAATCAGGTCAATAATGTGCTTTGTTTTCCCTTTATTTTCCGTGGCGCTTTGGATGTCGGGGCAACCGCCATCAATGAGGAGATGAAGCTTGCCTGTGTGCATGCTCTGGCCGATTTGGCCATGGCGGAATCGTCTGAAGTGGTGACCAAAGCCTACGGCGGTATGCCGACTCAATTCGGCCCCGATTATCTTATTCCAAAACCCTTTGATCCGCGCCTTATTAGTCAATTGGCGCCTGCGGTGGCCAAGGCCGCCATGGAGACAGGGGTGGCTACCCGGCCTATTATGGAGCTGGAAGGCTACCGGGACCATCTGACCGAGTTTGTCTTCAAGTCAGGTTTGGTGATGAAACCTATCTTTGCCGCTGCAAAAACCCATCCGCGACGGTTAGTCTATGCGGAAGGCGAAGAGCGCCGCGTGCTGCAAGCGGTGCAGCAGGTGGTGGATGAGGGACTTGCTCATCCTATCTTAGTAGGACGACCCCAGGTCATCGAGCATCGTATTCGGGAACTAGGATTGCGGCTGAAGGTAGGTAAAGACGTTGAATTGATCAATATCCTTCAAGACCCTCGCTTTCAACAGTATTGGAGTGAATATCACCGTCTTATGGGTCGTAAAGGCGTGTCGCCGGAAAATGCCAAAACCGCTGTGCGCACGGATTCGACGGTGGTGGCAGCCTTAGCCGTGCAACTGGGGGATGCAGAGGCCATGCTATGCGGGGCAGGGGGGCGTTTTAAAAACCACGTAAAGGTGATTACCCATATTATTGGTCTGCGTGCCGGTGTCCATGACCTGTACACGCTTAGTTTATTGATCCTTCCCGAAGGCACGTTTTTTATTTGTGACTCTCATGTGACCCCCGATCCTACGGCCGAAGAAATCGTTGAAATGACGTTGCTGGCCGCCGAAGAGGTGACGGCCTTTGGTCTGACACCTAAAGTGGCGTTGTTATCCCGTTCCAATTTTGGCACCTATTATAATCCATCAGCCATAAAAATGCGCGAAGCTTTGCAAAGGCTCCGGGCGCAAGCGCCAGACCTGGAAGTAGAGGGAGAAATGAACGCGGATGCGGCCCTTGCTGAGGACATCCGCAATGGCGTATTTCCAGCCTCAAGACTCAAGGGGCAAGCAAATCTGTTAGTTATGCCCAATGTAGACGCAGCGCATATTGCCTTTAATCTTCTTAGAATGCTCGGTAAGGGTGTGGCGGTAGGTCCAATTCTGGTGGGTGCAGCGCGTCCCGTCCATATAGTTACCCACGCTGCAAGTGTTCGCGGGCTGGTCAATATGAGCGCTATGGCTGTGGTGCAAGCCCAAATTCAAGCGCAAACGCCCAATGAAGAGGCTTTACTGAAATGATTAATTACTTTAGCTATGCAGACACAAACGTTTCACGTATCGCTTGTTAAATCATGAGCACTAAACAGTGGATGATCTACGGGGCTAACGGTTATACCGGCCAATTGATTGCTCGGGAAGCGGTTCAGCAAGGAATGAAACCCCTACTGGCGGGACGGTCAGCGGCTAAATTGGCACCCTTAGCGGAACAGCTGGCCTGTGATTACCGAAGTTTTTCTTTGGCAACGGTTACTGAAGTGGCCTCCCAGCTCGAAGATGTGGCATTAGTGCTGCATTGTGCCGGACCGTTCTCGGCCACCAGTGCGCCTATGGTGGAAGCCTGTCTTGCCAGCGGCACCTATTACTTGGATATTACCGGTGAGATCGAGGTTTTCGAGGCGATTCATAGTTTCTCGGAGCGGGCTAAAGCAGCCGGAATTGTGCTGTGTCCTGGGGTGGGTTTTGATGTGATCCCCACGGATTGCGTAGCTGCTAGTTTAAAGACGCTTCTCCCTGACGCCACTTATCTGGCCTTAGGTTTTGAATCTTTGTCAGGTTTTAGCCCAGGTACAGCGAAGACCGCCATCGAGGGGCTGGGTCAAGGGGGTAGGGTGCGTCAAGATGGCCAGATTATATCAGTACCCTTTGCTTACCGGGTGCGTCCTGTTGATTTCGGTAATGGCGAAAAGCGAGCAGTTACGATTCCCTGGGGCGATGTGGCAACAGCCTTCTACACCACAGGTATTCCCAACATTGAGACCTATATCCCTGCCTCTTCGCGCATGATCGATTGGATGAAACCCATGAATAGCCTGCGCCCCTTGTTAAAAATAAAATTGTTGCAGCAGGTTGTAAAGCAACTAATCGGTTACCGTGTGAAAGGACCGGAAGTGGATAAGCGTACGCAAACCCCTACGTATATTTGGGGCGAAGTGAGTAACGCCAGCGGGGCAAAAAAAGTAGCGCGTATCCAGGTCGCCAATGGTTATGACGTTACCCGCTACGGCGCCGTCGCAATCGCTGCAAAAGTGCTTAATACCGATTTTGCAGGAGGCAGTTATACGCCTTCTCAATTGATGGGAGCTAATTTTATAGCATCCTTGCCAGGCTCCAGTGAGTTTATTTTTACTTGAGCAACTTAATATATTACTGTTATTATTAGCAAGTTTTGTGTTTAACATCTAGTAGGGTTGGTAGAACTGGCCGTAGCCAGTAATAAATAGCATAGCAACAAATAGCATAGCGTTTGCATTAGGAGTAATTATGAGAAAGAGGGATTGGTTTTGGATTTTTTTATTGTTTCCCCTATCAGCAGCGGCAAATGGTCTCTTAGAAATGAAAGGCGCATGGACCCAGGGTGGGGTAATTATAGGCCGCACTGTACCTGGTACCCAGTTGAGATTGAATGGTCAACCCGTGCAAGTATCCTCAAAAGACGGCCAGTTTGTGTTCGGTTTTGGGCGCGATGCTGAACCGGAAAATCAATTAGAAATCCGTTGGCCAAATGGTATTAAAGAATTGCGTCGACTGAATATTAAACAGCGTGATTATAAGACCCAGCGCATCGATGGATTACCCTCAGCTAAGGTTACCCCGTCAGCGCAGACTATGGAAAGAATCCAACAAGAATCTGCGGAAGTTGCGCAAGCACGTAATCAAACTGTCGGTACACCCTATTTTACTAGTGGCTTTCAATGGCCATTGGAAGGCCGTATAAGTGGTGTTTATGGCAGTCAACGGGTGTTAAACGGCGAACCCCGTCAACCCCATTATGGAGTTGATATTGCGTCCCCCACTGGAACGCCAGTACAAGCCCCCGCTGACGGCATTGTTACCTTAGCCCATCCTGGTATGTACTTTAGCGGCAAAACATTAATCTTAGATCATGGCTATGGCCTGAGTTCTTCTTTTCTTCACCTCAATGAGATCTATGTTGAGGAAGGTCAAAAAGTCAACCAGGGGGATATTATCGCTACGGTCGGCGCTACGGGTCGTACGACAGGTCCACATTTAGATTGGCGGATGAATTGGTTCTCTCATCGGGTTGATCCATCTACCTTGGTTCCACCCATGAAGGTAAAGGGCATGTCAGTTCAATTAACCAGTGACTGAATTAACAAGATAGAAATCTAGCACGACGCTAAGAAGCTGTTTCAAACTTTATTGCGGTAGCCGACGCCAAGGTGCGTCGGCTACAAATGCGATCCAACCCGCCCCAGCCACCGTCATCAAAGCGCTAAGCAGAGTTTGTAACGCGGGTTCAATCTCTTCCCAGGTACGATTTAAAGCTTCTCTGTGATGGGCATAAAGGTGCCACGAAACAGATAGACTGATCCAAGCCCGATACTAATAATTGCATTCACCGTATACAGAGCAGCGGCAATTTTTCTTCGCAGAAGCATCATAGACCTTTGATCGGCCCACTAGCAGCTTCTTGGATTCCTGCAGCTGCCATCCGATTCAGGGTGCGTTCTAAGTGCTGTTTGTCGAGCCAGGCATCTAGCTCTGTGAGGCCTCAGCGACGCAAGCTTAGCAAAGGTACACCTACTAAAATATAAATTCTACTCGATCCTGAATAGGATAAACTCTATTGCTTAATAATTTCATTCTTTGACCGCAAAGGAGTTCTACCAGCATGATTGAGGGTAAGCGCATACTGGTCGTTGGAGGTGCCGGCTACATCGGATCCCATATGGTTAAGCTGTTATGCCAAGCCAAATGTGAAGTGATCGTTTTTGATAATCTGTCCACCGGTTATCGGGATGCGGTAGTGGGGGGGCACTTTGTGCTAGGTGATTTAGCTGACCGAAATCAGTTAGACGAACTATTTAAAACCCATCACTTCGATGGCGTCATGCATTTTGCCTCCTATATTCAAGTGGGGGAATCCATGCGTGACCCTAGTAAGTATTACCGCAACAATGTCACCAACACGCAAAATCTATTAGATGCCATGGTTGAGCACGGGGTGCGCCACTTTATCTTTTCCTCCACGGCCGCCATTTTTGGTGAACCTCAACAGGTGCCGATCCCTGAAGCCCACCCTAAACAACCCATCAATCCCTATGGTCGAAGCAAATGGATGGTGGAGCAGATGTTGATGGATTATGATGCTGCCTATGGCTTGAAGTCCACTTGTCTGCGTTACTTTAATGCGGCAGGCGCTGACCCCGACGGAGAAATCGGCGAACGTCACGATCCGGAAACCCATCTTATTCCCCTAATACTGCAAGCTGTTTCAGGACGGCGTCCGGCTATTACTGTGTTTGGCACCGATTACGATACACCAGATGGAACCTGTATTCGCGATTATATCCATGTCAACGACCTCTGTGAGGCGCATTCATTAGCGTTGCAAAAATTATGGGATAAAGAGCAGAGTACAGTTTATAACTTAGGTAATGGCAGTGGCTTTTCGGTGCGCCAGGTCATCGATACTGCTGCCCAGGTTACTGGACAGCAGGTTCCTGTGGAGTACGGAGATCGCCGTGTCGGTGATCCGGCCTGTTTAGTGGCAGACGCAACGCAAGCTCAACAAGCCCTACAATGGCGGCCGCGCTATGGAGAACTCGCCAGCATCATCGAGCATGCTTGGCGTTGGGAATGCAAACAAGCTGGCCTAGGTTAAACAATGATGACGACGTATTGTCGAACAGGTGGCATGTTCGATCTTGTTTTTGACTGATTAATATTTTTTAGGTGCGAGGCAAATTGATGCAATATATCAGTACGCGGGGTGGCATGGAGGCAAAATCGTTTCAAGATATTCTTATCGGTGGTTTAGCTCCCGACGGTGGTTTGGTGATTCCTGCAAACTATCCCGCCATAACATCCCATGAACTGACTGCTTGGCGTCATTCAAATTATCCTGACCTTGCCTGGAATATCCTGCAACGGTTTGCCCCAGATATCCCTGCAGCGGATCTGCGTGAACTGATAGCGAAGACTTACACAGCCGAGCGCTTTCGTAGTACCGAGATTACCCCCGTCACACCGTTGGCAGACGGCATTTGGTTGTTGGGTTTGTCTAACGGACCGACATTGGCGTTCAAAGACATCGCCATGCAGTTATTGGGTAATCTCTTTGAATACGTCCTTGAAAAAACCAATCGTTATCTAAACATCCTCGGGGCGACGTCTGGTGATACGGGCTCTAGCGCGGAATACGCCATGTTAGGCAAAACAGCTATCAATGTGTTTATGCTATCACCCTATCAAAAGATGAGCCCCTTCCAAACGGCTCAGATGTTCTCTCTGGATGAGCCTAATATTTTCAATATTGCGGTGCGCACCGTATTCGACGGTTGTCAGGATATCGTTAAGGCTGTGAGCAACGACTCGGTATTCAAGGCTAAGTATAGTATTGGTACGGTGAACTCCATCAACTGGGCACGGGTCGCAGCCCAAGTGGTTTACTACTTCAAAGCCTATTTTGCAGTGACCCAAGACAATAGCCAATGGGTATCCTTCGCAGTGCCTTCAGGTAATTTTGGTAATATTTGTGCCGGCCATATTGCTCGACAGATGGGACTGCCTATCCACAAATTGATTTTGGCCAGCAATGAGAACAATGTATTGGATGAGTTTTTCCGCACTGGGGTTTATCGGGTGCGGGAAGCCGATGGGGTGATGAAGACCAGTAGCCCATCCATGGATATTGCCAAGGCTTCTAACTTCGAGCGTTTTATTTACGATGTGGTGGGGCGTGACGCAGCCGTGGTGCGGCAATTGTGGAAAAAAGTCGAACGCAATGGCTACTTCAGTTTAACAGACACTGAGTATTTTCAGGATATGAGCCGCTTTGGCCTAGTTTCTGGAACAAGCACCCATCAAGATCGTATGGAGACTATCCGTCGCGTCTATAATGAGTCTGGGATCATTATCGATACCCATACCGCCGATGGCCTCAAGGTAGGACGTCAGTTCAAGGAGCCAGATGTTCCTCTAGTGTGTTTAGAAACAGCGTTGCCGGCGAAATTTGAGGAATCCATTCAAGAAGCCCTTGGTCGTCAACCAGAACGACCCAGCGGTTATGGGGATCTGGAGCAACGACCACAAATTTTTGTTGTCATGGACGACGATGTAGCCGCGGTTAAAGAATATATTGCTCGGCAAGCCAGCGTTCAGACAGATCAATAAAAAACGTTGCTCAAAAATCGGCATTGTTTGGTGTTCTAGGGAAGGGGATGACGTCCCGTACATTATTCATCCCTGTCACATAGCTCACGGTGCGCTCGAAACCCAATCCAAATCCGGCGTGGGGTACTGTGCCGTAGCGCCGCAAATCCCGATACCAATTATACATATCTTTATCCAATCCCACTTCATCCATACGTGCATCGAGGATGTCTAGCCGCTCTTCCCGCTGGCTGCCGCCAATAATTTCACCAATACCAGGCGCGAGTACATCCATGGCGGCAACGGTTTTCCCATCATCATTGAGGCGCATGTAAAAGCCCTTTATGTCCTTGGGATAATTCATCACAACCACAGGCCGACCCACATATTCTTCAGCAAGGTAACGTTCGTGTTCCGATTGCAAATCAACACCCCAATGCACGGGAAACTCAAATTTCTTTTCTGAACCCTCAAGAATTTTTATGGCTTCACGGTATTCCATACGTTCAAAGGAAGACTGAATTACGTTCTCTAGACGTTTTATGCAGGTTTTATCGATACGTTGATTAAAAAAAGCCATATCATCTGCCCGTTCTTCCAACACGGCTTGAAAGATGGCTTTGAGTAACGCTTCCGCTAAATCCACGTTGGCGTGCAGATCGGCAAAGGCTATTTCTGGTTCGATCATCCAAAACTCTGCCAGATGACGGCTGGTATTTGAATTCTCAGCGCGAAAGGTAGGTCCAAAGGTATACACCTTGGATAACGCTAAACAGTAGGATTCCACATTAAGTTGACCGGAGACCGTCAAAAACGTTTCACGGCCAAAAAAATCGTGACTAAAGTCAACGGTTCCTTGCCCTGTGCGGGGTAAATTTGTTAGATCCAACGTACTGACGCGAAAAAGTTCTCCTGCACCTTCACAATCGCTGGCGGTGATAATGGGGGTATGTACCCAAAAATAACCCTGTTTGTGAAAAAACCGATGCACCGCCTGGGAGAGACAATGACGCACCCGGGTCACCGCTCCCAACGTGTTGGTGCGGGGACGTAGATGTGCAACGCTACGCAAATGTTCAAAGGTATGTTTTTTGGGCGATACGGGATAGGTTTCAGGGTTTTCAACCCAACCTACTACCTGTACGGCGTGTGCTTGAAGCTCAATAGTTTGCCCCTTGCCTTGTGAAGCTGCGATCTCGCCACTAACGATGACCGAGCAGCCTGCTGTGATTTGTAACACCTCTTGTTGGTAGTTTTCTAAGGTATTAGGCACAACTGCCTGCAAGGCGTCAAAGCAGGATCCGTCATGTAATCCTAGAAAGGTTAAGCCTGCTTTCGAGTCACGCCGGGTACGTATCCAACCTTGTACGGTCGCGGGACTGCCAATAGCTAATTGACCCTTCAAGATGGCAGCAATATCGGTGCTGGACATGAAAAAACCACTCCTAAATTAAATAAAAATATCATCAAAATAGGTTGCCGATGTTGTCGGCACGCAATAGCACAATGATTTTTAAGGGAAGGGTACAATTATCTTTTGTAAGTCGGCAATGCTATATTGCCGCGAGTGAAGTGGCTGCTTATATTTTTAAATCACGATACTTTGTGGGATTTAAGAAGCTGTTTCAAAAACTCGCATAGGTTCGCTGAATCAAGGCGCAGTGCCTTCGAGCAGCGCAGTTTACATAAGGTAAATGAGCAGCGGAGAAGGTGCTGTAACGCTTAAGTCAAGGACACGAGCCGGTTTTGAAACAGCTTCTAAGAGCGAATACGCACCGCCAGCACATCACAGGGCGCTCGATGCAGAACAGCATTGGCAGTAGAACCAAGAAGCAGGGCTAGACCATGGCGACCATGACTACCCACAACGATAAGATCAACGTTTTTCTCGGTTGCAATTTTTATAACGCCTTCTTTGGTAGATAAGGCAGGAATAACCCATCGCTTACAATCTTTTAATTCTAGTTGCGTTGCGATGCGCTCGAGTGCATCGCGGGCCTCTTCCATACGGGCATCGTCAGGTAGTTCAGGCAAAACCGGTATCATGTCATAACCAGCGCTGATACTTGATTCTTCTATCACATGAATGAGGCTCAAGCGGGCTCCGTTGCGTTCTGCAAGACTCTTAGCACGTTCTCCAATCTGCAGGGCTTTTGAAGAGAAATCGGCTGCCCAAAGGATGTGCTGATAAGCGCTCACGGTTGACTTCCTCGCAATTTATCCAAACGCCTGAAAATGGCCGGTTTGCGCCCCAGTCTGAAGGGATTGATGTTCCATGTCGATCCATAATTTAATGCGTTCAGTTAGCTCGACGCACAACATGCGAAGCAACTGACGCTTGTTATCATCACTGCCTTGAAATTCGGCAGGATCTGGTAAATGCCAACAAATAGAGGTGTAAGTACCCGGAAATTCTATGACATAGGGTTGTGCTTTGTTACACAAGGTGATGATGTATTCAAATTCCTGGTTTAAAAAATGATCGATGGATAAACTCATATGTCCCGAGATATCTATGCCCATCTCTGCCATCATTTGTATGGCAAAAGGATCGAGAGGTTCCGGCTGAATCCCTGCGCTAGAGACCTGAAAATCATTTTTTCCTATGCGCCTTAGTAAAGCCTCCGCAACCTGTGAACGGATGGCGTTGCGATAGCAAATAAACAATACCCGGATTGGATAATGCATAGGTTTGAACTCCTCACAAAACCATCAAAGTTGGTGGCCTAAGATGAAATCTTAATCTATTTTAACAACAACTGACCTTGCTAAGGAGGTATTGAAGATCGATATTTGACCATTATTCACCCCGAAAAAAACGGGTGGTGCAATAAAAAATTCATCGATGTCTAATCTACCTTGGAAGGTAACAGGATATATAAGGAGACTCTCTGTTACTATAGCAATAGGTTAGAGGATGTGCTCAAAAGTAGAAAAAAAATCGATTTTTTCTGCAAAACCAGTTATAACCGAAATTTGCATAGCGAACGATCTGTGAACAAAGCGCAATTGACATGCAATATTAACTATACTTTGAGTGATGCGGAAATCGTCGCAACCGCATTACCATTATGCCCAAATATTAAGCTTCATTTGCTAAGTCCCGTTAATATGGAGCGACCTTTTTGCCCCGATGAAATCCAGGAAATACTGAACAATACACCTTATTGGGTATTTTGTTGGGCAGGAGGGCACGCCCTAGCCCAATATATTTCTAGCCAACCGCAGCAATTTGCTAATAAAACTATCCTGGACTTCGGCTCTGGGTCCGGTGTTGTAGCTATTGCCGCCGCCAAGGCCAACGCCAGAAAAGTAATAGCTTGCGATATCGATCGTCATGCATTGGATGCCATTAGAGCCAATGCAGCACTCAATCATGTCCATGTGGATCTCTGTAGCAATCTAAGTGAAGTCAACGAAAAAGTAGACTTAATTATTGCGGCAGATGTGCTCTATGATCAGTCAAACTTTTATCTTATCCAAGAGTTTTTAGCCTATGCGTCAGAAGTTCTGGTGGCAGACTCACGGGTCAACAAAGTTAATAGCAGTTCGTATCGTAAGGTTGCTGAGATCAGCGCAACTACGATACCCGATTTGGATGATTACGAAGCGCATAAACAGGTAATGGTTTATCGAGCAACAATGGGTAGTTTCTAGCTAGTAGGTCTCCTGTAGTGCCGAGGGCAGTATTGATTAAGAGTTGCTTAAACGGAAATAAATTATGCTAAGACAATATTAAAATACATGATGATAAAAAGAAAAACGAGTGTGAAAATAATATCTACAGCATAATATGCTGAATGTTTGCTTTGCGTTGATTTGCTGGTCATATTCATCTATCTCCGTGATGCACATAATCCTTAAACTTATTGAAAATAAAAATTTTTTATATTAGCTGAAACTGTATTGTGTTTGTGTGATAGTGACAAATTATTTGGTATTTTAAGAAAATATTTAACTAAATAGATTACTGAAAATTGTATACTTGAGAAGGCATAAGTAAGCATTTTTTGCGCCAACCTTGAAATTATTTATTACCATAGTAATAACCCCTATACTCAAGCCTGAGCGGTAAAAAAGGCTATTGGTAAATTATATTGTTGTTCGTTTTACGAAGGCGGAGATTAAATTAGTTCTGGGATTTAAAGAAGATATATGAACAATCAAATTAAAAGAATGATTGATAAAGAAACTATTAAAATATTGCGGAAAACCACAAGATTTATTCAGTAGAAGAAGGTTTTGTTTTTAAATAAAAACCATTCGAATGGTAAAAAGATAAAAATTGACGTCTATTGACCAGTCTGGTCAGCTTAAGCTGCAACTAGTAATATACTATTTGTCTCCTGATGATATGTTATTATTTGTCAAATATCCATGGGGTAGACATGGACTGCGCCGAAGACAACCATCAAGTCGGGAGCGTGTTTCTCAATTAAATAAAGTTTTGATAAACAGCATCTGCCGTGCCTTGAAATTAAGTTTCATCTTTGAACCTATGGCGCAAACCATTTTGTGTGTTAAGCAAGCTGCTCCTTAAAGACTTTCTGTGAACCTATGGCGCAAACCATTTTGTCTGTCAGGCAAGCTGCTCCTTTTAGTGTTTGTTATGTGGAAAAAGATCAACTTCAGGACATACTGATGGACGATCGGACCCTAGCGGTTATTCGCTTTGGACCGAAAACCCAGATCGATGCTAAACATCCTCACCTGTTTACAGTAGGGTTGCCTGTGTTAGGCGAGCAACAACGGACCCTAGAGGTTTGGCGTAGTCCTTCTCCTGTTCAACGGGAAACAAACGCGGATATTGGTTGGGTTAGTAATGGAACTATTGGGATTGCTTGGGTGCTTGTCGATGAAAGCGTTTATGGTGGTTTGGAAATCGCTACTTGTCAGGCTTACCAATATTTACTGAATTTTATCTATGGGCAAGGCTATCCGATTTTGTTACGGGTTTGGAATTACTTTTCATGTGTTAACGACATTGACAACGGCTTAGAGCGTTACCAAGGGTTTTGTAGAGGTCGCTATCAAGCGTTGGCAGAAAACGGCACTATTGCCGAGACAGGCTTGCCAGCGGCTTGTGTCATCGGCACTCATAGTCCAGGGTTGTTGATTTATTGTTTAGCGACCAAAAGCCGGGGATTGCAGATCGAGAATCCTCGACAAATGAGCGCTTTTCATTATCCGCTTCACTATAGTCCTAAAAGTCCGTCTTTTTCCAGAGCTATTTTAAAAAACTGGATAAATACTGAGAGCCATCTTTATGTATCTGGCACTGCCAGTATAGTTGGTCATAGAAGTCGTCATCAAGATAATGGGTTAGCCCAACTGCAAGAAACCCTGCGCAATTTAGATGCTTTGATCAGCTCCGCCAACACCCATTGTGAGGGCTCACCATTGCAACCTGCCTTGCTTAAAGTTTATGCACGTCCGCAAATAGCCCAAGGTGAGTTGCAACCTTACATTGCTCAGCATTTTGGTAGCGATACACCAACCCTTTTTTTACAAGGAGAGATCTGTCGTCGTGATCTTTTGCTAGAGATTGAAGGTTTATGGGTAACGGCTAAGTAGGGCGTTTGTTATGCACAGTTTCAACCAGAGCATTTCTTTACCGCCTGTCAGTCAGTCATACTGCATTGGAAAAAGCATTTTTACTATCTCAACGAGGATAGACACCCAGCATCTGCAAACGCCGATCAACCTGGATTTCTAGTTCTTCCAGCGAGCTGATATTGACGATCGTGAAATTGCAATCTGCTTGGGATACGCCCTGTTCGCTAGGATGAGATTCTACATGATAGCGAGCCGTATCTCGTTGCACCCACCAATGATCGAACTGATTATCGTGGACATAAATTGCATCGTTCTTAAATCGAACATCCGTTATGACAAAGCGTGCTTCGGGATTGGAGGTTCGCACTTTCTTCATGGCAAGGTCGGCAAGGATGATCCATATATCCGAATGAATTAACTCTCGCCCCCATTCGCTTCCTAAGGTTTGAGCAAGTCGCCGGAAGGAAACCCCTAACGTTGGAATGATTGCTTCCTTATTTGTGTCTTCGAGATATTCTGCAATGTCTGGGATTGAGGTCAACATCGCAGCGAGTCCTTCTTTAATGGGCTGCGCCAACGCGATTTTGGTAAAACCATAGCGGCGGACCAGATATGCAGCGATGGTGTCCTTTCCACTTCTCGCTTTACCGCTTAAAGCAATAGATGTCATTGGGGTTCCTTTTGGCTTATCGGTGATCCAGCCATGGGTGGCTTTGAGATCTGGAATGTGATCGTACAACGATACATGACAACAAGGACAGCTTGAAAAGGTTTATTTCTAGAGTGTTTTCGCTTCGATTGTACATAAGGCAGCCGAGGCGAGGCGCACGGAGTGTACTTAGAGTACATGAGCACGCTCAGACCGAAGGCAAACGCCGTGTACCGTTGAATGGGAAATGCTCTAGGCGGTGGTTTGGGTAGGCTAGCGTAAATTTGACACAAAATGTTTCAAGTCTAAGGCGTTTATATTCTGAAACCCTGTAAACATGTGCTTATCAGTACAGCAGCGGTATTTAAACTGCCAACTTTTCTTCTATAGACACTGACTACTTGAAGCTTTATTAAAGTGATTAAACATTTATCTTGCAAACTCACGTTATCAATAGCAATTAAGTTTTTGCTGCTAATCCTTTTAATCCTGCCATACACTGCTCAAACTGCTACTTTTCAAGTAGATGGCTCTACCTTACGCGACCCTTGTGGCGAGCCGCTAGTCCTGCGTGGGGTTAATGCAGGTAGCGCTTTTCCCAGCAATCCAAATGCTAAAGGTCTGGCGGAGGTAGCGAAAACAGGTGCAAATGCAGTAAGGCTTACGTTTCGTTGGCATATCAACCGCAGCGGTCCAGAGCAGTTAAAGGCAGCCCTTGACGAGGCCATCGCTAATTATATGGTCGCCATTCCAGCGCTCTGGGATGCAACAGGAAATTGGGATCGCCTCCAGTTTGCGGTGGATTATTGGTCGCAACCGGCCATGGTTGAAGTATTGCGCAAGTACGAGGATATGGTGTTGCTCAATATCGCCAACGAAGCTGGTGATAGCAAAGTTACCAACAGCGAGTTTCGGCGGGGCTATAGTAAAGCCATTAAACAATTGCGTGCCGCAGGGCTGCATATGCCTTTAGTGATTGACGCCGCGAATTGGGGACGAAACGAAGCCTATATTCTCGATAATGCGGCTTATTTGCTATCTCAGGATCCCGATAAAAACCTCTTGTTCAGTTGGCATCCTTGGGATACAAACCAGTCTGTGGATCGTTATCGTAAAGGAATGGATGCCGCCCTTAAGTCGCAAATTCCTTTAATTATTGGCGAATTTTCCAGCATCGGGGTGCACTATAAAAGACCTATTGATTATCGCAGTCTTATGAAATTTGCCGCCCAGCGAGACATAGGTTGGTTATGGTGGTGGTGGCGATCCGGCAAAAACATAGATGGTCATGCCATGACTATAGCTGGTCATTTCGGTAATTGGGTAAATGTAGGTGCGGAGGTTGCTGAAGAGAGTCCCTACGGTATTCGAGCTACCAGTAAACGGACTCAGTATTTGATAGATCGCAGCTGTGTACCGGCCAAGGAGATTAAGCCACCCGCGCCAATAGCTCCTGATCTTGTTGAGGCAACCGTTACGCAAGGTACAGAAGTAAAGCTACAGTGGCGAGACAACGCCGACAACGAAAAGCATTTTGATATTCAACGTTGGGATCGACAAAAACAGCAGTGGCGTCTGATAAAAGTGGTTGGGTCTGATCAGACCTTAACAACCATTGGCGGTGATCTAGCCTTCGTCTACGATGTGGATACTCCCCACGATTCAAGTCTTGAATACGATACAACCTATAAAATTCGCGTTGGTGCCTATATTTCAAAGGATGCAATTTCTTATTCTGAACCCATAACCGTAAGCACTGGCAACGATGCGAGTTCCTGTGCTGAGGGTAATGGTTTAAAGGGTGAGTACTTTGGCGCTGAGCACGGTTCACAAAATTTCGACGACTATGATAGTCCGACATTAGTGCGGTTTGATCCGACCATTGATTTTGATTGGCATCGAGACTCACCGGACTCCAAGCGATTACCTAATAACCACTTCCAAGTTCGTTGGACTGGATTTATCGAACCTGAATTCACAGATCCCTATACCCTATATATTCATAGTGATGATTTTGCTCGTGTATGGATTGGTGAGCAGCAGGTGATCGATAATTGGCGGGGAAATGCTCAGGGTTGGGCGATTGCCCATGTGAATTTTAACGCAGGGCAACGTTACCCTATACGGGTCGAATATCGAGAGTGGACTGGATCCGCCAAGATTCGCCTTGAATGGGCAAGCAGCAAACTGAGCAGACAGATTGTTCCTCGGTGTAGATT
Source organism: uncultured Candidatus Competibacteraceae bacterium (assembly GCA_964423745.1). Taxonomy (GTDB): domain Bacteria; phylum Pseudomonadota; class Gammaproteobacteria; order Competibacterales; family Competibacteraceae; genus CAYRGG01. The sequence continues at coordinate 56,265 of CAYRGG010000007.1, read as the reverse complement.
ATTTGCTAACGCGGATGGGGGGTAGCCGCCGCTTGGACTATTCAATAAATAATTTCTAAATTTTTTGAAATTTTCTTTCAGCGCAGTTTGCGGTTTCACATTATTTCACAGGGTAAGGGTTAATGGCTCATGACTGTTTCAGTACTATCAGTCTTAGCTATACACCTTAGATAAGGAAAGTCGAAATGTTCGATCAATTGCGCGATGACTATAAGCGACACGAAAGCTCAATACTCAATCCAGCTTTATGGGCAGTACTTAATTATCGCTACGGAGTTTGGGCTGCAACCTTAAAACCAGCTCCGTTGCGATGGATAGCATCAAAGTTTTACGGTTTGTTTTCCTTTCTAGTGCTCATTACTTCCGGCATACGACTGCACCGGGAGGTGAAAATAGGCAAAGGTTTTCATCTAATTCATTCCGGCAATATACAGATCCATCCTAATACAGTAATCGGCGATTATTGTGGTATTCAACAGGATGTAACTTTGGGCACTGCTATGGAACGAAAAGGCGCCCCAATTCTTGGAAACCATGTTTATATCGGTAAAGGCGCAACCATATTGGGCAAAGTCACGATTGGTGACGGGGCAAGAATCGCTGCTAATACCTTAGTCATCGACGATGTGCCCGCCAATACGACTGCCATTGGGGTACCGGCCCGGGTTATGAGATATACCGGTCGTCCTTTAGAAAAGGCATGATCATTTATATCGAACATAAAATACGATTAAAAATTATTTGATAAATAAATACTTATTCAAATTAGCGCGACAATTAGGGAGCTGAAAAATGTCAAATGTGGAAATAGAGATCCGTCAATTCATCGTAGAAAATTATGTGTTAACCGAAGGAATGGATGAATTAGACGGTAATGAGTCTCTGATGGATCGAGGCATTATCGATTCCATCGGTGTATTTGCCCTGGTGGATTTTATCGAGCAGCAATACGGTGTTACTGTCTCTGACGATGACATGATACCCGAAAATCTCGATTCGATTAATGCTATCGTTGCTTTTATCAACAAAAACAAAAACCTGGATACGCTTACTGCTGCATAGGATGGACCCATTATGTTGATAGAAAAACTGCACCCTCAGGTTCTAGAGATCGATTGTGAAAGAACCGCCGAATTGATCACTAGCGCCATTCGTGATCAAGTACTACGTATTTTAAAAAGACAAGGCGCGATTGTCGGCATTTCTGGTGGTATCGATAGCGCGGTGGTTGCCGCCTTATGTGCGCAAGCCCTTGGACCTGAACGAACGTTAGGATTATTTACGCCCGAACAAGATTCCGCTGAAGAAACCCTAACCTTATCTCGCGCTGTGGCGGAGAGTCAAAAAATAGAAGCCGTACTTGAAGACATCTCTCCCATATTGCAAGCAACCGGATGCTATAGCCGTCGGGACGAAGCCATTCGTAGCGTCATTCCAGAGTATACTTCAGGCTGGAAGTCGAAAATCGTTTTACCCAATGTTGTCGACAGCGATCAATATCGCCTATTTTCCGTGGTCGCTGTCTCGCCTTCTGGTGAAACCATCAAGCGACGCTTATCTTTATCTGCTTATTTGGGCGTTGTTGCCGCCACCAATTTCAAACAACGTACTCGCAAGATGATCGAGTACTATCACGCCGACCGACTCAACTATGCCGTAGCCGGAACCCCCAATCGCTTAGAGTACGACCAAGGATTTTTTGTCAAAGGTGGTGACGGTTTGGCAGACTTTAAACCCATTGCTCACCTCTACAAGTCTCAGGTTTATCAGTTAGCAGCCTATTTTAATATTCCCCAGGAAACGTGTAATCGTCCGCCTACGACGGATACCTATTCCATGCCCCAAGAGCAAGACGAATTTTACTTCTCCCTGTCTTACGAAAAAATGGATCTTTGTCTTTACGCAAAAAACCATGGCTACTCGGCTGAAAGCGTTTCAGACGCTGTGGAATTAACGCCAGAACAGGTCCGGCGTGTTTTTAAAGACATTGACAACAAACGTCGCACTACCCGTTATCAGCATCTCTCGCCCCTTCTTATAAAGCCAGTCGAAGAGATTGCTGTTGATTCGGCGCTAGACTGATTATGGACATGAGAGTTCACCCCTATAAAAAGAGATAAAAAAACTAATATTCGCTTGGAGGCGTAGCAAGATGTGTGGAATTGCTGGAATGTATCGACAGGGAAGTGGTTTGGTCCCACGCCGGCTATTGTTGGAGATGGCTGGGGAAGTGGCGCGGCGAGGGCCTGATGGCGTGGGTCTCTATATGGACCAATCCTTTGGCATGATTAACACGAGGCTCTCCATTGTCGATCTTGGGGGAGGTGACCAACCCCTTTGTAACGAAGATAAACAAATGTGGGTTATGCAAAATGGCGAGATTTATAACGCTCCCGAACTCACCATGGAGCTTGAAAAACTTGGTCACCGTTTTGCAACTCGATGTGATACTGAAGTACTAGCTCATGCCTATGAAGAGTGGGGAATAGACTCATTGACGCGCCTTAACGGCGCGTTTGCATTCGCCATATGGGATAGACGAAAAAAAGAACTATTTTTAGCCCGCGATAGACTTGGTATTCGACCGCTTTTCGTTGCTCAGTATGGCGATGATTTTCTGTTTGCCTCAGAGTGTAAAGCCATACTCCGACATCCAAAAGCGGTACGCGAAATAGATCCTGTTGGACTGCAAGAAACGTTTTCGTTATGGGCCGCTTCTCCAGATCACACAGCATTTACAGGTATCCGGGAGCTGGCGCCTGGTCATTATATGCGGTTGGACGCCAGGGGCATCATTGAAGAGACCTGCTGGTGGGATATTCCCTTTACCGACAACGACCGTATGCGTCAGGAGAGCGAACAAGACTTAGTCGATGAACTCGCTGATTTGCTGTATTCATCGACGCAGCTGAGGTTACGGGCCGACGTTCCGGTGGCTGCTTACTTGAGCGGTGGGCTCGATTCGTCACTTATTGCGGCCATGGTTCAGCGCATATCCGATAAGCCCCTATCTAGCTTTGCAGTGCGTTTTGCGGATCCGCTGTTTGACGAAAGAAAATTTCAGGAACAGATGGCCCGGCAATTGAACACCGATTTATGTTCTATAGATGTTCAGGGACCGGAAATCGCCCAGATATTTCCTGAAGTGGTTTGGCTATCGGAAAAACCCCTATTGCGTACATCACCAGCGCCTTTGTTGTTGTTATCCCGTGAGGTCAGGCGTCAGGGACTCAAGGTTGTGCTAACCGGAGAAGGAGCAGATGAAATATTGGTAGGATACAATATTTTCCGCGAAGCGAAAGTGAGACGCTTTTGGGCAAAACAACCTGAATCGACTATCCGTCCATTGCTATTACGGCGTCTTTATCCCTATCTTGCGCAGAACTTGGGTCGGGCTGAAGCCTTTACCCAAGCTTTCTTTAAAAAACAACTCACCGAAGTTAATGATCCCCTTTATAGCCACCACATTCGTTTTCGGAACAGTAGCCGCATGCAGCATCTGTTGCAAGAACCGCTGCGCAAGGAAATTGATGGGCGAAATAATCCTCAAGAGAGACTGCTAAAGCGACTACCAAAGGGGTTTGCTAATTTCAGTCCACTCAGTAAAGCACAATATATTGAAATAAAAACCTTTATGCAGGGATATCTCCTACACTCCCAGGGAGATCGTATGCTGATGGGAAATTCTGTAGAGGGACGTTTTCCATTTCTCGATCATCGTATAGTGGAGTTTGCGGCGCGGCTACCTGATCGACTCCGTATTCGTGGTCTTCAAGAAAAATACCTGTTACGAAAAACAGCATCACCTTTATTACCCGATAATATTTCCAAACGTGAAAAACGTCCCTATCGGGCCCCCATTTTAAAATCTTTTATCGGTGCAGAGTCAGCCGACTATGTACGTGAACTGACAAGCAAAAATGCTTTAGAGAAAGCTGGCATTTTCGATCCTCAAGTAACCCGCGCCCTGTTCGACAAATGTACAAAAAACCTCGATAAAGGTGTTAGCGAGACGGATGAAATGGCTCTTGTCGCCGTGCTATCGACCATGTTGCTTCATCAAACGTTTGTTGATCAACCGAGACTTTGTGCAACGGCAGAAGCCACCAAGGTTGTGATCGGTGATAAACAGCTATTGCCAGCATAAGCTTCTCAAAACTAAGCAAATTATAAACAACTAAATTAGCCTTCTAGCGAAAAGTCGATACAAAAACTCTATGAATATAATGATCCATAAACCGCAAAGGTTGCTGCGGGAAGGCATGTTAGCTGCCGCGCAGCGACATCCTGACAAAACCGCCATTATCGTGGATAAAAAATCCTACACTTATCAAGAACTGCTGAATAACGCGGCTCGTATAGCCGCAGGTCTGCAAAAATACGGTGTACAGCGCGGCGACCGCGTGGCGATATATATGGATAACAGCTGGCCATGTATTACCGCTATTTATGCTGTGTTATTAGTCGGCGGTGTATTTGTTATGGTCAATCCCCAGACAAAAACCGATAAACTACGTTTTATATTGCATGACAGTCAAGCTAAAGTGTTGCTGGCGGGTGGTCAATTGGCATCCCTATTTGTACCTGTGGCGACAGAGTCATCTTCCCTACAGGGTGTCTTTTACACCGGGGACAACGTATCCGGCATTCCTATTGAAAATAAATTGTTTATCAGTCTCGCTAAAGTTATTCATGAAAACCCGCCTCTTGAAGAGCTAGTCTCCATCATTCCCAACGACCTGGCTGCCCTGATTTATACCTCTGGCAGTACTGGCGTACCCAAAGGCGTTATGCAAACACACCAGTCTATGGTGTTTGCAGCCTGGAGTTTAATTGAATATTTACGCTTATCCGATAGCGATAAAATTCTTCTAGTTTTGCCCCTTACCTTTGATTATGGTCTCTACCAGTTGTTGATGACCATGAAGCTAGGTGCAACCTTAGTCGTGGAGCGCTCTTTTACCTTTCCTACAAAAATATATCAATGCATTGAGCGCGAAAAGATTACCGTTTTCCCCGGCGTTCCCACCATGTACGCCATGATGATTGCTGCTCATAAGAAAAAGAAATTGTGTTTTCCAACGGTCACTAGAGTGACTAATACCGCTGCCGCGTTACCTACCGAATATACCCCCTTTTTACGAGAAATCTTCCCCAATGCACTTATCTATAGAATGTATGGCCTTACAGAATGTAAACGAGTTTCCTATTTGGAACCGGAGTTGCTTGACAAAAAACCAAACTCAGTCGGAAAAGCGATTCCTGGCACAGAAGTGTTTATTTTAAACAAAGACGAAAAACTAGTTGCACCTGGACAGCAAGGGATCCTCCATGTCCGTGGTCCCCACATCATGGCCGGTTACTGGAATCAGCCGGAAAAGACCAACAAAATGCTTAAACCAGGTCTTATACCAGGAGAAAAGATTCTCTGTACCCAAGATATGTTCTGGATGGACAAAGAGGGTTTTCTCTACTTTGTAACACGGAATGACGAAATAATTAAAACCCGGGGAGAAAAGGTCAGTCCTATAGAAGTCGAGAATATTCTTTATGGAATGGAAGATGTAGAAGCAGCCGCAGTAATTGGTGTACGGGATAAAACCCTCGGCCAAGCCATACATGCATTTCTCGTTCTTACTGCAGGCATTAGATTAACCGAACGACAAGTGCAAAAGCGCTGTAGCGAAAAAATGGAAAGCTTTATGGTGCCGACACGGATATTCTTCTTAGATGAATTACCCAAAAGCGCCAATGGAAAAATCGATAAACTGGTTCTCACGGAATGGAACGGAAATATTCCAGAGAAAAGTGTCGAAATAGAAGAAACTCACTCTTATCCAGTGAGTGCCTAAAATTTAAGTTTTCTTAAATTATCTATTTGCCTATTTTATCAACAATTTATTAATAAGCCTCTATTTATCACTGAGCAAAAATATATCCATCAGGTATTTTCTAAAGCCTTATGGATCAAGCGTAAATCCTCGATAAATGATCGATACTGTTGCTTCCGAGCTTCCTCATCGGGAAGACGCAATAGATAAGAAGGATGTAGGGTGGCAAACACAAAAGGAGCTACAGGATTATCGATAAAACGACCACGATCCACAGTAATCTTAAAGTTTTTATCGATTATTGCCTTTGCGGCCGTGGCGCCTAAACAACCGATCACCTGAGGACGAAGGGTTTGGATCTCTGCCTCTACCCACGGATGACAGGCTTTTATCTCACGAACTCCAGGTGTCTTATGAAGACGCCGTCGGCCTCGTAGTTCCCATTTAAAGTGTTTAACAGCATTAGTCAAATAAATTCTCTCTAGTTGCAGATCTGCTTCTAAAAGTGCTTTTCTCAACAGTTGTCCTGCTGGGCCGATAAACGGTTGTCCCTGTAAATCTTCTTGGTCGCCCGGTTGCTCGCCGATAAGCATGACTTTAGCATCCCCAGAGCCGCTTCCAAATACCGTTTGGGTAGCGTTTTCCCAAAGCGAGCAGGCGCGACATGTGGCAGCAGCTTTTTGCAGATCTTCCAATGAAGCAGGATGTTCAATGCCCGGCGGTAATGGGCTATTGTTTTGTTCCGAGATACGAGTGGACTTATTCGAGGGCATAATTGATCCTTATTAAACAAGCCATTGACTTTACTTTGATAAGCAGTGGGAAACAGCCGTTTTTGAACCGAACCCACCGTAAAATCTCCCTTATCTTGCTTAAACCTCAGCAGTTATTGTGGTCTGAAGTGACCGAGTATCATAGTAGCCACGAAATTCAGTGATCCGATCATCTTGGTTAATCACTAAAAGACTTGCTCCGTCATAGTTGATAGGCTGACCATCTCTACGAACGCCTTTGGTAGTCCAGAATAGTCCTACTGATCCGTCTCCACTGGTGACTCGATAAAACTCTGACTCCGCTTGTTGGAAATGACGCCGGTAGTCTTGCCAAAAGGTTTTAATATCATCCCGTCCTTGCATGGGTTTGTCGCTTAGTTTAAGCGCTGAATTTATCAGCATTGCATGTTCATCAAATAGTTCAACGATGTCATCGGTGTCATCTTCAGAACCTAGTTCAAGTTTATGCAGGGCATCGATAAACTGTTGTCCAACTGTATTCAAATTTTTATTTTGCATAAAAGCCTCCGTCTCTATGGGTGAGATAAATTCTGCAGGTATTATTTACGCCTAAAAAATAATGACCCTACATGAGATAAGTCGCTAGCATTGCAATCGCGAAAATGGCGAAGCCGCCATGAGCCATCGCGAGACCTTTGGGTTTGTTGCTCAGTTTTTTTGCCAATCGGTGCAACACAACCCCGCCGGCAGCGGTGACTAAGAACAAAACCAAAGCAAAGGCGCCGCGATCTTCTATTTGGTTTTGCGTCACTGCGTACAGTAGAACACCGATCCCAACCGCTGCGGCTAGACCATGGCTATGCACAATCTGAACTGCCACGTCTTGATTGCGTACCATTCGAGTAGCCATATAAAGCCCGACACAGGCAACAGCAAGAAATATCACAAGGGCAATACTAGGCAGCATGATTCCTCCTTCTTTAAGTCTATTTGATCAGTGATCGCTGATGATTCAATAAATGGGCCAATTCAATGTTCACGTATTTATCGATGAACTCGGTAATTACACAGCCTTTGCATTTGATGACCACATCGCACCCTATGGATCGTGGCATCTTTTGTGCAAAACACACCATGCCATGCTATTGAAACGACTAGAGGAGACAATTAATGGCTAGTGTCTTAAATTCAAAATCCCCTGAAGTAAATATAGAGTCCGGTATTGAGCGTAAAGACCGGGAAGAACTTGCAAAAAAATTATCTAAATCTTTGGCGGATACTTACACGCTGTATCTTAAAACCCAGGGTTTTCACTGGAATGTGGCGGGTCCTATGTTTTACAGCCTACACAAGATGACAGAGGAACAATATCAGGATCTCTATGAAGCAGTAGACGAAATTGCCGAGCGGATCCGTGCCATTGGATTTCCAGCACCGGCGAGCTACGCACAATTTTCGGAATTAACCGATATCAAGGAGTCCACCAGCGTGCCAACAGCCGAAGAAATGGTTCAGCAGTTGGCCCAGGACAATGAGACCTGTGCTCGTCATATGCGTGCAGCGGCTCTCGAAGCTGACAAGGTCGATGACATTTTTACCAACGATATGTTAACCGCTCGAATCGGTCAACACGAAGAAAATACTTGGATGCTAAGAGCTTTGCTGGCTTAATCAAGGACAACGGTTTGGCGAAGGAACGCCATTTACCGCGATTTATCGGTTTTGTAATTTTTACAAAATCATCCTTGTAACTGTTACAAATTTTGTACAATTTTCACTCACTTTTTTATATACAAATCCATAAGTTTATTCGTAATAATGTCAAATTTCTTAATTAATCTATACAAATAGCATACAATTTTTCCATAAGTATCTTGTTGTAATCAATAACCCTGTGACTGCCACAATAAATCCTTTAGCTTAAAGCGCCACTAGGAGTGTTCGCATGAGCGACAGTTCAATGACCCGCCGTATATTTCTTCAAGGCTCAACCTTAATGGGAGCCAGTCTTGCCACCAATCCATTCACGCCAACCTATGCCCAAACTCAAACCAAGGTACCAGAGAGCAAATCCCCTCTCAACGCAAGAGTCAATGGCCTGACATTAACCATTAATGGCCACAAACAACAGCTCGGGGTGGATGTGCGCAGCACGTTACTAGATACCCTACGTGAGCAGCTGGGGCTGACCGGCACCAAACTCGGATGTAATCATGGTCAATGTGGCGCCTGTAGTGTGTTGATCAATGGAGAGCGACGACTCGCCTGTCTAACCCTGGCGGTGCAAGTGGACGGTAGCCAAGTGACCACGGTGGAGGGATTAGCGGAGCTTGCCAAACAAGAAGGCATCGCCAGCGAAGACGGTCTTCATCCGGTACAACAAGCTTTTATCGAGCACGATGCGTTTCAATGCGGCTATTGTACCCCTGGGCAGTTAATCTCAGCGTTGGCGTGTATCAAAGAAGGCCATGCTAACTCTGAAGCCGAAGTGCGTGAATACATGTCCGGTAACCTCTGTCGTTGCGCCGCCTATCCTAACATCACTGCAGCTGTTCTCACGGCCCAGGAAACCCTTGGCAGCGACATTGAGGGTGGCGGGGCACGGCAAGACTATCACCTAGGATTGCTGGAAGAGTCTGCGGAGGGTTGACTATGCAGCCGTTTTATTATGATCGTCCACAGAACGTGCGTGATGCCTCACGATTGGCCACCGAGACCCAAGGCGCCGTACTTTACGCCGGCGGCACTACTCTGTATGACTTGATGAAACTCAACGTCATTCGACCCACACGGCTTGTTGATATTACCCAGCTTAACGATGAGAGTTTAGGCGGTATCGAAGTACGCGACAACACGCTGCGTTTTGGCGCCCTCGTCTCCATGGCAACAGCGGCCGAACACCCGGAGGTCAAAGCCCGCGCACCGGTGCTCTCAGAAAGTCTCTGGTTGGCTGCCTCTCCACAAATCCGCCACATGGCCCGCTTAGGTGGCAATGTCCTGCAGCACACCCGCTGTCCCTATTACCGTGATCCCACTTGGCAAGCTTGCAATAAACGCAACCCCGGTTCAGGCTGCGCCGCCCTCGATGGAGTCAACCGGCTCCATGCCGTGCTCGGCACCAGCGACGCCTGTATCGCCATGTATCCCGGCGATTGGGCGCAAGGGTTAATCGCCTTCGACGCCCAAGTGGAAGTGGAAGGACCTGAAGGCGCACGGGTTATCCCTTTCGCGAAACTGCACCGGTTACCCGGCGACACACCGCATATTCAAACTGCCCTCAAACCAGGGGAATTGATTCGCCATATCGTTGTACCTTTAAGCCCCGCTCTAGAACGCTCCATCTATATCAAAGCCCGCGACCGGGAAAGTTACGCCTTTGCCAATGCTTCAGCGGCGGTAGGACTCGTTCTTGAAGATGACGGCGAAACTGTGAGTGATGTGCGTATTGGCTTAGGCGGTGTGGCTACTGTGCCCTGGCGAGCGCGAGAAACCGAAGAAAGTCTCAAAGGTAAACCCTTAACTCCTGAGAACGTCCGTGCCGCCGCTGAGGCAGCCTTCACTGAGGCGCACACCTTTGAACACAATGCGTTCAAGGTGCCCCTTGGCATCAACGTCATCGTCAAGGCGCTGACCACCCTCAAACAACTGGAGGCTTAAGTCCATGGCCGAGCAATACGATGTTAGCCAAGCCGCCGTCAACTTACCTCCTATTGGAGATCCGCTGCCGCGCTTTGAGGCTCGTGCTAAAGTTACCGGCGAAGCTCGCTATGCCGCCGATGAAGCCCTCGCCGGTACCCTTTACGCTGCCCTCGTCACCACGCCTGTGGCGAAGGGCCGCATCATCGCCCTTGATACCCAAGCCGCAGAAGCGCTACCGGGTGTCAGAGTGGTCATGACCCACAAAAACATCGATCGGCACCCCGACGTTAAACCTTATTCTCAAGGCGGGGCTGGACAATCGAGCTTGCAACCCCTCGCCGGTCCAGAAGTCAACTACGCGGGTCAGATCGTAGCTCTCGTCGTTGCCGAGACCCTGGAAACGGCGCAACAGGCAGCAAAGCTTGTCAGCGCAGAAATTGAATCGGTAGGTCAACCGGTGGCGTCCATCCATGCCAAAGACGCACCCACCGCCAAGTCCGTGCCGGAAAAACTTCATAAACCCATCCAGGTGGGCGATCTGGAAGCCACCTTGAATGACGCTGACGGTACGGTTAATGTGACCTACACAACACCGGTTCAGCATCACAACCCTATCGAGTTGTATTTTAACTCGGCGGAATGGCGCAATGGTCAGCTTATCGTCTATGTCCCCAGTCAATGGGTGACGGGTACTCGGGCTGCCCTAGCTACCGCCTTTAAGCTGCCAGTGGAGAAAGTTCGGGTGATCTCCAGCGTGGTCGGCGGTGCTTTCGGCTCTAAGGCCACCGTCATGGCCCATACCTATCTGACTGCCGAAGCCGCCCGTCGCGTTAATGGGTCAGTAAAACTTTATGTGTCGCGAGACCAGATGTTCACCGTCGGCTCCTTTCGTCCGGCCACCACCCATCGTATTCGCTTGGGCGCGAAGGACGATCGTTTAAGTGTGCTTCATCATGAGCAAGACGGCCAGACCTCAGTAATGGATCTTATTTTTCTGCCTGGGACTGAGCAGACCTCACGCCTTTATGATTGGCAAGCCATTCGCACCGCAGAGCGCACCATTCGAACCGATACTAATACCCCGGGTTTTATGCGAGCGCCCGCCGAGGTACCGGGGCTGTTTGCCCTAGAGAGCGCCATCGATGAGTTAGCCTACAAAATGGGTAAAGACCCGCTAGCGCTGCGCCTAGCGTCGGACAGCCCTAAAGAACCCGTCGAGAACCTGCCTTGGTCCTCGCGATCCTTGGCCGAGTGCCTACGCAGAGGTGCGGAAATCTTCCGCTGGTCAGAACGCCCCAAACAAGTGGGTGCTTTGAGCCGAGGCGACTGGCAGATCGGTTACGGTCTAGCGTCGGCCATTTACCCCTGTTACACTAGCCCCGCCACGGCGGACATCAAATTGGGTTCTGATCTTTCCCTACGGGTCGCCGGAGGCGCCCACGATTTGGGAACCGGCACCTATACTGTCGCCCAGCAGATCTGCGCTCGGGAGCTGGGCGTGGCGCCAAAAAATGTTCGCGTTGAGCTAGGCGATTCGGATCTCGCGCCCAATGCGGTGGCGGGGGGTTCCCGGCAAACGGGAAGCTTTGGTTCAGCTGTCATCGATGGTTGCCGCCAGCTTCGATCCCGCTTGATTGACATGGCTACTGCCCCCGAAGGCAAGTTGGCGGGCGCAGACCCTGCTAGCATTGTCTTCGCTGACGGCATGATGCGCAGCGATAATCAAAAAGTAGCCCTTAAAGAGGTCATCGGCGCGGTTTCCTTTGGGGTTATCGAAGCCCGCGGCACTTGGACACCCGATGCGGTGAAACCTAAATCCGTGCGGGAACTCTACCGTACCGGTACGGCGGGCACGGCCGGGATGGTCACCCAGCGTTTCGCCCGGGCGGCCTTCGGTGCGCAATTCGTCGAGGTGGCGATAGAAAGGTTGACAGGGGAAATACGTGTGCCGCGTATGGTGGGGGTGTTTGCCGCCGGGCGTATCATCAACGAGCGTACTGCCCGCTCTCAACTTTTGGGTGGTATGATTTGGGGTATAGGCTCAGCGCTGCACGAAGCCACCCATATGGATCATCGCCATGCCCGCTTTGTGAATACCGATCTTGGGGAGTATCTAATACCGGTCAACGCTGACGTGCCTTCAGTGCAAGTGGAGTTTTTGGAAGAACAGGATGAGCACATCAACCCCCTCGGCGCTAAAGGTGTCGGTGAGTTGGGCATCACCGGCGTTAATGCGGCCATCGCTAATGGGGTCTTTCACGCCACGGGTAAGCGCATCCGGGAGCTGCCCATTCGCATGGAGAAGTTGTTACGGGTATGATGCTATGATGTTGAATAAACGAGGTCCAAATGTCAGTTCTAGTACACGTTGAGTTTCTGACCGAAAGATCGGCGCGGCCTATTTATTATGCCTCTAGCGCTGGCCGTGATGCCGCTTTCGAAATTGACCAACCCATGCAGAGTGTCGAAGTGGAAATCCATAATGCCCGGAAACGGGCTGACGCTGATCAACGGGATGAATGGGGTATGCATCCATCCGGGTTTGAGTTACTGCACTTTCCCAGTCAGGTTGATAATTTTCTTGATCAGACTCAGCTTGAATCAATTTATAATGCTGAGATCGAAGGTTTTCTCAAAATGGTCACCGGCGGTTATCGGGTGCATGTTTTTGATCACACATTGCGCGCCTCTGATCCAGATCTACGGGAAACCAAACAGGTTCGCGAACCCACCTGTTTAGTCCACAATGACTATACTTCCCGTTCCGGTTTTGTCTGTCTACGTGAACGGCTAAGAGAAGAGGGTGAATCCCTGGCCCAGGGCAGATTCCAAATCATAAACGTCTGGCGCCCTTTAGTGGATCCGGTTGAGGACTACCCCCTGGCCTTATGTGATGCACGCAGCCTGAAACCAACCGATCTAGTGGATACCGAACGCCGCGCCCAGGATCATACCGGTGAAATCCAACTCGCAGTTCACAATCCAGCCCAGCGCTGGTATTACTATCCTGATATGCGTCCCGACGAAGTGCTTCTGTTTAAAACATTTGATTCCATCGATGGTGGTATGCGTCCCTACAGTATTCACAGCGGAGTTCGCCTACCCAACGCCCCCGCCAATGCCAAACCCCGCGAGAGTATCGAAACCCGCGTATTCGTGTTTTACTGAAAAGTAAACGCTTTAAAAGATGGACATGACCGAGCAGCAGGGTTAGATTATACCTGCTCAAAACGTTGGCAACGTTGCAATCCGTTGTTGTGCTGGGCCGGAAACCATACTTTTTTGATTGCAAAGGGGGAAGTAACTGATGAAAAAAATGACACTCGCCATAACTTTATTTGCTAGTCCCGTAATATCCATGGGTGCTGACACCGGGCCTGGATGTGGTTTAGGCACCATGTTGATGGATGGTCAACAGGGACTTGGACCCAATGTCATAGCGGCAACCACCAATGGTTCCTTTGGCAACCAGACTTTTGGCATGACCTTTGGCACAATCGGTTGCGATGCCAGCCAGACCGTCGAAAGTACCGCTGCTACCCATTTTCTCGACGACAATATGGAAAGCGTAGCGCGAGATATGTCCACTGGACAAGGCGAATCATTAGATACCCTGGCCAACCTGATGGGCATCCAGGCCCAGCATAAAGAAAAATTCTTCTCGGTGACACAAGCCAACTTTGCGACGATTTTCTCCAGTGATTCGGTCAGCAGTGTTGATGTCATCGTCTCTCTTCAGGAAGTGATGAAACAAGACGCCACTTTGTCACAGTACGTTAGTTAAGTTAACAACAATAAATCACCAGCGTTTGTCATCCGCCCATTAACAATGGCAGGCGCTGATCCCAACACTTGTTTTTTTCCGATATTTGCAGCGAGCTTTTCCAGAGCAGCGGGATAAATATATACTACCTGTCTGTATACTGACTTATGTGTCATCGTTTATTACCCGCCCGGGAAGTGAAATGCAGTAGTTACATTTTTTTTATACTGATCTTATTATTCGCGGTTCCTGCCTATACGCAAACCAACGACTATTTAACCAAACTGATCGATAAATCCCACACCCTCAACTTGGCCAATGACCCCTATTGGCTCTCGTTAGTGCATTACAAACCCAGCTTTTGGGGCAAGTATAAAAGCCAGGCCGACGATGGAGCTTTTTTTAACCATCCTCAAGGTAAGTCCGACCCACAACTGGAACTCGTTGCCACAATACGCGCCTTCTTTGCCAAGGTTGGTGGAAACCAACATGCCCGCTGCCGCTTCCCGGCCCGTTTCCATTGGTTAAAACAGCGTCTGCAGCTTGATCTGCAGCAGCTGCCAGCTGTTGCCTGTGAGCAATATCATGACTGGAAGAAAACCCTAAACACTCACAGCGTGACGTTGGTATTTCCCGCCGCCTATCTCAACAGCCCGTCGTCTATGTTTGGTCATACCCTAATGCGATTAAACCCAGGGGGCAGTCGTGGGGAGGTTCCACTGGCCGCTTATGCGCTGAATTATGCCGCCAATGTGAATGCGTCGGATAACGACCTTTTATACGCCTATAGAGGTCTCTTCGGTGGTTATCCTGGCGTGTTTTCCATTGTTCCTTATTACCAGATGATTAAAAAATACAATGAACTGGAAAACCGCGATATCTGGGAATATACCTTAAACCTGAGTCAGACCGAAGTCGACCAATTGCTAAGACACGCCTGGGAAGTCCGCACCATCACCTTTGATTATTATTTTCTCACCGAAAATTGTTCCTATCATATGTTGTCCTTGCTGGAAGTGGCGCGTCCAGGAACTAACCTGACAGAGGGGTTTTCAGTCAAAGCGATTCCCGCCGATACTGTGCGCGCCATCGCCGCCGCTAACATGGTGAAAAACGTTGCCTATCGACCATCCATGACCACCACCATCAGTCAACGCCTAAATCATTTAACCCGCCAGCAAAAGCTCAAGGTATTAGCCTTGGGTAGTGCGGAACAGGCCGTGCCATCGTTGACCAAAGTCCCTGAAGAGCCTATTGATAAATCCCGTATCTTTGAGCTTGCTTATGATTATTCCCGTTATCGTGCTTTGCAAACCCCTGCGGTGAGGGATGAGTATACCGGTCAAAGTTATCAATTGTTGGCCGCCAGAAGTCAACTGCCTGCCGGCCATGTCTGGCCGGCTATCACACGACCTAAATCCCGTCCAGAGCAGGGACATGAGACGAACCGTTTAGCCCTTGGCGGAGGACGCCAGGATGGTAGAAATTTTCTTAGCCTACGTTTCCGACCTGCCTATCATGACATTCTCGATCCGCTGCCCGGTTATGCCCGGGGTGCGCAGATCAATTTCTTAGATTTTCGCGGCAGATATTATCCTGATAATAACGACTTGGAACTGGACCAGTTTATTGTCATCGATATTTTGTCGTTAACACCCCGAGACCGTTTTTTTAAACCCCTCTCCTGGGGCGTGGATACCGGCATCCAACGGATGTGGACCGATGATGGTCCAACCAACGGCGCTCAGGTAAAGGGCAGTAGTGGGGTAAGCTATAGGGTAGGGGAGGATCATCTTGCCTATGGTCTGTTGCAGGGCCAACTCAAAGTGGCTAATCGTTTCCAGGAAAACTATTCCCTAGGCGGCGGGATCAAGACGGGACTATTGCTGTTTTTTGATCACTCCACGGCTAATCTGGATCTGTGGGGATTACGCTATGGGCTGGGGGAGACGGACAATGCTTTCCAAGCACGCTGGCGACAGAGTTTTCCCTTAGGCAAACAAATGGCCTTACGTTATATAGTGGAACATCGTTATGAACGGGGTCATAGTCATAGTAGTGTAGAGTTACTTTTAAACTGGTATTTCTAGCTAAACCGTGAAAACACTGTTTGCATTCAGTTGTCTCCTGACTCTAGCGGCTTGTACAAATCTTATGTTTTATCCCACCCGTGTCGACTACCAGGGTCCCGCAAAGTTAGGCGTTGAAACAGAAGACATTTACCTTTCTAGTAGTGACCATGTCATGCTGCACGGTTGGCGTGTGCCGGCTGTGGGGGAGACCCGAGGCAGTGTGGTGTTTCTCCACGGCAATGGTGAAAATATCAGTTCCCATATCGGCAGTGTTTACTGGTTGGCTGAACATGGCTATGAGGTCTTTTTATTTGATTATCGGGGTTACGGGCGGTCCACCGGTACGGCTGAAATCCATGGCGTCATGCAGGACGCTCAACGGATGATCGCCTATGCACAGGAACAGGCGTTGTCCGCTGGTCACGGTATGACGGTCTTGGGGCATAGCATGGGTGGTAGTATTGCTATTTACGCCCTGGCCCAGTTACCTGATAAGTCCGGCATCAAAGGTCTGATTACCGTCAGCGCCTTTAGTGATTATCATTTGATAACCCGTGACGCCCTGGCGAATCACTGGCTAACCCAGCCACTGCGTTGGCCCCTGTCCTTTTTAATCAGTAATCGTTACCAACCGGCGGATGCCATCGGAAAACTGTCGCCGATCCCAGTATTCATCATCCACAGTGAAGCCGATGATGTGGTCCCGGCTTATCATGCAAAATATTTGTTTGATTTAGCTGGTCTGCCCCGCTTTTATGAACAACTACCGGGTGCTCATAACCAAGTGCTAACCTTGCGCCAGAACCATGAGCGTTTCCTGGAAATCCTTAACACGTTGCATTAAGTCAATGCTTAGATTTAATTGGAAATTGGAAATCCAAGGCATAAAGAATCCATTGGCTTGTTGTTTACGTATAGTTCGGGCGCAGTTAATAAATAAACTGCAGCTTAACGTGAAGGGGGCTGATGAACATTAATATGAACGCAATCAAGCAGGCAAACCACTTCAAGAGTAGATTATAAACTGGAAACAAACAGCATGAATACGACAGCGGCACTTTGGGGTTTGACCTTCATGTATATGGTCATCGTTTGGTGGCGAGCGCCACAGCAAGTCAGTGCTGTGGGTTTTTTTTCTGGCCAACAGGAAGACGGGCGGGAACCTTCCCTGTGGCTTTTAGTGGCCAGCGCCGCCATTTCCTGGATATTCGCGAAATCCATTGTCAATGCTGCAGACCTTGCCAATGCATTTGGTTTTCTCGGTGGTGTAGGATATGGCGTATATTATTTAAGTTTTATCGTTGCCGGTGTTACCTTTTATATTATCCGCACCCGCACCCCTTACACTTCCCTGCCGGAGTTTCTGCGGGGCAAATACGGACTCGTGGGCATGCGCCTGTTCCTCATCGCCATCGCTATTCGTTTATTTAATGAGGTCTGGTCTAACACGAAAGTCGTCGGTACGTTTTTCGGCGCTGAAGGCAGCCTGCATTATTGGTTGGCCGTTGGCGTTTTTACCCTCTTTACTGTCATCTACACCTGGCGAGGGGGTTTGCGTTCCAGTCTGTTGACCGACGCGGTGCAAATGATCTTGGCAGGACTGTTGTTGGCCATCATTTTATCTGTAGTGGCGCCGCCGCTGAGCCGGACATGGCCTCAGGCCACACCGGACATGACAGGGGCGGCACTGACCTTTTGCTTACTGGCTTTTGTGCAGATTTTTAGTTACCCGTTTCACGATCCCGTGATGACCGATCGCGCCTTTATCACCAACCCCAAAACCATGTTAAAGGGCTTTATTCTTGCTGGTCTTATCAGCGGCGGTTTCATCGTGTTGTTTAGTCTGGTGGGGGTGTTTGCTAACCTGCAAGGCTTTGTGGGCAGTAACGCCACCTTGAGCGTCTCGGCAGCGCTTGGGTTGCCCATGTTGCTGATATTCAACGTGATGATGCTGACCAGTGCAGGGTCGACCCTAGACTCTACCTTTTCCAGTGCCGGGAAGCTGGGCATTTTGGACTGGAAAACCCGCGCCACGTCTGATGGCAGCATCGTCAAAGCCCGTTGGATGATTGTCGGACTGGCCATTTTAGGCAATCTGCCTCTTTTGACGCTGTATATGGGGGAACAAATCGGCCCGGCAATTATCGCTGCCACCACCATCAGCGGCACCATGGTGATGGGACTAGCACCGGTAATTCTGTTAAGCTTTCTTCCCACGAGCCCGTTAAATTTTCATCTAGCCTTTTGGCCGGGCCTTATCCTAGGTGCTTTGTTGGCCTTTGTACCTGACATTTTTCCCCCGTGGGTTGCCGTGGGTAGTGGTAAATATGCCCTGACTACCGGAATAAATATTTATGGATTGGCTATTTGTACAGCAGGCTTTTTGCTGGGTAGTATGGTGACTTATTTAAGCAATAAAGGAGTCGCGTACCGTGACACACAGCCCTACTCCTAACGAAACGGGTTCCTCCGGGTTCGCTCGGGTTCGTTTTAGTAATACCTACGCCAGATTGCCAGGGCATTTCTATGCGCGACTCAACCCGGTTCCGGTAAAGCGCCCAACCCTGGTGCGTTTCAACCATCAGCTTGCAGACGAGTTGGGTTTAAATGCTGAGACGCTGCAAAGTGAGGAGGGGGTTGCCGTTTTTGCAGGGAATAAGATTCCCAACCACCATGCAGAACCCCTTGCCCAAGCCTATGCTGGCCATCAGTTTGGTCAGTTCGTGCCACAACTGGGTGATGGCCGGGCGATCCTGTTGGGAGAAGTCATGGATCGCAACGGCAAGCGCCGGGATATCCAACTAAAGGGTTCCGGTCGTACACCCTTTTCCCGGGGTGGCGATGGCCGGGCGGCATTGGGACCCGTCATCAGGGAATATATCGTCAGCGAAGCCATGCACGCTCTGGGTGTGCCCACCACCCGTTCCTTGGCGGCGGTGACCACCGGCGAACCCGTGTACCGGGAAACGCCGTTACCGGGGGCGATTCTCACCCGCGTGGCAGCCAGCCATGTGCGGGTGGGCACCTTTGAATACTTTGCCGCCCGTCATGATACCGAGGCGGTGCGTCTACTGGCCGATTATGTGATCAAGCGGCATTATCCCGACGCGCAAGACGCCGCCAATCCTTATCTTGCTTTATTGCAACGGGTGGGAGATGGGCAAGCTGCCCTGGTGGCTAAGTGGATGCATGTGGGGTTTATTCACGGTGTGATGAACACCGATAATACGGCGATTTCGGGTGAGACCATTGATTATGGTCCCTGTGCCTTTATGGATGCCTACGATCCCGCCACCGTATTCAGCTCCATCGATCGCTGGGGACGTTATGCCTTCGGCAATCAGGGACAGATCGCCCAGTGGAATTTATTGAGTTTCGCCGAAACCTTATTGCCTCTATTAGGCTCCGACACTCAAGCAGCTATTGCCAACGCCAAAGAGGTAGTAAATGCCTTTGACGGTATTTTTGAACGTCACTGGCTGGACGGTATGCGCTGTAAATTGGGTTTAGAAAAACAAGCAGCGGACGATTTATCGCTTATTCAGGATTTACTGGCGCTGATGCACAAAGGCACTGCCGACTACACCCTGGCTTTTCGCTATTTGGCGAATATAGTAGATGAAGACGCTGATGAGACCCAATGGCGCGGCTTGTTTGCATCGGCTTCAGAACGGGAGCTTGGTAGCTGGATTGTCCGCTGGCGGCAACGTTTGCAGGAGGAAAATCGTTCATCTGACCACACTGCAAAAGCCATAAATAACGTAAATCCTGCGTTTATTCCCCGCAATCATCGGGTTGAGAAGGCCATTCAAAGGGCCGTTGAAGGTGGCGACTTTACTGAAATGGACAGGCTGATTACATTGTTTTCTAAACCTTACCAAGATCGACCTGAGTATGTTGAGTATATGAAACCACCAAAACCAGAAGAGCGGGTTTATCAGACCTTTTGTGGTACGTAGATATTTTGGCTAGTCAAACGGATTAAGAATCAGCTTACACGCTCGAAGTCTTCATCGTGTCCTACATTCGGCATAGATGCCAAAACTTCAGCAAAACATTTGCGCGTTGGGCGCAACAGTGTGTACTCCAAGATGGCACGATGCTCGGCTTCGGCGCTGCGCCAATGACGGGCAGCGCGCTCCTTGAGGGCTTGAACAATTTGATCGTCTAGGTTACGCACGACTAAACTAGCCATAATTTAGGATCTCTTCGACGTTTTTGAAGATTGTAATGCTATCGTTTTGCTTTAAGTTGTTGCAATCACTTGTTAAAAAATCTCCGGTTGAAGATTTTTTATTACGAGAAAATCGACTTTTACTTGCTTAACCTGGCTAGATAAATTATCTTTCTTGGCCAGAATAATGTGAGAGTAAACCTATGCAAATTAACATCCTGGAGGCCAAAAATCAGCTTTCGCAACTCATTAAAGCCGTACAAGCTGGAGAAGATGTTATTATCGCCAACCGGGGTAAGCCTGTGGCCAGACTGGTTTCAATAGATCAAGAAGCTGCTGCTGTGCCAAAGGGCAGCGCCCGTGGAATTCTCGACTGGCTGGACAAACATCCTCTGCCCGAGCAAGCACGACGAAGCGCGGCGGCAATAGAGGCGGCTATTCAGGAAGAGCGAGAAGCGTGGGACTAATCTACCTCGATGCCTGCTTGCTGATTTACTTGGTTGAGAAACACCAGCGTTGGGGTAAACCTGTCGCCAACGCTATGGAAAACGCTACCGATGACCGATTTGGCCTGTCACCATTAACCAAAAGCGAATGTTTAGTAGGTCCTTTAAAGCAAAGTGATTGTGGGTTGCAACTAGCTTATCAGAAAGTGTTCGAGCGTTTCTTGTCGTTAGATATACCTGAAGTGGTGTATTTAAATGCTGCCGAGTTGCGGGCTCGCTTTGGACTAAAGACACCTGATGCGTTGCATTTAGCCTGTGCTCAGCACCACGGTTGCACCGCATTATGGACTAATGACGACCGGCTTAAGCAGGCAGCACAGGGTTTGGCGTACAATATTTTGGTGAACTAGCACGTTAGTTTCTACGGTGCCAATTTTTAATGGTTAATTTGATGATATGTCCATATTCCCCTAGAATAAGTGCATATGCCCTTCCTTAGGTGGACTATGACTTTATCTGCACTCTCTACACGGATTGTTAATATAGTGGGCGGAAACTCAATGATTGACAGTTCAAAGGCCGATTCATACGACTTAATCCGTATTATCCGCGCCGGGCTGCCGACGACAGGGATTGATGCCCTTCTAGATCAGGGTAGGTTGACGCTGGCGGAGGTTGATCGCATCATTCTGCCACGCAAGACCCTTTATCATCGTCGTAAACTTGGACGTCTGACCACTGAACAGTCAGACCGCTTGCTGCGAGTCGTGCGTATTCTGGCGTTGGCGGAGGAAACTTTTGCTAATCGCGACAAGGCTCACCTTTGGCTACGTCGTCCGACTCAAGCACTTGCTGGGGAACGACCGCTAGATTTATTAGACACTGAACAAGGTTGTCGCGAGGTAGAAACGCTGCTAGGACATATTGCCCACGGCATTGCCGCTTAATCCATGCAGCTATGGCGGTTAACCAGGGTGCCTCATGCAAACATGAGCGGCGAAGGAGCGCGTCGCTATGGAGGACGTTGGAATTCACCTGGGAAAACCGTCGTTTACGCGGCTGCAGAAGCAGCGCTTGCGGTACTTGAAGTTCGTGTCCATCTGGATTTACCGCTAGCACTGCTGCCTGATGATTATCTACTGCTGGCAATGAATGCTGCTGATTCAGATGTTGAAATGGGACCGATGTTGACCGATCCTAATAAGTGTAGGGCGTTCGGCGATCAATGGTTAGCGGAAAACCGCTCGGTTCTGCTTTGTGTACCGTCAGTGGTTGTGCCAGAGAGTGATAACGTTTTAATTAATCCTGCTCACCCTGCCGCCGCTGATGTGCAGATAGTCAATCAACGCTCATTCGTTTTCGATGAGCGGTTGTTCGCTTAATCAAACTATCTCGTATAAATAAATCCATAAAAAGCTATTTTCGGCGACTTCGGGAACTCACTGTATAAGTCCTATTATTTTTCTTGAACAACAAAACTAAGCTATGCTACCTGTCATCGCCCTGATGGGCCGTCCCAATGTTGGTAAATCCACCCTTTTTAACTGTCTCACCCGCAGTCGAGATGCGTTGGTGTCCGATTATCCAGGGCTGACCCGAGATCGCCAATACGGTATGGGTAAGTTAGATGAGACCCGTTATGTGGTGATGGACACGGGTGGTCTTGCCGATGAGCCGGAAGGCGTGGCTGGCCTGGTGACGGGGCAGGCTTGGCAGGCCGCCGAGGAAGCCGATGCGATCCTGTTTCTGGTGGACGGACGCGCAGGGTTAACCAGCAGCGATGAAGAACTGGCAGTGCGGTTACGGCGTCTCGGTAAACCGCTTCATCTGGTGGTCAATAAAACCGAGCATTTACAGTTAAACACGGCCAAAGCTGATTTTTACCGTCTAGGCGTCGGGGAGCCCTTTGCTATCTCGGCGTCTCACAGACGGGGCATTGCCGAGTTGATGCAGCGGGTGTTAGCGGCATTCCCCGTGCAAGACGAGTTTGACGATGTGGCTGCTACCGACGATAGCATCCGTCTGGCCATCGTGGGACGGCCCAATGTGGGCAAATCCACTCTGGTGAACCGTTTATTAGGTGAGGAGCGGGTAGTGGCCCACGATATGCCGGGCACCACTCGGGACAGCATCGCCATTCCCTTTGAGAAAGACGGCCAAGCCTACACCTTGATCGACACCGCCGGTGTACGGCGTCGTAGCCGGGTCAACGAGGGTATTGAAAAATTCAGCGTCATTAAAACCTTGCAGGCTATCGAAAAAGCCCATGTGGTGGTGCTGATGATGGATGCCCGAGAGGGTGTGGTGGAACAGGATGCTAACCTGCTGGGTTTGGTGTTGGATAGTGGCCGAGGCTTGGTCATGGCGGTGAATAAATGGGATCATTTGGAGGCGGATATACGCCAGTCGGTGCGTCGAAATTTAAACCGTAAGCTGGATTTTCTCGATTTTGCCAATTTTCATTTTATTTCTGCCTTGCACGGTTCAGGGGTCATGGATATATTGACCTCCGTTAACAAGGCTTTTGAGGCTGCTTATTGCAAGCTATCGACGCCGGAGTTAACGCGGATTTTAGAAGGCGCTGTGCACAAACATCAACCGCCGCTGGTGCGTGGCAGGCAACGGATTAAACTGCGCTATGCCCATCAGGGGGGGCAGAATCCACCCCTTATTGTGATTCATGGTAATCGCACCGAGCATGTGCCTGCGCCCTATCAACGCTATTTAGCCCATACTTTTCGGGAAGCTCTAGGGCTTTGGGGAACACCCGTACGTATTGTCTTTAAATCGGGTGAAAATCCCTACGTCTCGCCGAAGCTGTCGCGAGGCACTGCAAAAGCGGTTGGGAGAGGGCAGGTGAGGGCCAATCGGTCTAAAAAAGTATCGAAAAGTCGTTAATGCTAGAAAGTGAAAACGCTTGAGAAACAGTAAGCTCTGGCGGTACGCGATAGAGTTTGTGACTATTCGGTGAAGAACTTTGCCACCTCGACTCATTCTAATGTCTTAGTGTTATCCACACGACTTGGCAGGTTAAGCAAATGGTATAGAACCCCAACGTAACCATGTGAGTTTGGCTGTTGGGGTTCTTTAAAGGGCATGGTTTCCTAGCGGAACAAGACAATAACTATGTATAGATTTACAAAGGCCACCGTGCTACTGGCCTTGATGTCCACCGCCGCGGCACAAAACGCTACGCCTGTGACGGTGGGAACAGCGGATCTGGCCCCCATCATTGAGGAAGTGCCGCTAACGGGCACTATCACCTCGCCGCGGGTCGCCCAATTGTCTACTTCAGTGGGCGGACTAGTGGAGAAAGTGTATGTGGAGGCCGGCGATCGTGTGGAAAGTGGCGCCCCGTTATTAAATCTTGATCCGGAACTTGAGGAGATCGCCCTGCGTAGTGCTCAAGCTGCTAGCCGCGAAGCTGAAGCAGAGCTTGCCGACGCCCGGCGCCGATTGAGCGATGCCCGGCGGGTGAAAACTCTAGGTATCACCGAGCAGGAGGTGCGTACCCTGCAAGCCGAAGTCAACATTAAACAGGCTGCGGTAGAGCGGTTGCAGGCAGATGCGCGGCGTCAAGCCGCGCTGCTGGAGCGCCATGAGTTGATTGCTCCCTTCACGGGCGTGGTGAGCCGTAAACTCACCGAGGCGGGAGAATGGGTAGAGCCAGGAACCGCCGTGTTTGAACTGGTGGCCACCGACGAACTGCGTGTGGATTTCCGAGTATCCCAAGAATACTACCCACGCATCGGTGACCACAGTACCGTTCAAGTGCAATTAGATGCCGTACCGGGTCAGCGTTTTCAAGGCCGTATCAGCGCCGTCGTGCCGGTAAGCGATCGCAATGCCCGTACTTTTATCATCCGTGTAATACTAGAGGATGCAGCGCCGCCAATGATCTCAGGTATGTCCGCCAAGGGCACATTGCTTCTCGCCACCGGTGAGCGCGGTGTGGTGGTGTCCCGGGATGCGCTGGTGCGTTATCCGGATGGGCGCATTACCGTGTGGCTAATCGACGACTCGCAAGGCCAGTCTACCGTTACCCAACGTCGGGTTAGTACAGGGCTGGCTTTCTCCGGCCAGGTGGAAATAACCCAGGGACTTGAGCCGGGAACTCGCGTCGTGCTGCAGGGAAACGAAATCCTGCAAAATGGCCAGGCTGTAAATATTCGCGACGGGGGGTAGTTTACATGGTGCGTCAGGAACAAATGCAGTGCAGGTTAGCACCATGTTTGAAGGCATAGTTCGCCATGGCACGCTGATGGCGGTCATCGCCTTGATCCTCTGCGTATTGGGCGTGGTGGCCGCATTGCGCATTCCGGTTCAGATGATACCCGATTTGGAGGTGCGTACGGTCAGTGTGCGCACCAACTGGCCTGGCGCTACACCCCAGGATATGGAGAAGGAAATTCTCATCGAGCAGGAAGAGTACTTGCGCAGCATCCCTAATTTGCAGCGCATTATCTCCACGGCTTCCTTTGGTCAGGCCAGGATCGAGCTGGAGTTTCCCTACGGCGTCGATATGAATGAGACGCTTATCCGCATCAACAATGCCCTCAGCCAGGTGCCCTCTTATCCCCTCAATGTGGACGAGCCGGAGATCAACGCCGCCTCTTTTTCCGCCAATTCCTTTATGTTTTTCCGCGTCGCGCCGCTACCAGGAAATCCCCGCGAATTGGATATGGTGCTGATGCGGGATTTTATTGAAGATAATGTGCGCACCCGCATGGAGCGCGTGCCCGGTGTATCGGAAGTGCGGGTCGGTGGCGGTGCAGAGCGGCAATTACAGATATTGCTCGATCCAGCTCAGTTGGCGGAACGGCAGCTTAGCGTTACTGATGTTAGACAGGCAGTGCGTGAGCGCAATCGGGATATCTCCGGCGGCGAGATCGAATCCGGTAAACGCCGCTACTTATTGCGCACCATCGGTCGCTTCGACGATGTAAAGTCGCTAGAAAATCTCATTTTGTTACGGCGGGGAGACTCGGTGATCCGTCTCGGCGACGTGGCCCAGGTACGGCTGGATCACGAGGAGATTACCGAATACTCTTACCTCAACGGTGCGCCGGGTATAAACCTGTCGGTGCGCCGTGTGAGCGGCGCCAACGTCATCGCCATCAAAGAGGCCATGCTGGTGGAAATGGCGGGTATCAACCGCGAAGTGCTACAGCCCGCCGGTATGGAAATGACTTTGACGTCAGACGATGTGCGCTACGTCCAGGCATCCGTGGCCAATATCTGGAAAAATCTGATTATCGGTGCAATTTTGGCGACCCTGGTGCTGTATCTGTTTCTGCGCTCTAGCCGTGCTACCGCGGTGGGTGTGATGGGTATTCCCATCTGTACCATTGCAGGTTTTCTCGGTCTGCTGCTGGCGGGTCGCACCATCAACGTTATTTCTCTGGCGGGGGTGGCGTTCGCCATCGGCATGACTTTGGACAACAGTATCGTTGTACTGGAGAGTATCGAGTTGGCGCGACGCCGCGGATTGGATCGCTTCCGTGCGGCGGTGGACGGAGTGAGCCGGGTTTGGCCAGCGGTGCTAGCTTCGACTTTAACCACGGTGCTGGTGTTTGTGCCCATCGTCTTTATTCAGCAGGAAGCCGGGCAGCTTTATTCAGATATCGCCATCGCTGTGTCCGCCTCTATTTTGGTCTCCATGTTGGTGGCCATTACCCTGATCCCGACGGTGAGCGCTCGGCTGCACTTTCCCACGGAAGATGGGGAGAAGCAACCAGCATCACATCTCAGTGGCCTTATATTAGCGGCCGTTGACGGGTTGATTGCCACCCGTCTGCGCCGAACTGTGTGTATCGCCGCCACGGCGCTGGCCAGCGCCGCGGTTATCATTTGGTTAACACCCCCTGCCGAATATTTGCCGGAAGGTGAGGAACCGAAAACCTTTGCAATCCTGAATCCGCCCCCTGGCTACAATTTGCAAACCATGTACGCCATCGGTGACGATCTCCAGGCTTACTTTCTTCCCTTTGTTGAAGATTCGCCGGAGCGTTTCGAGAGTGGCGAAACCGAAGTGCCTGCCATGGCTTACCTAAATCTTAGTATTGAAGCGCAACGTATTCGCATTATCGCCGAACCCAAGAACCCCGCTCATATCGAGCCATTGATGGAGGCTATTACCCGCAAATACGAACAGTATCCCGGTATGCGGGCCTTCGTCTCCCGGGGGTCCATTATCACCAGCAACGATGCGGGTACCCGTAGCGTCAATCTAGACATATCCGGGCCCCGGCTGGAATCTATCTATTCTGTGGCGTTGGCCGCCTATCGGCGTGCTCAGGAGGTTTTTGAAGATCCCCGCATCCAGACTGATCCACCCACCTTGTCCTTGTCGCAACCGCTGGTGGAGATTCGTCCCCACTGGGAGCGGGCTGCTGAACTCGGTATGAGCGGCGAGCAATTAGGCTTTACTGTAGCCTCCCTCACGGACGGGGCATTTGTAGATGAGTTTTTTGTGGCGGACGACAAGATCGATATCTATCTTTACAATCAGGCTGGTACTGAGGCAAAGCTAGCATCCCTAGGGCAATGGTCGGTGTATACCCCAACGGGGGCCATTGTTCCGTTGTCTTCCCTAGCGGACATCGTCGAGACGGTGGACACCAGCACTATCCGCCGCCTCAATGGCCGCCGTACCGTGACTTTGGGCATCGTACCGCCGCGCTCGGTGGCCTTGGAAACCGCTGTGCAACGAGTACGTTCGGAGGTGGTGGAGCATCTACGTCAAAATGGCACAATCCCATTAGATGTCGCTATGGATATTTCCGGCGCCAGCGATCAACTGGACGCCACCCGTGCCTCGTTAAGCGGCAATTACCTGGTTGCCATCGCCATCGTGTATCTATTGCTGGTAGCAATTTTTACCCACTGGGGTTATCCGCTGCTTATTATGACCACGATTCCCCTAGGGATCGCGAGCGGGATCGTTGGTCTATGGCTGCTCAACACGGTGGGTAGCCTGTTGCCGGCGATTGGCTTAGGCACCGTTCACCAATCCTTCGATATGATCTCCATGTTGGGTTTTCTGATTTTGATGGGCACCGTAGTGAACAATCCGATCCTCATCGTCCATCAGGCCATGACGAATGTTCGTGACCTCGGCATGGCGACCCGGGAGGCGGTGCATGAATCAGTGGAATCCCGGCTGCGGCCCATCGCCATGTCCACCATCACGACACTCTGTGGGCTTTCGCCGCTGGTCTTTTTGCCCGGCGCGGGTACTGAACTGTACCGAGGCGTCGGCGCTATTGTGCTATTTGGTCTGATGGGTACGGCTATTGTGACACTCACCTTTCTGCCCGCTCTGACGGTCACTGTACTCAACTGGCGACGACCTGCTGAACAATCGACAGTGGCTGCCGACGTTATAGCCACAAAGGATGCTGAGGAATCAGTACCGGTGAGAAAGATTGGCGGTGGCGCCGCATAATCTCCATGAAAACGTGCTGCGACGACTGCAAAACCTTAAGTACGCTACCCCGCTAAAATCTGGCTGACATCCATCACATAAATTTGCCGGGATCCTTCATGGGTCGAATCAAAACAGACTTGCTGGCCGTCTCGGCTCCAACAGGCATGTAAATCACAACGGATTTCACCATTCACGTCAGGCATGGAATAAAACTGGCCCAGTTCCAACTTACGGTTGGTTTTTGGATCATAGATGAATAGACCCCGCCGATGATCTTCGTGGGGATAAGTGTCCATCAAAACTAACTCTTCCCTGGGCGAATAAGAACAATGGCCATCTTCACGGAGAACATTAATACCCACATCAACGGCTTCCAGGGTTTGATCAGTGAATAAAATAAAACGATCTCCCACAATGTTTTGCCGAACCCAGCCTACAGCGCCATATTGGCGAGCTGCGTTGAGTAACCAAGAAAAAGGTGGAATGCCAAAGATAGGGTGTTTAGCCAGTTTGACGAGCTTCTTTTTATCGACGGTTGCCGATGAAGACGGTTGTTGTTTACGGGCCCAAGCCAGAATATGTTGGGAATCGCGCCAGTCAAAGTGGGAAATCATACCGCTTGCGGTAAGGCAAAAAAGGTTTGTGCCATCCACGTTGGCTGTCATAAAGCGAGTGCTAATACCGCCTTCGGGGGTTGCCCAACGGTGAAAAAAACAAAATCGAGTCCCATCTGGTGTAAACAGCAGATGATTAACCCAATGTTTGGCGCCTTGGACCTGGACGCCATCTGCTGCTGAGACAATCTCAGCAATGCTAAGTATTTTTTGAACTTCTTCCGTGTTCAGATCCATCCGATAAATGCCATCGTCCTCAGGGCAAGCCACATCGCGCCAGGGATCGGGGATACCTTCATAGCCATAACCGGGTCGCGTATCGGCAAGGCGCGCAAAGTTTAGGCTTAAAGCCATTTGTCCATCCCGGGATAGGGCAGCCACAGGTCTTGGGTAATGATGTTTTTCGCCGCTGACAATATCCACAACAACCGATCCAAACTGGTCCCCGTGGCGCTCGTTGTACATAATTAAGCGATCTGCATCCCGCCCAACCCATTGCAGCATGGCGCCCTGTTGAAAATTCCACGCTTGGGTTTCACCAATGGGTTCGAAACGGTTAGCGTCGTCCAAATGAATAACGCCGATGACGGCTATGTCGTCCGGTCTCGGGGGGCGGTGGTTAAACTCAACCTGATGGGCTAACAGCTTTGTCTGACTTGCGTTCCAAGGACATTTATCAAAGTAGCCAAAGAAATAATGCTTGGGTCCTTGGGTGACACGCATCGTCGGGGCGTGTTCGATGGTGTTATTATTGGTATGAGAACTCATAAGATAGATTGGTAGACCTCGATGTTTATGCCTTGGCGTCCTGCGCCTCTGTGCGAGGTGGCTCAAAGCCCCATCCCATGATGATGCACAGAATGCCCGGCGCCAAGGAAATCATCATGAGAACCCGATTGATAAGCGCCATGGCAAAGGCCAGTTCTAAGGAAACCCCCAGGAAGCCTAACATGACGACGAACACACCTTGTTCAAGCCCGACAGAGGCTGCTGGGATGGGTATCATCATAATGAGAAACATGAGCGGCGCCACAACCGCATAATCCACCAGGGAGCCAGGGGCATCCACTGCCAGGGCAAGGGTATAGACGGAGAGAATACGTAACAGCTGAGTAAATAAAGAAATTAGCCCATTGAAGAGTAATTGACGGGTGCCGTGCCGCCAATAATACTTGATATTATTCAGTACTCCTTTTAATAGTTTTCTAATCCTTGCACCAATCCATTGCGGAACTAACCGTGGAAATCGCTGCACCATGTAAAATACCGGGGGTAGGGCTAAGCAAGCCCCAGCCGCCGTCGCCACAAGTGCTAAAATGACTGGGGTTGCTAGGAACCGTTCTAGGTTAACAAGAGCAATCAACGCTGCCATAGAAACCATGATATAGACTGCAATCAGACGATCTACCAATATCGAGGAGATAGCCGAATCAGCCTGTCCCGATTGCTTGTAATAAGCATAGACCACAGTTAAATCCGCACCAAATATCGGTACTAGAGTTCCGGCGGCAGTTCCAGCGAGGCTCGCCGCGAGAACGCGCCGAAAGACCACAGCCGCGTCCTGGATCTTGAGAATGAGATACCATTTATAAGCAATCGTCACTCGCAGGGCTATCTTTATAATCAGATTGGCCACAACAGCGCTCCATAATAACTGGGAGAAGACAACCGCCAGTTTGTCGATGGATATTTGCGATAGGATGATAACGATGATGGCTAAACCGACAGACCATCGGATGATTTTCTTGTATTTTTTAAGACGCGATATTATCGATTGAGCATTCATGAGGGAAATTTAGTAAAAGACACACTGCGTACACGATTTTTTAAAGTGGGATCAGGCGTGAAAGAGAACTATCACGCCGTCAATCTACGTACGCACAACCAATAAAACCGAAAAAAAACATTCATCGCGTACAAGAGTTTACGGGTGAGTGTATTACCTGCCACATCGGTTCGCATATTCATAAAATCTGCAGACAATATCTCATTATCTGCTCGCTTTTTAAGCGTATGCAACTCTTTTCGCTTTTTTAAAATATCTGGCAATAATTTAATCACATCCCAGTTTGCCATCACATAGTCTTTAATATGGCCTTTGATGGTCAAAAAAAGGATTAAAGCACATTCATAAACCAACAACACGGGAGTAATGACAATAAGGGTGCGCCAAGAATAGGCGGTGAGTATTAAAATCCAGCGATTGCGAATTTGTTGGCGAATATATTTGAAACCGCGCTTTTTCATTTGGTGATAGGCGATAGCCTTGGGAACGGTATAAACATCGTAGCCCGCTAGCGTTAAGCGAAATGAAAACTCACCATCGCTTCTACCAAAGAAATAGCTTTCATCATACCCTCCTATAGCCATAGCCGTCTCGCGATCGATCATATAAGCGACACCTGCTTGTACAGGCGTTATAAAAGGGTTTTTTGGCAGCGGTTTTTGAACATCAGAAGACTGCAAGTTAACCTGGTTTGAAGCATCTGAAGCATCTACAGACTGTTGGCTATTCAAATGGGGATCAAGCAGCCGTTCTCCGTTGATGACCACGCTCTCCCCCGTAAAATGGATTTGCGCACCATCAAACTGAACCAAATTTTTGTTTTGATTGTAACAAATCCGTGGTGACCATATTGCCGCATGGGGATGATCTAGAATTGCTTTTTCAAGCTCTTCTAAACAGTGCTGCTCTAAAGTGGCGTCATCGTCAATAATCATCACATGGCGATAACTGGATTTAGCCATTTGCCGGTTGCGTCCTCCACTACAGCCTGTGTTAGTCTCGAAGAGTTTAATACGCACCGTGGGATAATTTTTTTCTACAAGACTTACGGTTTCATCCGTGGAGGCGTTATCGATGACAATAATTTCGTCCGGTGGTCTTGTTTGGTTCAATACGGAATCAATACATGCCTGAATACGGGATGTGGAATTGTGGGTTAATATTGCAGCACTAATAGAAATGAAATTAGCCATAGATGAAGGGCGGATCGCTATTGTTATTAGAATAAAACCTCCTTTTAGAATATCTACATCGATGTAAAATTGCGTGTTAATGCATCGTAAATATAAGACACATCATACTTTCTGGCCAATGGTCGTCTGGTAAGTTTATAAGTAATTTAACAATGTTTATCAAAATGAGTGATGAGCAAGTATCCTAACTATTTCTTTGAGGCCTTTATGGCAGCCTCCAATAGGCGCCAAAAACAGTATTTCCCAAGGATCTGAAAGATTCGATCTACAAATAAAAACCAATCCTGTTAAACCGAGACTCCCAGGGATTTTGATGTTTTGCACACCACAAAAAAGTGTACTTGTTATACTTTTATGAACTATACTTAATTTTGCGAACGATTAGCATTTACAAAAATTAATATCTATTAGTCTTTTTAGAGGAGTTTCGTTATTTTATGGCTATGAAGTTTTTCTGCACGGGTCTTGTTTTGGCGATTTTCTCCGCAAGTGTCATCGCGCAAGAAGAAGTCAATGTGTACAATTCCCGCCACTACGGTACTGATGAGCAACTCTATTCTGCCTTTACCGAAGCGACAGGTATTAAGGTCAATGTGGTCGAGGGTGAACATGATCCACTGATACAACGGCTTGCCAGTGAGGGCGCTAATAGTCCCGCCGATTTATTGATTACTGTCGATGCTGGACGCTTATCGCTAGCCGCTAGTGAAGATCTGCTACAACCGGTAACCACCCCTGTCCTGGAGGAGGCTGTGCCGGACCATCTGCGTCATCCCGAGGGCCTTTGGTATGGTATTTCAGTACGGGCGCGGGTCTTGGTCTATGCCAAAGACCGTATTGATCCAGAGCAGTTGAGCACTTACGAAGCATTGGCTGAGCCCCAATTTGAGGATGAAATTTTAACCCGCAGTAGCTCTAATATTTATACCTTGAGCTTGGTTGGGTCCATCATTGAAGCCAATGGTCCAGAAAAGACTGAAGAATGGGCCGAAGGTGTTGTAGAGAACTTAGCGCGTCAACCGGAAGGTGGCGACACCGACCAAATCAAAGCGGTCGCTGCAGGGCAGGGAGATGTAGCCATCGCTAATACCTATTATGTAGGACGATTGATGGGTTCCGACGATCCCGCGGACCAAGCGGTAGCTGAAAAAGTAGCGGTATTCTTTCCTAATCAGGATGGTCGGGGAACCCACGTCAACATCAGCGGCGCAGGTGTGACAAAACATGCCCCTAACCGGGATAATGCCGTCAAACTACTCGAGTATCTAGTGACTGAAGGTCAGCGCTATTTTGCTGATGTCAACTTTGAATATCCCGTTAACCCCGAAGTGGAACCCCATCCCATATTGGCCGGTTTTGGTGACTTTAAGCAGGACACTCTGAACGCTTCCACCTATGCAGCCAATAGTATTGAAGCGGCGAAGATCATGGATCGAGCTGGCTGGAAGTAATACGTCTATGGCAGAAATCTCATTGCCCAGCCTTCGGCTGGGCAAACAGTTTTCTATGGGTCTGCGCAGTGGACTAGCCTCCTTGAAGGGTAGGGGTTTAGCCATCTCAGCGTTGATTGTGGTGGTGGTGAGTGCGCCATTGCTCGCGATTTTTAGTCATATCGGCGCACCCACCGATGGTCTCTGGACCCATTTAGTGGAAACTCGCCTTGCTGAATACCTGCGTAATACGTTAGTCATTGCCCTAGGTGTGGGTGCTCTGACATTAGTTTTCGGTACCGGGTGCGCCTGGCTCGTCACCATGTACCGGTTTCCTGGGCGATCATGGTTCGAGTGGCTACTAGTATTGCCTTTAGCCATGCCTGCTTATGTGCTGGCTTACACCTATACCGATCTACTGCAATTTGTGGGTCCCGTGCAAACGGCGTTGCGGGCCGTCACCGGGTGGGGTTGGCAAGACTACTGGTTCCCTGAGATCCGCTCTCCTGGCGGCGCGATATTTGTGTTGGCGTCAGCCCTTTATCCCTATGTCTATGTGGCTGCTCGCGCCGCCTTTTTAAGCCAATCCATGTGTGCCCTTGAAGTAAGCCGCACGTTAGGTTGCACACCCTGGCGAATGTTCTGGCAGGTAGGGTTTCCCTTGGCGCGTCCTGCCATTGTGGCGGGAACAATATTTGTGTTGATGGAGAGCTTAGCAGATTTTGGCGCCGTCTCTTACTTTGAAGTCAGTACGTTTACCACAGGTATTTACCGAACCTGGTTCTCCTATGGCAATCCTGCTGCTGCAGCACAGTTAGCATCGGTATTGCTATTGGTAGTTTACACACTCTTGTTGATCGAACGTTTTAGCGAAGGGCAGCGCCGCTATAGCCACACATCGTCTCGCTATCGGCCGTTGCCCTCCATGCAATTACAAGGCGCTCGGGGGACGGGCGCGAGTTTATTTTGTCTATTGCCGCTGGTGGTGGGTTTTGTATTACCCGCCGGTTTGCTTGCTCACATGGCCTGGCAAGCTCAGGATGTTTTGTCGTGGCGGCGGCTCTGGGAGCTGACTCAAAACACCGCCATACTGGGTTTATCCACCAGTGCCATTATTGTCGCCACGGCCCTATTAGCTGCTCACAGTGTCCGCCGCGACAACCACCACGGAGGTCGTATTTTGCTGCGCTTGGGACTGCTTGGTTATGCCACCCCCAGCGTGGTGATTGCCGTGGGACTGTTGCTAACCCTCGGCGCAGCGGATCGATTATTAAATAATTTCTTGACGCCGTTGGGTTTTAATACTGGTTTATTGTTGTCGGGAACCCTGTTTGCGGTTATTTACGGCTGTACTGTGCGCTTTTTTGCGGTGGGTTATGGTCCTTTGGAAGCCGGTTACAAAAAGATCCGTCCCGGTTTTGAAGATGTAGCCCGCACCCTAGGGGCATCGCCTCAGCGTATTTTTGCGACAATTCATTTGCCGTTATTGAACAGTAGTCTGCTTAGTGCAGCGCTACTGGTTTTTGTGGATGTGATGAAGGAATTGCCCGCCACCATGATTTTACGTCCCTTCAATTTTGATACACTCGCTGTAGAGGCTTATCAATTGGCCACCACGGAACGTCTCGACGGCGCTGCGGGTCCTGCTTTGTGTATTGTCTTAGCGGGTTTATTACCCGTTATTGTGTTGTGCCGGGCCATCACTCGCTCGCGACCAGGTTTTGTGCCCCAATGACTGCAGCCCTCGAATTTGTCGATGTTACCCATATTTACGGTAAGCAGCCTGCACTCCACCACATCTCTTTTGCCGTTTCCCAAGGGCAGATTCTCTGTCTGCTGGGTCCTTCAGGTTGCGGTAAAACCACCGCATTGCGGATTGCAGCTGGGTTGGAGCAGCCCCAGCACGGTCAAGTGTTTCTAAACGGTCAAATGGTGTCGGGCGAAGGTCGTTTCGTACCCCCGGAGCAACGCAGTGTCAGTTTATTGTTTCAAGACTATGCGTTATTTCCCCACCTGAGCGTCGCTGACAATATTGCCTTTGGTTTACGTCATCTCAGTGCTGAAAAGCGCAGCTTAGAGACTACCCTATGGCTTGAGCGAGTCGGTCTTGAAGGCCGGGGGCGCGCCTATCCCCATACGTTGTCAGGCGGGGAACAGCAGCGTATTGCCCTAGCTCGTGCATTAGCGCCACAGCCCGCCGTATTACTGCTAGACGAGCCATTCTCTAATCTCGACGGTCAGCTGCGTCAGCAAGTACGCCGCGAAGTACTGCAAGTGCTCAAGGATATTGGCGCCACGGCGCTATTAGTGACCCATGATCCAGAGGAAGCTTTGTTGATGGGGGATCAAATCGCATTGATCAACCACGGTACTATTCTGCAGCAAGGGGCCGCCTTAGATCTCTATTTTCTCCCACACAATTCCCATGTGGCGTCGTTTTTCGGCGATGTGAATTACCTGCGTGGGCCCATTCATAATGGGCAACTCAGCACGACTTTTGGCCCTTTGCCAACCCCAGCATTTGCTGATGGGGCCATCGTAGAGGTGGTGATTCGCTCTGAAGGGATATGTCTTGAACCGGTATCTTCCGATGATAATAATCATAACGCATCCCTTCAGGCTACCGTGAGCAAAGTGCAACTATTGGGTGGAACCAGTCTTATCGAGCTGCAGTCTGGAACTGATAATTCGTCGACGGAAACGCTGCTGGCAAGAACCCTAGGCGCTAGCCGATTAACACCAGGAACACCGGTACAGCTAACCTTAGACTCAGATATGGTTTTTATTTTTCCTATAGACTCTAAAGCCAAAGCCAAAGCCAAAGCCAAAGCCAAAGACACTGTACCCTCTATTATTGAGCAATCCTACTTTGCTATAAAGAATTAATGTTTGAGTGGCTGTATCCCTACCACCGTCAAGTATTTAGACATCATCCATGATGTTGACTCCTTAAGTGGAGAAACTCGCTTGTAAAACTAAGATTTAGCCGGATTGTATAGGCGGTTTTCTACAAATGCGCTGTCTTTGAGCGCATAGAGTGTTTTTGCACCGGCTAACACAGCCAAATCTATGAGTGGTTCCAGAATGACGACTGTCATATAGGCGGCGCCGAATGAAGTGACGGCTGTCACATTCTCACTACCAAACCCATGACCATAGAATGCCCAAAAAGCCACCCAAGCAACAATGCCGCCCTGATAGGCGAGGGATAACTTTAATGCTTGAGCATAGCCTATGTCTTTATAGGCAAGATTTTCTGGAATCACTTTCTTTGCTAGTAATCCAATGGCAAAGAGTGGCATGAGCAGCGTCGTTGTATTGATGCCATATTGTGGTAAATCCGAGGGCGCAAAAAAGACCCCTTGCAGCAAAAGACCAGCCGCCAGACCAATGGCTGCGGGAGCCATACCAAAGATTAAAAAAAGCGTTGTACCAAGAATAAAATGAACTTCTGAAACACCGACAGGAAAGTGCGGCAAAACCTCAAAAAACATAAAAACCAACAGCGTTGCTAAACTACTTCTGATTGCTAAAGCCAGCAAACCCACTGTTTTTGCAGTATCTAGGGTTAATTTAGCAGCGATACCAAACGAAATAGCTGCTGTTCCATAACTCAGTAATACCTTTGTGCCTTCCACAACACCTGCTTCAATATGCATAGTTTCTTCCCTCAGTCACCATTGACAATAACGATGGAAAACAGACACTTTGAGAAGTGCTGAACGGTTTTCAACGAATCGAGAGAAAGGAAGAAATAAGCAAAGGACAGGGCGCTTTGAAAGCAAATTTGCATAGATAACAACTGCTACCCGCAAGTCCATGGCGTTCAAGACGGCTGGCACCATAGAAAACGGAGTTTTTCATTGCGAACATTCGAGTTCTGACCCACTGAAATCACCTCTATCTTCCTTCCGAAGATCATTGAAGTTGACATCAAGCAGGTCTCCTGGCTTACGTCTTAATGACCACTATCCTTCCCAGAAGGTCAGTTCCAGTGAATAGTGGTTATCTTAAGTATGACGCTTACAGTTGCGGAGGCAGCGCCGGATTTACACCGGTCTTCCCTTTTCACTCACAAATGCGAACACTTGATGCAGGAAAAATACTACGCCTATTTCAACGTTGAATCAAACAAATTTAACGTAGAGAAAACACGATGGGTACAGTAACTTCCAACTGCGCCTGCTGAATTTCCGCCGGCATAGGCGGTAGTGGCGAGGCCCGTTGGATCAACTCCTCGACTTCGCGGTCAAGTAACCGATGGCCGGAACTTCCAACAATCCGATGGGCCAAAACTTGGCCTTTCGTATCGATGGCAAACCACACTTTGACGATGCCCTGTTGTTGGCGCTGGCGGGCGCGGCGCGGGTAGCGCTTGTGCTTATTTAACCAGGCGGCTAATTCACTAAAATAGTCCGGCGCCGCGTTCGGATTTCCTCCGGCAGCTTGGGCGGGACCGCTACCCGTGTCGTCTTGCGCTTGGGTGCCGGCTTTTCCAGCGCTCGCGGTGTCATCAGCCTCCCTATCAGGTGTTTGGGTTGGCGCAGCAGCACGTTTTGCCACGGGGGGTGGTGTCTCCTCGGGTTTCTCTGGCGCGGGCGGGGTAGGCGGTTCTTCTACAACGGGCTCAGGCTCGGGCTCAGGCTCGGGCTCAGGCTCAGGCTCAGGCTCGGGTTCGGGTTCGGGTTCGGGCTCTTCTATGGGCTCTGGCTCCACCACCGGCTCTTCCTCGATGGCTTCCTCGGTTTCCTCCACCTCATCCAGTGGTTCGACGATGTCCTCGTTGACTTCTTCCTGTTCCGTATCTTCGGTCTGTTCTGAACCGGCCATGCCGCCCACTGCGCCCAAATCGATTTCGATGCCCCCGACACCCATAGCCAGGGCTCCACTGGTGGATTGTCCAGACGCAAACAACCAAATACCCAAGGTTAGATGCAGCAGAGCCGCAAGCACCAGGGCGCTTACCCAATGATGGAATCGAGGAGTCATCAGGAGGACGGTGCGGTAACCAGAGTGACCTTATCGGCGCCAGCGCCCCGCAGGGCAGTAAGCGTCTTATGGAGTAGTTGGGCGGTTACTTGGGCATCGACCTTCAACTTGATGGTAGGTGCGGATTCCCTGGGAAAAGTGGCGCCAAGATGAGGGGAAAGTGTAGCGATTTGGGAAGGTTTAGTTTGTTCAAGGCGTTGTTTCAAGATAGTCGTCAACTGATTTAAGTCTACGAGGTCGCCCTCAATGGCAAGGCGACCATCGGCCGCCACCAATATCATTATTCCTTGTGTTTCGGTGGCTGTTTCGCTGGTGGACACGGGGGGTTGTACCTTAAACTTGTCGGAGGCAACAATTTTTCCAGCTAGCATGTAAAAGATGAGCATCAGAAAAATAATATTAATCAGAGGAATAAGCATTTCGTCATGACGCCGCTGTTTCGACTTGATAAGTTTCATAAGATTACGGTTTGCTTAAGGTTAATTTCTGTACGCCGCTGACGGTAAGCCGATCCAAGATTTGCACAATTCTTTGCACTGAGACATCTCTGGAGGGCCGCACCACTACGGCCTGTTCAGGGTTACCCGCTAATACAGCCCGTAGGCGAGTCTCTAAACCTGCCAATGTTAACACGGTTCCATTGAGGGTGATCTTCCCGTCGGCGTTGATGCGCACCAGCAGGGCTTGTTCGTGACTTGCCACCGTGGTGATTTGAGTCGCTGGCACATTGAGCATCATGGCCCGCCATTGCTGCAGGTCAGAGGTAAGCATAAAAAACATCAACAGAATAAACACCACGTCAATCAACGGGGTGAGATTCACTCGTCGACGAAAAGGTCGCGCTGGTTGCTCAAGCCGCATAATTTACGTTTGGTTCAGCCGTGGCTTGAGGGCGCAAGGGAATCGCTTGTAAGTTTCGCGTAAAGAGTTGTGTAACGGCGTCTTCCATCCCATGCCCACAGCGCTCTACTTTACGTTCCAGCCAAGCATGGGCTAGCACTACGGGAATAGCCACGATCAGTCCCGCTGCTGTGGTGAGTAGCGCCTGCCAGATCCCCCCTGAGAGGATAGAGGGGTCCACCTGGTTGCCCGCCATCTCCAAGCGTTGAAAGGCTTGGATCATACCTAACACGGTACCCAGCAGCCCCAGTAAAGGACTGATGGTGCCGATGAGTTCCAGCGCACGTAAATGACTACGCAGGTTTTCCAGCTGCACACTGGCCACCCGTACCGCTTCTTCGCGCACGGCGGCCACATCCACATCGGGTCGACGCAGACCCGTCATGATGACTTTGAGGAGCTGCATCACGGGTTGGCGCTGCTCACTGGCAAGTTCGATGGCAGCATCAGGCTGATTGTTTCGCCACAATTCCAGGGCTTTTGAGGGCTCGTTTCGTGACTCCAGTCGCAGCACCGTAAATTGCCACCATTTGAGTAGAATAATCGTCAACCCCACCACGGACAAAGCCAGTAGCACCATCAGCACCGGGCCACCTGCGTCAAGAAGTTCCGTGACTTGAGCGTAGGCGGTACTGTCCACACCTGTGGATTCTAGCAGTTCAGGCAACTCGTCCCCTGGCCCTCCTGCACTAATAGCATCGCCAGCGTCGCTAGGCACACCTTCTTGCGGCCCGTTTGCATCGCCAGACACATCCTCTTGCGGTGCCACACTTTGGGTTTCAGAAGAAGTTGTGGGATTTGCTTCTTCAAAGGTGTTTGATTCTGTCGGGGTAGTAGTTCGTTGTGCCGCATCATCAACGGGCTCCAAAGCATCCGCTGCATCGCTATTTTCTGTGTCGTTAGCTGCTGGATTGACCGATGAATTTTCACCAGGTGTCAAGGTGTTTGGCGCGTTTGTAGTGACCTGTTCAGACTGTGACATTAATTATCTGCCCTTTGCATATCGACAAAAGTAAAATAAGAAATAAAGGCATGTTGGTTTGCTGGAATTTTTAATGAAGCTTTATGCAAGGTGTAGTTTTATCATTTTGCGTCAATGTCATAAAGTCCCACTGGCGAAGCGGTAAAATAATATCGGTCAATTGGAGAATACGTGCGAGCCCCTGCAGAGGTTCCAGAGTCAAACGAGCGGCAGCAGCTGGCATCCAACTGTTTAACAAATTAGTGGCAGGCTCGAAGTAAAGTATCTGTAGACAAGCGACAGCATGTAAAAATCCGGCTTCATCGGTGGATAAGTGTGGACAATCGGGACAATGAATTTCGATGGGACGGGTGGCGCTGGCACCAGTGTTGTTGAGTACGGCGTCTAAGCTATAGGCTGCATCACTGGCATTAAAGTAACCAAAATGGTCGAGCAGATAGGGCAGACCGGCTTGGTGATATTTAATCCGATCAACCCAGATGCGCAGACCTGCGAGTAAACAAAGTTCTTCTTGGGATAACTCGCTGACATAGTTCATGGGCAAACCCTTACTGGCTCTTGAGACACTATGATATGAAAGCTATCAACCATACCGCCTTCACTGAACAAATGCAAACAGTTATTGTTTTCATTACTATCAGCAGTTAGTATTAAGAATCCATGATTAGACAGAAGTATCATTTTTCATGACATGAATATCCTACAACCGATTTGTGATGAGCGTAAGAAATCGAATAAGAATTCAACGCTAGAATAAAAAAGTTTGTCAGTAAAGTTTGCATTTATTAATAATAACTATTATTATTTAAATATGATTTGAGTTTTCTCATAGTTAATACTTGATTTGTTAAAGATGTTTTTACCGTCATCTTGTCAGATGTCATTCTTGACGACGACCCTGCCCAGTACACCGCTGGGCTTTTTTAACTTTTTTATAATATAAACAATAAGTTAGTCAATTAGCTTATTGCTAACTTCACAAGCCACGCAAGTCTTAACCTCGTAACACGACGGAAAAAAAATCATGAAACAGCTTTTTTTGCTAGGGTTCTTATGGGCTTTTGCAACCTCATTTGTGCTGGCTTCCGATGCGGAGACGCAGCTCCTTGACCAGGAAAATCTGTCTTGGAAAACGCTTCACGGTGATGCAGAAATGGCGCCGCTAGCCCTCACGGAAGCGGGTAAACCGCAGGTGATATTGCTACGCCTTCCGAAAGGCGGCGTATTAACCCCTCACAGCAGTGAAGCGGCAAAATGGCATGTCATCACTGTGGTGGGAGGAACCTTATCCTATGCCGATGGTGACGTGCTAGAAGAGGGTAAGTTCCAGGACTATCCTGCGGGTTCAGTGTTGCTGCTACCGGAAAATGTGTCACACTTCGCAGCGGCTCGCCAAGACGATGTGCTATTACAGATTATCTTGGCTTCCCAAGACAGCTTAGCGGCGGATGTACGTGGTCAGCTTACCCAGCAAAGCTCAACTTCTTCTGTCAATACGTCTCAGCAAGCGGAGTAGCTGACAAGTTAGTGTGACATTGCTTTGTCCGTGTCGCGCCGGTTCAGCAAGCATAGTTTGTGGTAACAAAATGGCCAGCAACGCACTGGTGTCCGCTACAAGATCAACGGGGTAGGCCGTGTTCGTCATAACCGATGATGTCGTCAGGTAATCGGTCGTCAAAAATCGGCATGGCCCAAAATTCCTCCATTTGTTTGGCGAATTCGTCCCAGGTCGGCTTTGGCATCGCTGCCGGTTCGTGAGCCAAGGCTTCCTTGAGGATGACGATGGCTTCCTTGGTCATTGAACGATGGTGGACCGCTGCCGATTCTTTGAGCCGTTGATGGAGTTCTTCAGGAGCATCGCGTAATACGAGAGTGCTCATCTTTCTTTCTAAAACTATTGCCGAAGAGGACCATCTTCGGAGTTGTCGGCACTTCTTTCACGAATATTGTAGGCCAAATTAATTTTCCTCGTAGGGCGTAATCTCCGACGCCTGCAGGGTATAACCCGAATCACCCACCACATTACCGGTCCATTTCGCGTTCATGGTTCCCGTCACCCAAACCGTATCGAAAAGCTTTCTCTGAACCCTGTCTCCCTTTTCTGTGACGACATACACCGTTTGATTGGCGGGTGGCGGTGGCACATGGATACACGCCCCATAGTATGGCACCAACAGAAACTCTGACACCTTTTCGCCGTCATGCTCCAGGGGGACCACGAAACCAGGTAATTTGACCCGTTTACCGTCGAGTTCTTTGACGACAGGCGCCATATTCCAGGCTTCGCGCAATTCGGCCATCAACTTAATGGCTTGCGGATCGCTGTCATCGAGGGAGTCAACATCGTATTTTTCAAAGATGTCATAGGGACTGTAACCGGGTGGGACTAAATCTTCCCACTTTAGTTCTAGGATACTGTTCTGTGCTTGTTTTTGTGACGCTACTTTCCGAGCCATGCCGGGATCGGATGACGTTTCCGCTACCTGAGTGGCGC
The DNA here is from genome assembly GCA_964423745.1 of uncultured Candidatus Competibacteraceae bacterium. Classification (GTDB taxonomy): domain Bacteria; phylum Pseudomonadota; class Gammaproteobacteria; order Competibacterales; family Competibacteraceae; genus CAYRGG01. The sequence goes on along the minus strand of CAYRGG010000007.1, from coordinate 13,789 downwards.
GTGGCGTCGTGGTATGCTCCTGGGCATTTGCGCCAACTCCAGATAGCCCAACGAGGGTCAGCATAAGCAATAATCTTTGACCAATATAATTAAACATGGAAGAGATCTCCTTTACACTCTGATAGTCATACCATCAGACAGGGAATAGCGGTACGCTCGGTAGCCAGGGATAACCCCGATCACCACGCCGGCACCGAGCACCAGTCCTAGCAATATCACATCATACGATGACAACATACGCACACCGATAAATAAACCAAATTGCGATTCCATGAGGGGTTGGGCCACCATCAGTCCCCCATAGAGCAGCAATAATCCCAGGGCTGTGCCTAGCAGGGTAAGAAAACCCGCCTCACCGATGATTAACGCAAAGATATGAGCTGGCCGGGCGCCCACCGAACGTAAAATGGCCATTTCACGCCGCCGCTCATTGAGGCTGGCAAGCAGCACCGTCAGCATACCGGTGAGACCCACCAGCACAACAAACATGGAAATTGCCAGCAGGGCTTGCTCGGCAACGCTCATTAGATCCCACAGCTCCTGCAGCGTTACCCCCGGCAAAATGGCCTGCAACGGTTCTGCACGGTATTCATTAATATAGCGTTGTACACGAAAGGCGCTAATCTTGGAGTTGAGTCCCACTAAAAACGCCGTAATAGCCTTGGGCGTTAAGTCCATCTGCCGCGCCCGTTCGGCGGGGATCTGCAAACCGGGTACCGGCGCGCCACTCAGCCAATCCACATGGATAGCCTCAATGGCTTGCAGACTCACATGCACCGTGCGGTCCACGGGCGTACCCGTTTTCTGCAATATACCGACGACGCGAAACGGTTTGTCATCGTGCAAGGCAAAGCTGACATCACCCGCGCCGTGGGCAATGACGATCTCCTGGTCTAATTGGTATCCGAGGGTTTCCGCCACCTCCGCACCCAACACGGCATCATAGAGATCGGCAAAAGGGGCGCCCTCAGCAAAATCCAATGTCCGGTCGCGAGCATATCGGTAGTGTTTAAAGTAGTCCTGAGTGGTGCCCATCACGCGATACCCCCGATGGGAATCCCCCAAGGAGATCGGCACGGTCCACTGAATGCGGGGATGACGGGCAATCTCTTGATAGCTTTCCCAGGTGATATTGTTGGTGGCGTTACCGATGCGAAACACACTATAAAGTAACAGTTGAATACCGCCACTGCGCGCCCCCACCACCAAATCGGTACCGGAAATGGTGTTGGCGAAGCTGGCACGGGCTTCCGTGCGCAAGCGCTCGACCCCCAGTAACAACGTCACACTCAGGGCAATCGCCACGACTGTGAGGGTGGCGGTAAACTTACGGTTTAAAATGCTTTTGAACGCCAGATAAACAATCGGCATTTATTGATCCTCGCCCTCTTGAGATCGACCGGCCTGGTTAAGCTTAGCCAAAGGAATGGCTCGATCAAAAAAAGGTTCTAAGGTCGCGTCGTGACTCACAAACATCAGGGTCGTACCCGCTGCTTCACACTCCTGAAACAGCAACTCCAGAAAAGCGGCTCGCCGGTCGGTATCCAAGGACGAGGTGGGTTCGTCGGCAATGAGAATCTCCGGTCGACCGATCAGGGCCCGTGCTGCAGCCACCCGCTGCTGCTGTCCAACGCTCAAAGCAGTCACGGGACGCGCCAGGAATGCTTCATCAAGATCTAGGTGGGCTAGGAGCCGAGCGGCTTCGTCCCTCACATGGACGCCATTGCGCGACACCGCCGCTCGCCGCGCCCTGGAAAACTGACAAGGCAGGGTAACATTTTCCAGCACCGACAGATAAGGGACTAAATTGAACAACTGGAAGATAAAACCGATGTGATCTGCCCGGAAGCGATCCCGCTCGGCGCTGTTAAGCCCGTCCATGCGACGACCGAGGACAACGATTTCGCCGTGCTGAGGAATCAGCACCCCCGCGAGCAGGCTTAACAAGGTACTCTTGCCGCTGCCGCTGGCACCTTGGATGAATAGCCGTTCACCGCGCTCAATCGACAGGGTATTGATGACCAACGTGTCAGGCTCATGGGGAAACCAGCGAAAACGCAGATTGTTGACCCTGATGATGGCGTCTTGGCTAGTCATGGCTCATGGTGCGGCGGCGAACGCGCTAGGATGGCACCGATACCCGTTCCCGCCCATTCTAAGACTCACAGGGTCAAGCGCGTTGAGGCGGGGTTTAACGTTCCGCTGGTCTGTCCTTTCCCTGTAATCGCTTGTACCTGCAGTTCTTCCTTAGTTGGAAAAAGTGCAAATAACTGGACATCCATGTGTGTTAGGGACTCCGGATTGGCGCAGCGAAATTCATAGGTAACATGAAACTCCGAGTGTACCTCTTCGTCGTGTTCGCTCTCGTGGGCGTGGTCTTCTGCTTCATGTTCGGTTCCATGATCGTGGGCGTCTTCTGCGCTTCCCATATCCGTCTCCAATTCCGTTGCGGCGAGTTCGCATTGGGCTTCGGGGGGTAGCGAAAACATCTGATCGCCATCCTGCAGGGTTTGTTTCGCTTGCTGCACCGCCTTTTCCTGCTCGGGATTGTTGGGCGCGTGCTCAAACCCCACGATATTCATCGCCGGGCTGACCAACTCAATGTAGAGAGAGGTGTCTTCTAAGGCGACATTCAATTGGCCCACGCCATGTTCATGGACGCCAAGCTGACGATGCTCGTGCTCTTCAGCGAATACGAGAGTACTCAAAACAACCCACTTCACCAGGAACACCCCAGTTAACATTCTGTTCACGCTGCTGTTTCCTTTTGACTTTTAGTTAGGACTTACGCTAAAAAAGTGTCTTTCAACAAAACAGAGCTATCACCGTCTCAACATATACGCGTGGATGTGACGATGATGACCGTTGTCAAAAACCCTTGAGCAACTCGGTTGAAATAATGACGGGTGGTCCGCGAGCCTGCTGGGCTAAGGGAGGCGTTGGCTGCAGTCCACCGACAATGATAAACCACAAACTGTAATACTATAACGTTAAGTATGCAACGCCTAGTTTCCGAGATAACAAAAACGGTCATGGGTTACGTAAAGAAAGGACTATTTTTGCTGGTGCAAAACCTTGTGAAGCTCTCGCGTATTACAGCTTCGTCCATGTCCCGTGTGATGAAGACGATCCGGGAACGTCGGTCCCTACTGGGCCATGCGTTCAACGTTAGCGGCGGATGGAAAATATGCTGAACGCCATGGATCACCAATGGGCCATCCAAACCAACAATATTGAGGATGCCCTTAACGCGCAGTAAATCGGCGCCCTTGAGCAGGAGCAGCGTTTCGCGCCAAAGATCGAAAGACTCCCTGTGGATAGGTTCATCCACCGTGAGACAGAAAGCTCTGATATGCGCATCGTGGCGATTAACGTCATGATGATGAGCGTCATTAGGGGCGTGATCTTCCATCTCATGGAAGTGATCATGGGGTTCAGTATAGGCTTCTGCCCGTAGCCAATTCTGCGCATCGAGACTTTTGGTGTGCGGATTGTATAATCCGGCATCGAAGCAAACGGCAGAGTCAACGACACCGTTGACGGCCACGATTTGGGGCGCGGCTGGGTTCAATCCTCGCAAGCGAGACTGCAACAAGCGCAAGTGATCAGCCTTGGCTAAATCAGCCTTAGTGAGCAGTAGTCGATCGGCCATTGCCACCTGTTTGATCGATTCGATTTGCCGATCGAGTGTATTGTTACCATTGACTGTATCGACTGTAGTGATAACGCCATCGAGTCGGTAGCGTGATGCCACACCAACTCCCTGCATCAAGGTATGTAGAATAGGGGTAGGATCAGCCAATCCGGTTGTTTCTATCACAACCCGATTAAACCAAAGCTGGCCGCCACGAGCGAAGCGACCGGGGGCCTCACGCAACGTTCTAGTGAGATCACCCCGAATGGTACAGCAAAGACAGCCACTAGCCATCTCGATGACAGCGTCATCTTTGCTATATGTCACGAGATCGTGATCGATCCCGATTTCTCCAAATTCGTTGATGAGCACTAGCGTGCTGCGGAAATCGGGCTGCTGGATAAGATGATTCAAGACTGTTGTCTTACCGCTACCGAGAAACCCAGTGAGCACTGAGATGGGCATACGCTGATCCAATACCTCCCTATTCCCGTTCGTCATCGTTTAGTCTCGCCTTTTAGGTAGTAAACTCAACATTGAGTTATCACCTTATAATGTAATCAGAACGCGATCAACTCTCGCAGGAATTTGAAGACCTAAGCGTTTAGCCAGCCGACGTTGCTTTGCGCAGGACAACGAGGTTGTTTGTTGCACATCCCGCAAAACCGAAAGCGTCTGCTTCTGCCAGCACGTGTTCGGCAGATGCTACCCAACAGACATAGTCCGCACATTGATGATCAATCTCGACCCCGCCTAATTGTGCAACATACCTAATACGCCAATGTTGGCGCGATTCATCGATACGCTGGGCGGACGCCCAACCCTCATAGGCGACCTGACCAACCTGTGCAGTCGCTATGCATGCTTCGGGTATATCTTGTGCGATCGGGCATTGAATCTCGATCACAGCGCGTCCGGCCGGTGAGAGCCGAGCGGAAAGTAACGCCCAAAGCCGCTCTCGTTCCTGCGGACTGAAATGGACGAGAGTAGCACTTGCGATTGCTGCCGAAACAACAGGCGGTAAGGGAGCGGCTAGGATGGACATGGGCAGGATACTCACGCGCCGCCGCAAGTCCGGATTGGACCAAACTCGCGCCATGAGAGCTGGCCGCATTGCCGGGTCTGGCTCGACCGCGAGGATCTCCGCCTCCGGTAGAGCTGTTGCGATGACCTGCGTTGTGAGGCCGGTGCCGGCACCGACATCAACGACTGGGTATCCCATCGTCTCCAGACCTGTCAGAGCCTCGGCAATCTGGGCGTTAACCGCGCTATGCTGTGCGCTAGCCACCACATCGTAAAATTGCGCCGTGACCGCATAACCGCTCATTAGAAGGTCGACGTCAGGCCAATGCCGATGATTCGCTCGCGTCCGAGGGACGCGCCCTCGACCCCCGGTCCGTAGAGAACGCCGTTGATCTCTTGCTTTTCGTCAAGCAGGTTTCGGGCGAAAGCGAAAATCTCCACGTCGTCAAAGGCGGTGCCAACCCGTAAATCAACATTGTGGTAAGCATCGAGATCGAAACTATCCGCGACATCTGCCGCACGTTCGCTGATATACTGATGCGTTAACGTCATAAACGGCGATAATTCAGCCCCGCCCCATGATACGGAGTCTCCGAGATAATCGACAGTCGCCGTCGTGCTGAGCTTGGCCACGTTGGGGATTGGGTTTCCGGCAGCAGCGCCGGAAAACGCGTCGCCCTCCCGAATCTCGCTGTCGGTCCACGCGAGTCCTCCTGACAGAGACCAGTTTCGATCCAAAGCAATGTCCCCCTGAGACTCTACACCGAAACTGCGTGTATCGAGATTGACAGGGACAAACTGAAATGCGACGAAGTCCAATACGAACAGCTGCTCGTCTTCGACGTCATTGTAAAAACCGCTAAGTTCAAATCTGGCGCGGCCATCTAGAAGGCGTGTCTTCACACCGGCTTCATAGGTCCACGAGGTGGATTCAGCATAATTCGGACTCTCGACCCCTAAGGCGGCGTTCAAGGTCAGCCGCGGAAAGCCGCCACTCTTTGCCCCTCGCCCAACCGTCGCATAGAGATTGATATTCTCGTTGGCTTCAAACGTGAGCGCCAAACGACCCGTGAGGAGATCGAAGTTAGCCTCGCTCTCTTCTGCAAAGAAACCCACAGAACCTGGAAAACCAACCCCAGCAAAGCTGGCATCAAGTGTCTTTTCGTCCCGGGTGTAGCGGAGGCCCGCTGTTCCTTTCAGCCGCGGGCTGAATAATGGAGCCGTGACTTCCCCGTAGGCTGCGTAGGAGTCAATTTTTTGGGTCGCGTCCCGGTCGCCGTTGAGAATAGGCGAAAAGGTCGACCGATTATCGAGCTCGACCTCCAAATGGGAATGGAAGTAGACAACGCCCGCCGTCCAACCGATATCGCTTTCAGCAAGACTCGACAAGCGGAGTTCTTGATAGAAACGGGTTTCATCCTCGCGCCAATCCGAGAAGGAAAGGGGTGCCAGGAAGTCTGACGCAGGCAAACCAAAGAGCGGCCCATAGATCAATCCGTCGGTGTCATCCGTGACTTGTTCGTTCTCAAAACCGTTGACCGCAGTGATCGAGGTGAAGTCGGCGAAGCCTAGGGGTTTTTCAACTTTCGCACTCGCGCCCCAAGCCGTGCGCTCGACTTCGTTTTCTGGATCGATTTCGACAGCGGGCTCCGATTGCGCTCGTGAAACATAATAGAATGGGTTGGAAACGCGGTGGTCTGCGTTGGCCGACAGTGTGACGCGAAAGCCGTCATCGGTTTCGGGCTCGATAACGATAACGCCGCGCCCCGAATAAGCTGTCTGGTCGCCGAGGTCGCCACCGGAGGGAGCGATGTTATCGACAAACCCGTCGACGGTTGATGCGCGAAAGGACAGCCGCCCGCGCAAACCATCGCCTGAGAGCGGCCCGGAGATGGTCGTTTCAGCGAGTCCAAAACCCTGTTCGCCGCCTTCAAGCCGCACGCGACTTTCAAAGCTGTCAGAAGGCACCAGCGTTGTAATATTGATGGCACCGCCTTGGCTGTTGCGTCCAAAGAGCGTTCCCTGTGGACCGCGCAGCACTTCTATCCGCTCAAGGTCAAGATAAGCGAACTCCGAAGCAAATACGGGTTGGGGCACGCCATCCACGTAAGTGACGACGGAGCCATCATCCGGTCCAATGGCTTGCGACAACGGCCCAATGCCGCGCAGTTGAAAATAAGCGAATCGGCCGTCGTCAAAGCTTGTCAACGACAATCCAGGCACATGCCTGAAGAAACTGAACGTGTCGTCCACGCGCTGCGTTTCGAGAGCATTCCAATCCAGCACCGTCAATGCGAATGGCACATCTTGGGACGCTTCTTCGCGCTGACGCGCCGTCACGGTTATCACATCTAGGAGGGGAATGTCATTAGTGTCGAATGATCCGTCCGGATCTTGCGCGAGGGCATCAAACGGAGTCGAAATAATCAGAGCCACTGCCGCAGCAGCTGTAGTAAGATCAGTACGCATGGGGAACCTTGAACGATACATTGTAGCGTTTAGGTTAGCATGCATCGCTTCACTCCCCAGACGCTAGACGGGAGAAAAAACGGCGTCGATCGGGAGGAATTAAGGGTCTGCGCGGCGCATTATGCTGGGCGGGCAGCCAACTTGTCGTCGAAAGGCAGCCGAGAAGGATCGGACGCAACTATAACCAACCTCCTGCGCAGCTAGGGAAACGGTCATCCCTTGTTGGAGGAGGAATGTCGCATGCTCCATTCTGCGACGTGAGACGTAGGCGAAAATGGTTGTTCCTTGGGTTTCTTTGAAGGCCCGCTTCAACGTGAACTCATTGGTGCCGACAATCTTAGAGAGCTCGGCAATCGTCGGAGGATTCTGCAACTGATTGTCAAGATGGTCCCGTGCAGCGAACGCTTGCTCACGATGGCGAGGCTGCACGCGGTATTGATTTCTTGCCCGTCCCGACAGGCTGGCGGCTTGTCCTGCGAGAAGGTCAAGCGCACAGGATTCGAGATATAAACGCCTCGCAGCGTCGCTGTAGGGTGTAGTGAACATCATTTCCAATCGTGCCACTGCGGCTGCGGCAAGTGGTGCGAGTCGCGCGATCCCAATATGTTCTCGCACCCGCTTGAGGATGTCGCGAGCTCCCTTTGGTAGCGCCAAGCCTTCAGCGAAAACCTCCTCCGCGATTTGCGGTTCAAATCGAATGGATACCGTCCGAAATCCGTCCGATGGCAGAAAAAATTGCGACGTGGCCCCACGCGGTGCTGCGCATATCCAGACTTCGAAGGCGTGTGTAGCGAAGCGGCAATTCTCCATAGCGAAGCGTGCGCCACCCCTCAAGTGAAAGCCGAAGCCAAATGTATCTTCAGGCTCGGTGAAACTGAATGAGCGAGTTGCGCCCGGATCGAATCGGCTAAGGACAAGGGTCGCACCGCTTCGTAAATCCAGCGTTTCGACAGCTTGATCCGCCCCTTGCGACAGCGCCTCCCAGTGCTCCGGGGGCGCATTACTGGAATGAAGGCTCGCAGCGCTCATTTCATGATTACGTCATGCAAACGCTGATCAGAGGATGGGTTCTGGGGCTCGACCTTGCAGCCGATTCTGTTCGTCGGGGCATAGCTACCTCGAAAGCGACAGTGCAACAACAACATAGTATCGGGTGCGATGTTGGTCAACATAACAGGGTATTCAATTAAAGCCGTAGCATAGCCTTTACCTTACAAATTGTTATACTGTAACATAAAGCAAATGTAATTAGAGGTCAACTTCCTCAAGAAGAAAGTGGGTTTAATTAATCAGAGAGATCAAAATGGACCAAACAACTAAGCTCCCCGTCACTGTGCTATCGGGCTTTCTTGGCGCCGGTAAAACAACAGTGCTCAGCCATATTCTGAACAACCGGCAAGGCAAAAGAGTGGCTGTGATTGTTAATGATATGAGTGAAATCAATATCGACTCTGCCATCGTTCAGAACCAAGTATCGCTCAATCGCAGCGAGGAAAAACTGGTTGAGATGAGCAACGGTTGTATTTGCTGCACCTTACGGGAAGACTTGCTATTAGAGGTGGGTAAACTCGCAAAAGAAGGCCGTTTTGATTATCTGGTGATTGAATCCACGGGTATCTCAGAGCCTTTGCCCGTCGCTGAAACCTTTACGTTTGCCGATGAGAACGGGGTTTCCCTTTCGGATGTCGCAGGTTTGGACACCATGGTCACCGTCGTCGATGCTGTCAATTTTCTTAAAGATTACCACGCTGCCCACGATTTACAGGAGACAGGGGAGCATCTGGGCGAAGAAGATGAGCGTAGCGTCGCGGATCTGCTCGTGGAGCAAGTGGAGTTTGCCGATGTCATCTTGATCAGCAAAACCGATCTGGTGGAGCCATCCGACGTTGAACGACTGACGGCTATTTTGAAGACATTAAATACCGCTGCCCGCATCATTCCGATTGCTCATGGAAAAGTAGATATAAACCAGGTGCTAAATACCTGTCTGTTCGATTTTGGGCGTGCTCAACGAGCACCCGCACCCGGATGGCTCAAAGAGATGCGTGGTGAGCACGTTCCTGAAAGTGAGGAATACGGCATCGGTAGCTTCAGCTATGTGGCGAGACGCCCGTTCCATCCAGAAAAGTTTTATCAGTTCCTTCACAACACCCAACAGTATGGAAAGCTGATTCGCTCCAAGGGCTACTTTTGGTTGGCTTCACGCCCTGAGTTTGCCGGTCAATGGAGCCAAGCGGGTGGGATCGCACGTCATGGCTTTGTGGGCATGTTTTGGAAAGCAGTACCTAAGGATAACTGGCCTACGGATAAAGAGTACCTCGAATCCATCCAGAAAAACTGGGTAGAACCCTTCGGCGATATGCGCCAGGAGCTGGTCTTTATTGGTCAAGGCTTAGATCAAGCTAGGATAACCCAGGCACTCGATGACTGCCTTCTGACTGATGAAGAGTTGCTAAAAGGAAAGACATTCTGGCGAACATTCAATGACCCATTTCCTGCATGGGAGAAAAGTGCATGAGCGCGTTGATGCAAACCAAAGCCTATGGGACTGAACTGGCAAAGGTTCGAACAGCATCTGAATCGAATCAACCAGAAATACTCACCGATATTTATCGGGATGAACACAATATCGCGATATGGCGACGCACTTTGTCATCAGACTTGCTAGGGTCTATCGATGAGTTTTTAAAGTCACATGAGGCGTTTAAGGTGGCGATGGAGGTAACACCTCAGCGGGTTTTTGCTGACATGCGTGGGAAACTCCAAAACCTTCAATGCGCCTGTGAGCTGAGTGAAAATATAGCCGAGCTAGTGGATATGTTTTGCGGTTTATTTGATCTCAAAAAGGCCGGCCTGAAGTTAACCGTATTGGACCGCGCTATGTGTCCCCGCTTCCATGTTGACAGAGTGTATTGTCGTTTAGTCACCACATATCAGGGAGTAGCTACAGAGTGGTTACCTCATAACGCCGTCAATCGCACAAAGTTGGGTACCGGAAACAACGGGCTTCCCGATGAACTATCCGGCTTGTATGAAAACTCGGATGACATTCAACAATTAGATAAAGGAGATGTTGCCTTGTTAAAAGGCGAGCTATGGGAAGGCAATAAAAATGCAGGATTGGTTCACCGTTCGCCGGCCCCAAAACCCAACGAAAGACGCCTTTTGCTGACCCTTGACTTTGCCTAATTGAATGGGATGGTTATGTTTCTGTGTAACGAGCTGCAATAGACCTCTCGCACATCGTTACACTTATTTGCAAGAGGAGCGTAAGATGATTGAAGTAGCATCTCTACCAACCATTCAGCGGATTACTGAAACCTTCGAGTTAATGGACGACTGGCACGACCGCTATCGGTACATCATCGAATTGGAGCGAAAACTGCCCCCGCTGGGTCCTGACGCGAAGATCGAAGCCAATCGCATTCACGGGTGTGTCAGCCAAGTCTGGTTGGTTTGTCGCCAGTGCCCAATGCGACCGGCGTGCCTGAACTTCGAAGCGGACAGCGATGCTCACATCGTGCGCGGCTTGATTGCGATTGCTCTGGCACTCTTCGATGGCAAGAGCGCCGATGAAATCGTGACAATGGATCCTGAGCCGCTGTTCGAAAAGCTCGGCTTGGCCACTCATTTGACTGCTAGCCGAGCAAACGGATTTGCTTCGATGATCCAGCGCATTAAAGCCTTGGCGGGTGCCGAGAAACAGGCGCGCGATCAAGCCGCCGCGACGAGCCGCGAGCAATTGCCGACCGACTGGTAGGAACAAGGTTTCCTCTCCATTAACGGCGGGGGGATCGATGCGAATTCGGATAGCGCTTTTCAAACGATTCTGTCATGAGTAACCAGCGCATACATTATTATCAGAGAAAATGATAACTATGCCAATATAAACTTGTTTTACTAATTAAATCCATTATGGAATATTTTCTCGCATAACCCTAACGAGAGAATAACACCATGACATTATTATTTACCCGCTTAGTAACAGCAGGCACGCCAACATCGGCACAAGCTGCATCTTGTAATAATTCGATGACAAAAAACGATGCGCTTGCTATTCACAAAAATGATGTCGAGGCCCTAGGGGACACTACCTGTGATCTGAAAATCGACCTGCTTCATTCCTCATTGGCTTATCAGGATAAATTGTGAGGAAGCAGCTATATGGATTTTTTAATTGATTTTCTGATACGTCTTGTCGGGCAGCTGCAATCGCCCACACTCGGTTTTTTGATTGGTGGGATGCTACTGGCTGCCTTGGGTAGCAAGCTGACCATTCCCAACGCGGTTTACCAATTTATCGTGTTTATGTTGCTCATGAAGATCGGTATCAAAGGCGGTATTGAAATTCGTGAGGCTGATTTACTGGAAATGCTCATCCCAGCGCTTATTGCCGCAGTCATTGGCGTTACGATTGTTATGATGGGCAGCCTGATCTTTTCCTGGCTGCCCGGCATCAAAAGGGAAGACGGTATTGCTACCGCTGGATTATTTGGTGCGGTGAGCGCTTCGACACTGGCTGCGGCCATGGTATTGCTGGAAGAAGAATCTATATTCTTTGAGGCATGGATTCCTGCGCTTTATCCGTTTATGGATATCCCGGCTCTTGTACTAGCCATTGTGTTCGCCAATATCTATCTTAGAAAGCGAGATGATGGGCAGGAAACGAAGGTCGATGTCTGGGGCATCGTTAAGGATAGCCTCAGAGGCTCTGCCCTTTCTGCGCTTATTCTTGGTTTAGCTCTCGGACTCCTGACAAACCCTGATCGCGTTTTTGATAGTTTTTACAATCCGCTCTTCCGTGGGTTCCTATCGATCTTAATGCTGGTAATGGGTATGGAGGCTTACACAAGAATTAACGAGCTGCGAAAAGTTGCTCACTGGTATGCTGTTTATGCCTTCCTCGGACCAATCATACATGGCTTAATTGGGTTCGGCTTAGGTTATGCCGCACATGTGGCTGTTGGATTTAGCCCGGGTGGCATCATTTTATTGGCTGTGATTGCGGCTTCAAACTCAGATATTTCAGGTCCACCAACCCTGCGAGGCGGCATTCCTACAGCCAACCCGTCCGCCTACATAGGAGCCTCGACCAGTGTGGGCACACCCATTGCCATAACTGTTTGTATCCCGCTGTATATTGCGCTCGCGCAAGTCGTATTTGATTTGTAAAAGGAGACCATCAAATGACACTGCATCAAGCTGAAAAACTGGTCATCATCACCGAAAAGCTGATCTTAAAGGCGGTTTGCGAAATAATTGAGGCGTGTGGGGCAACCGGCTATACCATTGTAGCTGCAGGTGGTAAGGGCAGCCGTAATGCTCGCTCTACTTCGGAACGGGCTTCGGTGGTGGATGATTTTGCGAATGTAAAAATTGAAGTCATTGTGAACGAAAAAGCCATCGCGGAGAACATCATGGAGCAGGTTGTCGGCAAATATTTTCAAAATTATTCAGGTATCACTTATCTTGAGTACGTAGAAATTTTTAGGCCCTTTAAATTCACTACAGCGGGAAAAAACAGCACCTAAACTGAACGTTAGCTGATCAGGTAGCGAGGCGATGTCACCACCGCCCCACCCCTTAAGAACCAGGCGAGCGGGTTGCCCCCCACCATGGCTCAAGCAATTGACATACTCCAAGAGGTGCTTTGTTGCTGTGAATTTGGCGATGACAGTACAGATGTAGCAGTCGCAGATTATCAAGGGCATCTGTTCCCCCAAGCTTCTTAGGAATCACATGATGAGTCCGTAATTCCTCGCCGTTTTCCAGCCAGACCCGATAGAGGGTTAAGTCCAGGGCGACGGGGCCAAGTTGGCCGCAACCACTAATTTCCACTGTGGTTGCCCTTTGTTCATCTAAAGATAGCCTGCGTCGTCGTCAGCGGCGCACTTTATTGAACGATGATTATCACTCCCGACTGATTTTTGGAGCAATACTCACATAGCGCGATTGCCTTGACATTGCGCTAGGCTAGTGATCATCGAATTAAGTAGTTTATCGTAACCCACCGTGACTTCGGTGATGGGTTCCTCGTCCGGCCGTTTGGGAACGAGATTAAACGCGCCGCCCGGTCCGCTGCGGTTAGTTGCCGAGGTGCCGGCGATGATCGCGTTGGCGCCGCGAAACACCTCGATCCGCGATAGGTTATCGGTATTGATGAAACCTTGTACCGGCAATAGATTTTGCAGCCCGTCGTAGGTAAACGCGCCGCGGCCGACGTTAAATCCTCGGATCGTGAACTCGTCGAGAATCCCCCCCCTGCTGGTCTTCGCTCGACACCGATGCGTCGCGCGTCAATACGTCACGTAGCGTTGTAGCGTTGGTCGCTTCGATCAGTTCTTCAGTGTACGAAGTTACCGAGAACGGCGTGTTTAGCACCTCCCGCTCACCGAGCGCGTTAAACGACTGCTTACGTCCAACGGCGCGATCGGTAAAACGGCGACCTTCAACGCTAATCGCTGGCAGCTCAAAACTGCCATCGTCAAAGCTAAACAAGGGTTCAAGCGTCACTGTATTAGCGTTGGTAAACTGATAGCTCAGCCCGCTACCGGCCAGCAGCTGCGTCACCGCCTGCTCTAACGTATAGCTACCCTGCAACCCGGGGCTAGTCAAACCTTCGGTGAGGGTCGGGTCAATCGCTAATAAAATACCGGCGCTGGC
>CAYRGG010000006.1:0-109008 GCA_964423745.1 uncultured Candidatus Competibacteraceae bacterium | reverse complement strand
CCCCTTGGCGCCACCCATACACCCGCACGATGTTCGTATGCTCGCACTGCGCTGCCACTTCACTTCGGGCTTTAAACTTGAACAGGGTAGTGCGTATCAAGTTGAGAATGTCAATACGGTTCGATCCCTCGGTTTCCTTTTCTTGAGACGCAAAAAAATCAAGCTCTTCTTGCAAGCGCGGCGCAAAAACCTTTAAAGCTCGAAAACAGGGATCTTTATCGTCAGTATTACCAGAAATCGCCAAAGCGAGCCAGACACGGCTCTTGTTGTCATTGCCGAGCCTTCGCAATAGACGAAAGCGGTGTTGCGGTGGACCGATTTCCAATCCTTTATCTAACCATTGGAAATCGTTGATGGGCTCGATGGCCTCCTTGGTTGAGGTACTGCTGCTTTCCTTGGGTAACTTAGGCAATGCTGAAGTTTGGACAACATTAACCTTCCCGGTCTCTGCTGCAGTTTGCTCGTCAACCTGGACAAGATGGGTTTTCAACTCCGTTGCTCCCGATTTTTTCTTTAAAGTCTATTTCAGTAGACCAAAGCAATATGTGTACCATCAAAATTATCCGCCAGTGACATGCTAAAGATAGGGGAATTCTTATTCTAGGTTTGATTTAAATAGAGTAATATGGATTGTTTAGCAAAATTGCTTAACCTATCTGCCATGGCATAAAGTAATATCGTGAGTCCTAATTATCGAGATCAATGTCATGCATTGTCCTTTCTGCGCGGCGCCTGATACCCGGGTGGTGGATTCCCGTCTGGCTGCTGAAGGCGATAAAGTGCGGCGGCGGCGTGAATGTATTGCCTGCGAGGCACGTTTCACCACCTATGAAGCGGCTGAGCTGGTGATGCCACAGGTGGTGAAACAAGATCATCGTCGCGAAGCTTTTGATGAAAATAAACTACGGGCTGGCATGATGCGCGCTTTGGAAAAACGACCCGTCAGCACCGAGCAGGTGGAAGCAGTTATACAACGTATAAAAAATCGAGCGCGTGCCAGCGGTGAACGGGAACTGCAAGCACGTCAACTGGGTGAATGGGTCATGGGTGAGTTACGGGGCTTGGATCAAGTGGCTTACGTGCGCTTTGCTTCTGTCTATTTAAGTTTTCAAGATGTGAATGCCTTTCGCGAGGAAATTGAGCGTTTGCAAAATGCCGCTTCCCTTGAGCCTTCTGTCTTAGAAGGATAGTTTGTCGTTTTGAGCACCATGGCCGACGTTCGAGATCACCATTACATGGCCCGGGCTTTAGTTTTAGGGCGCCGCGGGCTTTACACCACGGATCCAAATCCTCGGGTCGGTTGCGTTTTAGTAAAAGACGATACGATTGTGGGGGAAGGCTGGCACGTTCGCACCGGCGAGGCCCATGCTGAAGTGATTGCTTTGGACATCGCTGGCGCCAAAGCCCGTGGCGCCACTGCTTACATTACCTTAGAACCGTGTTGTCACTATGGTCGCACACCACCCTGTACCGAGGCTATGTTAGCAGCCGGTATCGCCCGCACAGTGATTGCCATGGAAGACCCTAACCCCAAAGTAGCGGGCAAAGGCATGAGCCAGCTGCGGGCCGCTGGAGTTGCTGTGGAATGCGGCATCATGGAAGCTGAAGCACGGGCGCTAAACCCAGGATATATTTCCCGCATAGGCCGCGGACGTCCTTATGTCCGCTGCAAATTAGCCATGAGTTTGGATGGTCGTACCGCCATGGCTTCCGGCGAAAGCCGCTGGATTACTAGCGCTGCGGCACGCCAGGACGTACACCAGTGGCGCGGACGCGCTTCAGCTATTATGACGGGTGTGGCGACGGTATTAGCTGATGACCCTTCCTTAAACGTGCGCTTATCCGATACGCTCACCCGCCAACCCCTGCGGGTCATTCTCGATCCGGAACTTGTTACCCCACCGACGGCTCGAACCTTATGTTTAGAAGGAGATGTGCTTGTTTTTACCGGTGTGGCAAACCCTCAACGCCAACACGCGCTACAAGCGACCGGCGCACAAGTAAAAGTGCTACCTCAACGGGATAAAAATCTGGATTTGAAGGCCGTCTTGCAAGAATTGGCCTATCGAGAAATTAACGAGGTGCATTTAGAATCCGGAGCCACCCTGGCAGGCGCTATGTTGCAAGCGGGTCTTATCGATGAGTTTATCCTCTATATGGCGCCCTGGCTGTTGGGTGATATGGCCCGTGGACTTTTCCATCTTCCATACTTGGACCGCATGGCTGACCGTATTGCATTAGAAATTGTAGACATTCGAGCGGTTGGACAAGATTGGCGCATTCAAGCGCGGCCACGGTAATCTAAAGCATTGTAGAATACATATTAACACTGCTAGCGACATGCCTAAGCAATCGTTGGCTTTTCTTAAAAGAAACCAATCCCATGGTGTTTATTCATGTTTACAGGCATTATCGAAGCTGTCGGTAACATCGCAGCCAAAGTGCCTCATGGAGGCGATGTACGCTTACGTATTGCCACCGGCAAATTAGCTTTAAGCGACGTAAAATTAGGCGATAGCATTGCCGTCAGTGGGGCATGCCTTACCGTCGTGGAGTGGGCAGAGACAGGTTTTTGGGCTGACGTATCCAACGAAACTCTGGCGCGAACAGTACTCGGCGAAGCCACCCCAGGAACGGCTGTTAATTTAGAGCGTGCGTTGACGCCGACCACGCGCTTAGGCGGCCACTTGGTCAGCGGTCATGTGGACGGCATAGGTAGCGTAACCGCGTTTCATCAAGACGGGCGTTCCTGGCGGTTGAGTATTCGCGCTCCTGAAGAACTTGCCCGCTATATTGCGGCAAAGGGTTCCATCTGTATAGATGGGGTAAGCTTGACTGTAAACACAGTAGAAGGCCCTTTATTTGACCTTAATATTGTTCCTCATACGCTGCAAGAAACAACCCTTGCCCACTATCATGTAGGCCGTAAGGTGAATCTTGAAGTGGACCTTATTGCCCGCTATTTGGAGCGTCTACTGCTGGGTGAACAAGCCGCTCAGTCTAGCGGCAACCTATCTATGGATCTCTTGCGCACATCGGGTTTTCTAAGTTAATGCTGATCTTATTTTTACTGCCTGCTAACCCTCAAGATGTAGCTGTTTTGTTGTTTGCGAAGGGTGCCCACTGATTATGGCCCTTAATAAAATCGATGACATTCTCGCCGATCTGCGGAATGGTAAAATGGTTGTTATCATGGATGATGAAGCCCGTGAAAATGAAGGCGACTTGCTCATGGCCGCGTCTAGAGTACGACCTGAAGATATTAATTTCATGGCCATGCATGGTCGCGGTCTGATTTGTTTGACGCTGACTCAAGAACGCTGTAAACAGCTCCGTTTACCCCTTATGGTGAGCGACAATGGCGCCGTGCATAGCACCAATTTTACCGTTTCCATTGAAGCAGCCGAAGGGGTCACTACCGGTATTTCCGCCTACGACCGGGCGCATACGGTGCGCACTGCGGTAACTCCCGACGCAAAACCAGAAGATTTAGTCCAGCCTGGCCATGTGTTTCCACTCATGGCACAACCGGGCGGCGTACTTATCCGCGCAGGCCATACGGAAGCGGGTTGTGATCTGACCCGTTTAGCAGGTCTGGAACCTGCCGCCGTTATTGTGGAAATTCTCAATGAAGACGGCAGCATGGCCCGCCGCCCTGAGCTAGAAGTTTTTGCCCACCAACATGGTTTAAAAATCGGCACCATTGCTGACTTAATCCGTTATCGCGTGGAAAATGAACACACGGTAGAGCGAGTTGCGGAATGTGAATTAACCACAGAATTTGGCCACTTTCGAGTACGCACCTATCAAGATAGAATCACAAAACAGGTTCATTTCGCACTAATCAAAGGCGTTATTCATCCGCAAGAACCGATTATGGTTAGGGTGCATGTGCAAAATTTCCTTAGCGATGTATTGACTGCACAAATACCCGATGGCGGTTGGCCACTACGGGATGCGCTGCAACGGGTCGCCAAAGAAGGCACTGGCGTGGTGGTTATTTTGAGTAAAACAGAAGACCCCATTGAGCTGATACGCCGCATGCGCGCTTATCAATTTCAAGAAAATCCAGACCCTGCCGGTTCCTGTCCCACGGACACTACGACGGAGTTGCGTAACTACGGCATTGGTGCGCAAATTCTTCAAGACCTGGGCGTGAAACGGATGCGTGTGCTTAGCGCTCCGAAAAAGTTTTCGGGCATTTCGGGTTTTGACCTGGAGGTGGTGGACTACTTTACCTGACACATACGCCTTTACCTTCATGGCTTACGCAAAACCTACACATAAGCAGGACTTGGGTAGCTCGTGCAAGAAGTGTTGACGGCCTGGATGGCCGTCATCAAGCCCACAGCGAAGTGTTTACGGCGTCTTCTGGAACGAGCTGCGTAAGTCCTGACCTTATTAAATTTACTGGAACCATTACGATGCAAAATTTAAAAACCATTGAAGGCAATTTTGTCGTGCTACCAGGGCGTTTCGCCCTTTTGGCCGCACGTTATAACCAATTTATCGTAGAGCACTTAATAGCTGGCGCTCAAGACGTCTTGCTCCGGCATGGCGTTGGCGACCACGATATAGAGTTGGTGCGGGTGCCGGGCGCCTTTGAGATGCCACTTGCCGCCCAACGGCTTGCAGCCACCGAACGTTATGACGGCATCATCGCTCTGGGAGCTGTAATCCGCGGCGCCACGCCTCATTTTGACTATGTGGCTGGCGAATGCACCAAGGGTTTGGCTATGGTATCTTTGCAACACGATATTCCCATCGGTTTTGGCGTACTGACGGTAGATACCATCGATCAAGCTGTGGAACGAGCAGGCACGAAAGCCGGCAATAAAGGCGCCGAAGCTGCCCTTTCTGTTCTGGAAATGGTCAATTTGCTGCGGGGAATATCCGGTTGACCCATGGTTCAGCCAGACAGAAAAATTTTGCCCGAGGACGTAGTTTAGCCCGTCGCTATGCGATGCAGGCTCTTTATCAATGGCAAATGACAGGGCATGATTTAACCAGCCTAACTGAGCAATTTCTTGCCGATCAAGATATGCGCAAGACAGATATCGCTTATTTTCAGGAGTTATTACAGCAGATATTAGGACAATTGGATCGCATCGACGAGATTCTCATGCCTTTTCTCGATCGTCCACCCGATCAGGTGGATCCGGTGGAACGAGCGATTCTGCGTATCGCAGCCTACGAACTGGCCTATCGATTGGATATTCCCTATCGCGTGGTTATCAACGAAGGGGTAGAAATGGCAAAGAAATTTGGTGCTGAACAAGGCCACCGCTTCATCAACGGTGTGCTGGACAAAATTGCTCACAAAGTACGCGCCATCGAAATTGATAAACTTCGCTGAGTTAATGTTATTTTTTCATTATTATTATGGCAATCGCGCAAACCTCACCGCCACAGCATTTGCCGGACCTTGTCACAACCTGCCGTACTGTCAATAAAAAATCCCTTCTTACCCTGCTAGCACGTTACGGGCTTCAGCTTTGCTGGGCTGATCCACCCTATCCTATTCCTGGTAGTTTCTGGGGTGACGACGAAGCCGGCTTGATTGGCAATAGTGTTTGGGTTAATCAAGCGACGCCGGTACACTCAGTTTTACATGAGATGTGTCATTATGTGTGTATGGACGCCTCGCGGCGTGCTTCTCTGCACACCAATGCCGGTGGCGATGACACCGAAGAGGCTGCAGTTTGCTATCTGCAAGTAGTGCTTACGGATTATTTACCCGACATTGGACAAACCCGTTTGTTTGCTGACATGGATGCATGGGGTTATAGCTTTCGATTGGGTTCAACCCGCGCCTGGTTTGAGAACGATGCCGATGATGCCCGAAACTGGCTGCAGCATCACGGTCTTATGGACAACGCCGACCGACCCTCCTGGCGATTGCGCCATTAAGAACCTGTTTTAAAATCTGCTCATGTCCGCTAATTCGGCGTTACAGACCCTTCTCCGCTGCTCATTTACTACCTGTAAACTGCGCTGCTCGAAGGGGCTGCGCCTTGATTTGGCGAACGTCGCGGGGTTTTAAAACAGGTTCTAATATTTTTTTCTCGTCGACAACAACCTAAGTTTTACAAAGTTTAGCTATTGCAAACGCAAGGAGAAGTCGCTAAGTTAGCGGTTTTTCTTTAAAAATACCCTATCTAAATGGGATGCCATAAGGACGCATAGGGTAGCTACGCCGTTGGCTTTTTAACAGCGTTTCTTTCTTGTAAAGCCTCATCAAAATTGAGCACTCTTTGACTTAGTGGAATATAAATGAAGATACGGCACTTTTTAACTTTAATGGACATGACGCCTAAAGAATTGCAAAAACTTGTTCAGCGTGCCATTGAGCTAAAAAAAATCCATTATCGGGGTAAAAGTTACACGCCCTTATCCCACAAAATTTTGGGCATGGTATTCGAAAAGGCTTCTACTCGAACCCGCGTTTCCTTTGAGGCGGGTATAGCCCAACTAGGAGGTAGCGCTATTTTTTTATCGCCCCGAGATACCCAACTGGGTCGCGGCGAACCCCTGCAAGACACCGCCCGGGTACTGTCTAGCATGGTGGATGTCATCATGATCCGCACCTTTGCCCACGCCAATGTGGAGTGTTTTGCACAACACTCGTCGGTGCCGGTCATCAATGGTCTTACCGATACTTGTCATCCCTGCCAACTATTGGCCAGTGTACAAACGTTTATAGAACACAAAGGCTCCATTCAAGGCAAAACGGTGACTTGGCTTGGCGACGGTAATAACGTCTGCAATAGCTATATGAATGCGGCAAAACAGTTCGATTTTCAATTACGTGTTGCTGTTCCAGAAGGTTACGAACCCGATTCAAAGCTGCTCAACAATGCCACTAGCCATGTGGAGCTACTTCGGGATCCCTTAGTCGCTGCTCAAGGGGCTGACCTGATTGCCACAGACGTATGGGCGAGTATGGGTCAGGAACAGGAAAGCTCGCAAAAAATGAATGCTTTTACCGCTTATCAAGTCAACGCGCAAGTGATGGCTCAGGCAAAACCCGATGCTATCTTTTTGCATTGCCTACCCGCCCATCGGGGTGAAGAAGTCACTGCTGAGGTTATTGATGGTCCGCAAAGTCGGGTATGGGATGAAGCAGAAAACCGTCTGCATGCCCAAAAAGCCCTGTTGGAGTTTTTATTATTGCAAAAAGAGTGTGCTTAAACATGGATTTGGACATAAAAATCGCTAAAGGTTTAGAAGGCGAGCATAAACCTACAAAACATGCCATTGTTGGTAAATAACTTATAACTTTAAGCATGATGGGGACCTACTTTGGAAGCTTATGCGCTTATCCTCGTCAGTACTATTTTGGTCAACAATTTTGTACTGGTTAAATTTTTAGGCTTATGTCCCTTTATGGGGGTTTCCCGTAAGCTTGAAACGGCGGTAGGTATGGGTCTCGCAACCACCTTTGTACTGACCCTGTCGTCGGTTTGCGCCTATTTGACCCATACCTATCTGCTAGCGCCACTGGGTTTAGAGTACCTGCGCACCATCACCTTCATTTTAGTGATTGCCGTGGTGGTTCAGTTCACCGAAATGGTGGTCCATAAAACGAGTCCCTTGTTGTATCGCGTATTAGGTATTTTTTTGCCTTTGATTACTACGAATTGTGCTGTTTTAGGTGTCGCTTTGCTGAATATTCAAGAACAAAACGGTTTTATCGAATCAGGGCTCTATGGCTTTGGCGCCGCCCTCGGCTTTTCCATGGTGATGATTTTTTTTGCGGGGTTGCGGGAACGCATAGCGGCGGCCGATGTGCCGGTTTATTTTCAAGGCTCCGCCATCGCTCTTATAACCGCCGGACTCATGTCTCTAGCTTTTATGGGTTTTGCCGGTTTGGTGAGAGGATAAAACATGCTCACGGGAGTTCTTGCACTCAGTATATTGGCAGGCGTGTTTGGTTTATTACTGGGTTTTGCGGCGGTGCGTTTTAGGCTTGAGGCAGATCCTGTGGTAGACCGCATCGACACACTGTTACCACAAACCCAATGCGGACAATGCGGTTATCCTGGTTGCCGTCCCTACGCAGAAGCCATTGCCGCGGACGAAGCAGACATCAATCAATGTCCTCCTGGGGGCGAAGCGGGGGTTCAAGCATTGGCTAACCTATTAGGTCGTGACCCGAAACCCTTAAACCCAGAACACGGTACGGTAAAACCCAAGATGGTGGCCGCCATCGATGAACAAATCTGTATCGGGTGTACCTTATGCATTCAAGCCTGTCCGGTGGATGCTATTTTAGGAGCAGCCAAGCAAATGCATACGGTGATCGACGAGGAATGTACCGGTTGTGAATTGTGTGTGGCCCCTTGCCCGGTAGACTGTATTACCATGGAACCCCTACCGGAAAACCTAGCCACCTGGAAATGGCCTTATCCAACATCAATTTTCAGAAATGCTGTTTAGTAAATTTTTTTCCCAACGACGGACATTCCACGGAGGGCTTCATCTCGATCCCCATAAGCGTGAATCCACTCAACAGACGGTACGCCCCGCGCCATTGCCTAAACAACTGATTCTGCCCCTCCAGCAACATATCGGCACAGCCGCCAAACCCGTCGTTGCCGTGGGCGAGCATGTTTTCAAAGGCCAAATCCTGGCCAAGGCTGACGGTGATCTCAGCGCCTCTATTCACGCACCCAGTTCCGGCATTATCAGCGCCCTAGAAGAACGACCCATAGCTCATCCATCAGGGCTATCCGCACCCTGTCTTGTGCTGGATACCGATGGCCAAGACCAATGGGGCGAGCTGCCTGCGCCGCTAACCGATTACTCAACCCTGGCCCCCACAGAACTCCGCAGACGAGTCCGGCAAGCCGGTATTGTCGGCCTAGGCGGTGCTGCTTTTCCCTCTGCGGTAAAGCTCAATGGGAGCCCTGACGGCGCTATTGACCTGCTTATCCTCAACGGCGCTGAATGCGAACCCTATATCACCTGCGATGATATGTTGATGCGCCAGCGTCCTGAAGAAATCATCGCCGGATTATTGATTATGCGTCATGCCCTACAGGCGAAAACAGCTATCATCGCCGTGGAGGACAATAAACCACAAGCCTATAAAGCCCTCAAAGAAGCCTTTAAAGGTTTTGGCCCACAAACCGCGGGTGTTGTATTACGCCAGGTACCCACCCAGTATCCTGTTGGCGGCGAAAAACAGCTTATCAAAGTGCTTACCGGTCGCGAAGTGCCTAGCCACGGTATCCCTCCGGAAATAGGCATGGTTTGCCATAACGTGGGTACCGCTGTGGCGGTTTATGAAGCTGTTGTGGAAGGTCGCCCGCTTATTTCTCGATATGTCACGGTAACCGGGCAAGGGGTTCGCCAACCAAAAGTGCTGGAGGTATTGATAGGCACCCCCATGGCTCAATTGATTGACCAATGCGGCGGCTACCAAGGTCATGTGGAGCGTATGATTATAGGTGGCCCCATGATGGGTTTTGCCCTACACACGGATCAGGCGCCGGTCACTAAAGGCAGTAATTGTCTGCTGGTTGCGAGCACCGCGGAACTGACGTCTCCCACCCCAGCCATGCCCTGCATACGCTGTGGCGCCTGCGCGGATGTTTGTCCAGCCAATTTATTGCCGCAACAGTTGTATTGGTATGCGCGGGCGAAAGACTTCGCCAAAACCCAAGACTATCATTTGTTTGACTGTATCGAATGCGGCTGCTGCGCCACCGTTTGCCCAAGTCATATTCCCTTAGTGCAGTACTATCGTTTTGCAAAGACAGAGATTTGGACCCAGGAACGCGACCGCCAAAAAGCCCATATAGCTCGGCAACGGCACGCTTTCCATCAAGCCCGCCTAGACCAGGAAAAACAGGCTAAGGAAGCCAAATTACGCAAAAAGAAAGCGGCGTTGCAGCAAACCTCTGACGGAAAAGATCCACTAAAATCGGCACTCGAAGCCGCGGTGGCGCGCGCCAAGGCAAAATCACAAGACACTGTTACGAGCCACACAGAGGAAAACAGTGCAACGCAGGCTTCTTCTGCTGACCCAATCGCCCGCACAGATTCGGCCATATCGGATACTTGACGACCCGTGCAGTTTACCGCAACCCCTTCATCGCCTCACTTATTCATGGGCGTCAGCGTTTCCCAGGTTATGCAGCGGGTATTGTATGCTATGGTGCCAGGTGTCGTGGTTCTCGTCGGGGTGTTTGGTTGGGGCGTTGTGGTGCAATTAATCCTCGCTAGTCTGACAACCTTGATCGCCGAAACAGTCATGCTAGGGCTACGAGGCAAACCGTTAAGGTTTTATTTGAGCGACTGCAGCGCATTAGTCACCGCTTGGTTATTGGCTGTGGCGATCCCTGCTTTAGCCCCTTGGTGGGTTGTCGTCGTCGGCGTCAGCTTCGCAATCATTGTGGCAAAACATCTCTATGGCGGACTCGGTTACAATCCATTTAATCCTGCCATGGTGGGTTATGTGGTGCTGTTAATCTCATTTCCTTTAGAGATGAGTACCTGGCCCTCGACCCAGCACGATCTAAATATTGTTGGCGCTGCTCAAGTCATCTTTTCGGGACCATCCGCTTTGGCGTTGGACGCCATCAGCGGGGCGACCCCCTTGGATACGGTTAAAACCCAACTTCACGAAGGCTTATCCATGGCCGATATCATCAGTCAGGAACCTGTGTGGGGAGTTTTTGCCGGTCGTCATTGGGAATGGCCCACGCTGGCTTTTCTTGGTGGGGGTTTGTGGCTGGTTTATACACGCACCGCCGCTTGGCAAATGCCTCTCGCCATGCTCGCAAGCCTAGGGATTTTAGCGGGCATCTTTTTTATCATTGACCCCCAAGCTAACGCTTCCCCTTGGTTCCATGTATTTAGCTTTTCATCTATTTACGGTGCTTTTTTTATCGCCACCGATCCCGTTTCGGCGGCTACCACACCCAAAGGCCGCCTGCTCTATGGCGCTGGCATTGGCATTCTCACTTTTATTATTCGCAGCCTCGGCGCATATCCCGATGGGGTTGCCTTTGCGGTACTACTGATGAACATCACCGCACCCACCATCGACTACTATACCCAGCCACAGGTTTTTGGAGCCCGACGCTGATGCAGACCATGCTTCGTCACATGCTCAGAGCAGCGGGATTACTCATAGGTTTTGCGGTGGTCGGCACTGGTCTTGTAACAGTCACTTTGATCGTCACTGAAGAACGTATCGCCGCCAGTGAGGAGGCTGCCCTATTAGAAAACCTCAATGCCTTAGTGCCTGCGGATCGTTACGACAATACCATATTACAAGATACACTACACATCGTCGCTCCCGAAGCACTGGGCACAGCGCAGCCAGTCACCGTCTATCGCGCCTATCGAAACCAGCAACCCGTTGCTCTATTCGCCACACCCGTAGCGCCTAACGGTTACAGTGGTCCCATTAAACTGTTGGTAGGTGTTTATGTAGATGGCGCCTTAGCGGGGGTACGGGTTCTAAATCATCGAGAAACGCCCGGCTTAGGGGACGCTATCGAGATCGAGCGCTCCGATTGGATTCGTGCTTTTGCAGGCAAAACCTTGACCAATCCACCCCTTAGCAAATGGAAAGTGGAGAAGGACGGCGGCGTTTTTGACCAGTTTACCGGCGCTACGGTAACACCCCGGGCGGTGGTTAGGGCTGTACGCCGTTTTCTTGTGTATGTTGAAAAAAATCAGGACCATTTGTTTAGCGCCCAACAATCATCAGAAGAGGAACATCCCTCATGACACCGACGCCTTATAGACAAATCGTGGCGGATGGTTTATGGAACAATAATGCGGGTTTTGTGCAATTGTTGGGATTGTGTCCGCTACTGGCGGTTTCTAACACCGTTATCAACGCCTTGGGCTTAGGGCTTGCCACCATCCTGGTACTGACCGCGTCTAACACCACCGTATCCTTGATCCGCAATTTAGTCCGGCCTGAAGTGCGGATTCCTATTTTTGTGCTGGTTATCGCATCGTTTGTGACCACCATTGAACTGATTATGAATGCCTTCTGGCATGAACTTTACAAACTATTAGGTATTTTTATTCCTCTCATCGTCACCAACTGCGCCATCATTGGCCGCGCCGAGGCTTTTGCATCGAAAAACAGCGTACCCCGAGCCGCCTTGGATGGTTTTGTCACCGGCCTTGGGTTTGCCATGGCGCTGATACTACTGGGTGGATTGCGGGAGCTCATTGGCCAGGGTACGTTATTTAGTCAAGCTCATCTTATGTTCGGCGAAGCCGCCCGGAATATGACATTACAGATGATTTCCGAGTACCGAGGTTTCCTACTGGCGGTCCTACCACCCGGGGCTTTTATGGGTTTAGGACTACTGATCGCCATCAAAAACATGATCGATGCCCACCGGGAGCGACGGCGCAATAAGAAACACGCTCTGGCATTCAAAGAAATCAATGCGTAAGCTCATTATTTGCTGCCTATGAACCCTCAACAGTGCCGAGAACTGTTTTCCCGTTTACGAGCCGCCAACCCTGATCCAACCACTGAACTGCGCCAGACCACTCCCTTTGAGCTATTGATCGCAGTGATACTTTCAGCTCAAGCGACGGATAAAAGCGTCAATCAGACCACAGCCCGTTTATTTCCCGTGGCTAATACTCCCCAAGGGCTGTTGGAATTGGGTGAATCAAGTTTAATCGATTATATAAAACAAGTGGGTTTGTATAAGACCAAGGCAGCCAATATCATCAAAACCTGCAGTTTACTGGTGCAACTTCACGATGGTGAGGTACCCTGTGACCGCGCAGCTTTGGAAGCACTACCGGGGGTGGGTCGCAAAACAGCTAACGTAATCCTTAACGTGGCTTTTGGGGAACCCACCATTGCCGTGGATACCCATATTTTTCGCCTCGCTAACCGTACCGGACTTGCGCCTGGTAAAAACGTTATAGAAGTGGAGAAAAAACTGCTCCAGGTTGTGCCCGATGAATTTAAACACCAGGCTCACCACTGGTTGCTTTTGCATGGGCGTTATGTCTGTGTCGCTCGCAAACCTCGCTGCGGAGTCTGCATCATTCGGGATTTATGTAACTATCCAGATAAGACTCCAGCAATCCTATAAAAACACTATCCAGTGCTTGCTCAGCCGGTATAATAAATACCATTTATATGCATTATATCCGTCGCGAAATCTTTTAACGATAATAATAGTTACAGGTACTCCATGCTGTCCCCTGAGGAATTATCTCAGCTGCTGGCCCGCTGCGCACTCAACGATCGTCATGCTTTTGAGGCACTTTATAAAGCTACTTCAGCGCAACTATTTGGTTTGATTGTGCGTATAGTTAAGAACCCGGATTTGGCCAGGGAGGTGCTCCAAGAAGGTTACGTTAAGATTTGGAATCGCGCCGGTGACTTTCGTGCGGAAAAGGCGCGCCCGATGACGTGGATGGGCACCATTGTGCGTAATCAAGCGATTGATCTGTTGAGACGCTCCAGCCATGAGTCAGCGCCTTCTGAACCAGTGGATGAATTGCATTGGCTTGCGGATGAGGGGGCAGGCCCCTATGAGTTGACAAGCCAGTCTCAGCAACATCAGTTTGTACGTGAGTGCCTTAATCAACTAGAGGGTTCTCAGCGTCAAGCTATGCTGCTGGCCTATTTTAATGGTCTAACCCACGAGCAACTAGCTGACCATTTGGACACACCGTTAGGAACGGTTAAATCCTGGTTGCGACGAGGTCTTATGCGTTTGAAAAAGTGCTTGGAAGAACGATGAACTACCATAATCCACAATTGGCTGATCTATTGGCAGCTGAATATGTCCTAGGTACCCTCAAGGGACGGGCGCGGCAACGGTTTGACGGTTTGTTGCATGCTTCTCCGTCGTTACGTCAACGGGTACAAGAATGGGAATTGCGGCTCAATTCATTAGCTCAAGATGTGCCTCCGGTTGCTCCCCCACAGGCCGCTTGGGAGAACTTACAAATTCGTCTGTTTCCGTCGCCTAAACCGTCTACGCCGGCGCCACGGGCAAACCGATTTGAACGGCTTGCGTTTTGGCGTGGTTTAACCTTGGGTAGTGCGGTTTTAGCCAGTATACTAGCCGCGCTATTGGTGGTAAAACCTTTTACTCAAGATGCGACTGGTTATGTGGTATTACTCAACGACAAACAACAGTATGAAACCACCTGGACGATAAGCGCGCCGACGGACTTGGAGCAGCTTTATGTCAAAAACATGAAACCTATTCAGTTACCAAAAGATATTCGCTGCGTGCTCTGGGTGCAGCCGGAAGGTTCTTCGGAGCTTTATCCCTTAGGCGTACTGCCGGATAAAGGCGACACCATGAAGTTGCAAATCGACAAAAATATGCGTCCAAAATTGCCGGGTCAGCTTTTGGTGACTAGAGAAAACTTGAGTGGCCCTATGCCAACGAAACCCAGCGGACCCGCTAAATACGAGGGCAAATGGATGCGGATACCGGTTGAAGCTTTTTAGCTTAGCGCCCTTAATACGTTAAGATAGTTTTTTTTCAGGTTCCACCAGATCCCGATAGGCGTACCAAGTCGCATGTCCGATTAGGGGCACAGAAATTGCTAAGCCTAGAAAAAAGGTTGCCAAACCAACCCCGGTAAACACCACAATCAGAGCAGCCCATAACAGCATCGGGCCAGGATTCAAACGCACCGCAGTAAGACTGGTGACCACGGCGGTAATTACATCCACGTTACTACGATCCAGTAGCATAGGAATGGAAACGACGCTGATGGCAAACACCACGCTGGCTATAACGGCGCCAATGGC
Organism: uncultured Candidatus Competibacteraceae bacterium; assembly: GCA_964423745.1. Classification (GTDB taxonomy): domain Bacteria; phylum Pseudomonadota; class Gammaproteobacteria; order Competibacterales; family Competibacteraceae; genus CAYRGG01. Next base: position 94,232 of record CAYRGG010000006.1, on the reverse strand, counting down.
CATGAACACCATGAGGAACCGTAAACCGTCCCCAGAAAAAAAGATGTTGGCGGTAGTACTGTCAACGCTAGGCGTTGAGGAGTTTAAAAAAACCAGGGCAAAAATCACCGCTGACAAACGCGCCCAGACGATCATGACCAGCCCCAAAACAATACCAAACAGGAGAATGCCTTTTAGATTGGCGTTCCAAGCAATCAACGAACTTCCTAAACGCGCTGATTCACCCCGCTCTAAGCTACGGCTCAACGCATAAAGACCGGTGGCCAAAAAGGGACCACCTAGCAGAAAACCCGTTCCCAGCGCCAAGGCCATATGGAATTTTCCAGCCACCATAAAGGTTAAATAATAACCCATGACCACGAAAATAATGCCGTAAAAGCCGCTGGCTAGGGGGGTTGCTAAGGTGTCCCGCCAACCGGCCGCCAGCCACTGCCACGGTTGCTCTGCGGTAATCTTGCGAACCCTTGGTGAATTGAGTGAACCTTGAATAATTGGGATTGATTCGGCCATTAACTTTTCCTTCGGTCACAGTGAAGATTTGAGATCATACAATCCTATGACTTTGATAGCGGACAAATACATCAAAATAAATTAGCTTACCCGAAGTTTAGACGATTATATCTATTTCATGAAATGAGGCTTGGGGGGTAACTGTGCTGATGAATCGGTTTTAGAGTAATGACTTTATCAAGCAGCTTATGGGTATGGGGGAAAAAGATGAGATGGTCAGAAGTGATGGCGGATCCAACCCTGCAAAATCTTCCTTATAAAGTAGAACTCAATGAAGGAGGGCAAGTTGTCTTGAGTCCTGCTTCCAATCAACATGGACTTTTCCAAGCCGAGCTATCCGGTTTGCTCAGAGACTATAAAACCGGGGGCAAAGTGCTCACCGAATGCTCAATCGCTACCTTGAAAGGGGTAAAAGTAGCGGATGTTGCTTGGGGTTCCAAGCAGTTTTTTGATAGAAACGGTATAAACACACCCTATGATGAAGCGCCTGAGTTATGTGTAGAAATCCTATCCCCGTCAAACAGCGAAAAAGATATGGAAGAAAAAATAATGCTTTATCTTGCCAAAGGCGCAAAAGAAGTATGGGTGTGTGATGAACAGGGGAAGCTTGCTTATTATAGCTATCGTGGGCGGTTAGAAAAATCGCAACTTTTTCCAACCATGCCTACTGAGATTAAATTTTAATCTAGCAATACGAACAAAACATAAATATTAACTGTGACTGGTCCTGACTTAGGAGGTTTTGTCACGATTTACAAGTTAATCTAACAATATTGGTTTTCGTAGGTTGGTATGATTACGTTGAGAGCAATGCCTTAATTGTATTTACCGTTGCGCCAAGAAGGTCTGTGGCGTCAAAATTAGAACACCACGGAATAGATGTAATGCTAACAAATCCTTATCCCCACTGACGATATGAGTAGCCTTACCACTAATTGCAAGTTCGAGAAACTTGTTATCTTTTGGATCACGACAGTCATTGACGACATCATTGACAACTACTAACTCAGAGTCCCTAATTAAAACCGCGAGGAAATCAAGCCGTTCATCTTCATGAACATATTTATCAAAATAGGGACGGCGCAAGACGTCATCCAGTTCTGCTACAGTCGTAGAAGAAACAAGAATTGTACCCTGCTCTAGGGCTCGATCAAACGCTTGTCTCGGAATAGAATATGGCAATAGCGCTGCACTGACGATTACATTGGTATCTATCACTACACGCACGTTATTTGTCATGCAACAGCGAGTTTAAGATCTCTGGTGTAAGGCCACGGGCCTCAGCGCGAGCACCCATTTCGTCCATAACTGTTTGGAGCGACTTTCCTTGATGAGTAGTAAGTTCTTGTAATCGGAGACTGAGAAGAAGCTGCATCTTCTGTTGTGCTTCCGGTGAGGCTTCCACAAAGGCTCTGCCAGCCTCCTTGTCAACTTGAATTGTGATAGTTCTTGTATTCATGATGGCGTTTCCTCCATTACGAACAATATAAGCTGAACGCTAGGTTTTAGGGCCATGATAAGAGCATCTAGCAAAGCACACTTTAATGTATGTTGTCGTTTACTGAGAACCTCAACACCATGTTTGGTATTTTTTCTCAGAATGGCGTGATCTGACCTTCTTTATCAATTTTGGGCCAACTTTATTGAAAATGCTAATCTTCCTCAGATTACCCTAACAAGACTATTGCTGCTCGTTCCAGAGGACGCTGTAGATACTTTCTGTCAGGCAGCCATTAAAGCTGCATGATCATTAATAAATTCGCAATCTTTAACGGTAATGACCTTGGGCTTTCGCCCAAGGTCCCCAGTTATTTATTTTAGAAACCCATATCATCCATACTAGCGCCTGGCGGCATTCCAGGACCTTTCTCATCCTTCTTAGGCGCTTCCGCCACCATCGCCTCGGTGGTAATCATGAGACCGGCGATAGAAGCGGCATTTTGCAGTGCAGTACGTACCACTTTTGTGGGATCGAGTATACCCATTTCCACCATATTACCAAACGCTTCGGTGGCTGCATTAAAGCCAAAATCATCTTCACCTTCCGCCACGCGCCGTAATACCACAGACGGTTCGCCACCGGCATTAGCGACGATTTGCCGCAACGGTTCTTCCATAGCGCGGCGGGCGATTTTGATACCCATAGCTTGGTCGTGGTTTTCACTTTGCAGATTATCTAAGTGCGTTAATACCCGAATTAAAGCAACCCCACCCCCGGGAACGACGCCTTCTTCAACGGCGGCGCGGGTGGCATGTAAAGCATCTTCGACACGGGCTTTCTTTTCCTTCATCTCCACTTCCGTAGCCGCACCCACCTTGATAACACCAACGCCGCCAGCCAGTTTAGCCAAGCGCTCCTGGAGCTTTTCGGTATCGTAGCTTGATGTGGTTTTTTCGATTTCGGCGCGAATTTGCGCAATACGCCCTTCAATATCGGCTTTAGCGCCGGCGCCATCGACCACGGTGGTGTCTTCTTTGCCGATAATGATTCGCTTGGCTGCTCCTAGGTCTTCCAGAGTGGCTTTCTCTAGGCTCAACCCTACTTCTTCGGAAATGACCTGACCACCCGTGAGAATGGCCATATCCTGTAACATGGCCTTGCGACGATCGCCAAAGCCAGGGGCCTTGACTGCAGCTACCTTGATAATGCCACGGATGCTATTGACCACCAATGTCGCCAGCGCTTCTCCTTCGATGTCTTCGGCAATGATCAATAACGGTTTGCTGGACTTTGCAACACTTTCCAAAAGGGGCAATAAATCGCGAATGTTAGAGATTTTCTTGTCGTAGAGAAGCACAAGGGCATCCTCTAACTCGCAGTTCATGTTTTCTTTATTGTTGATAAAGTACGGTGACAAGTAGCCCCGATCGAACTGCATACCTTCAACTACATCCAATTCGTCTTCTAGACTCTTGCCCTCTTCGACGGTGATGACACCCTCTTTACCCACCTTTTCCATGGCCTGGGCGATAATGTCACCAATGACCGAGTCGCCATTAGCAGACACAGTGCCCACTTGAGCGATAGCTTTATTATCCTGCACGGGCTTGGAAATAGCTTTTAACTTCTCGATAGCTTCGGCGACTGCCTTATCAAGACCCCGTTTTAAATCCATGGGATTCATGCCAGCAGCCACCGATTTTAAACCTTCTCGCAACATGGATTGCGCCAGCACGGTTGCCGTGGTGGTGCCATCCCCAGCCACATCGGAGGTTTTTGAGGCAACCTCCTTGACCATTTGCGCCCCCATGTTCTCAAAGTTATCGGCCAACTCGATTTCTTTAGCCACCGACACACCGTCTTTGGTCATGGTGGGTGCGCCAAAACTCTTATCCAGCACCACATTGCGACCCCGGGGACCCAATGTGACCTTGACAGCATTCGCTAAAATATCCGCACCGCGCACTAGGCGCTGACGTGCTTCATCATGAAACTTGACAACTTTAGCAGCCATTTTAAAACCCTATGTTTTGTACTTTTTTAACCGATGATGCCTAAATTTTTGCTTACTTTTCGATAATCGCCATGATGTCGTCTTCGCGCATCACTAACAGCTCTTCATCGTCAACGTTAACCTCAGTCCCTGCGTATTTACCAAACAGCACCTCGTCTCCCGGCTTGACGTCAACAGGCCGCTGATCGCCATTGTTTAACGTCTTACCCTTACCCACCGCGATCACTTCACCGCGGACGGGTTTTTCCTTGGCGGTATCGGGAAGAACAATACCTCCTGGCGAGGTTTGCTCTTCTTCCTTACGCTTTACAATAATTCGATCGTGTAAAGGACGAATATTCATACAGGTCTTACTCCCCGGTAACCTGACAATATAAAGGTAAAAATCTTATTAGCACTCTTTAGTGCTGGCTGCTGATATATAGGCACCAGAAAAAATTTCAAGCGACACTGGAAAATTTTTTGGTCATTAGCTGTAAAATACACCTTTGCCCGTGCCTTAAGCTCCTAAGGCGACCGACAATCCGCAGCTAGCTTACTTACGTATGTAACTGCAACAAAGACAACCCAGATTATTTTAAAGACGACAATGAATTTTTGCTCGAGGAGAGATAGTGCTCTACCAAGGGACTATTTGGCAGATCAATACAATAGAGAAAGGACAGATTATCCAGCAAAAAAAGTAAATGGTGCCGAGGAGAGGACTTGAACCTCCACTGGGTTACCCCAACTAACACCTGAAGCTAGCGCGTCTACCACTTCCGCCACCCCGGCACAACCCTTCACGTTTTTGATGGATAATGTAAAGGTTGCATTAATATAGGGTTCAAAAAATTACCTGTCAAATGTGCAATCAAAGCTTTTGCAGTGAGTCAAATTCGTTTAGCCAAGGCATGAAACCACGTCAACGCTGGTGACTGACTCATAAAATAGAAACATCAAGGACACATTGAGAATTTAACGCTAAACCCATGACAACCAAAAAACGCACGCGCCGCTGGCGCGAGCTCGATACCTCGTTGCCGAGAGAGCAAAAAAAATACGAACTCCCTATTCCTAGCCGTGAGTTTATTCTTTCTTATCTAGAAACCCAGAACGTACCCATTACTCGGGAGGAGTTTTACGACACCTGGAATATCATTGACGATTGGGAAAGGGAAGCCCTGCGTCGCCGCTTCAAAGCCATGGAGCGCGATGGTCAGTTGATTCGCAACCGGCGCAGCGGCTACGGTGTCGCTGCCAAGATGAATCTCATCAAGGGGCGTGTGGTGGGTCATCCGGAAGGTTATGGGTTTTTAATTCCAGATGATGGCAGCGAGGATCTTTATATATCCCCCCGTCAAATGCGCCAGCTCCTGCATGGGGATCGGGTTATGGTCAGGGTGGCTGGCATCGACCATCGGGGTCGTCGCGAAAGCGCCGTCGTTGACATTCTAGAGCGTGGCACAGAACAAATCGTAGGACGTTTATTCCAGGAGCGTGGGGTTATCTTTGTAGTACCGGACAATAAACGTATTCACCACGATATCTTGGTACCTTCAGAATATTTAGGAGAAGCCCAGGCGGGTCAAATCGTCATCGTGGAATTAATTTCGCAACCCAGTAAACAGGCGCCGCCCATCGGTCGCGTCAAAGAGGTGTTGGGTGAGCATATGGCGCCGGGTATGGAAGTACAGATTGCCATCGCTCGCCATGAAATACCCACAGAATGGCCCGTCGCTGCCCTTGAAGAAGCTAAAAAATTCCCATCCCAGGTCCCTGAGACTGCTAAAGAAAAACGTGTGGATCTGCGTGATTTGCCTTTAGTCACCATCGATGGTATCGATGCTCGCGACTTTGATGATGCGGTTTACTGCGAACAGCGTGGCAAGAATTGGCGTCTTATCGTGGCCATTGCCGATGTTGCTTGGTATGTACGCCCTAACAGCGCCCTCGATGAGGAAGCGCAGCTGCGGGGTAACTCGGTATACCTTCCAGATCGGGTTATTCCCATGTTACCCGAAGCGCTCTCCAACGGGCTTTGCTCCTTAAATCCCCAGGTAGACCGCCTGTGTATGGCCTGTGAAATGACCATCAACGGTGAAGGGCGTATCGTGCGTTCCCGCTTTATGGAGGCCGTAATGCGCTCCCAGGCGCGGCTTACCTATGATGCGGTAGCGGCCATATTAGTGGACAGAAATCCAGATATCTGTGGGCAGTATGAATCTTTACTGCCGCATCTGGAAGCGCTTTATGGACTTTATGAGGTGCTTCGCAGCGCCCGGGAAAAACGTGGTGCCCTGGATCTGGATACCCAGGAAACAGCCATCGAATATAGCGCAGAGCAAAAAATCGAGCGTATCGTGCCTGTTCAGCGTAATGCAGCCCACCGTCTTATCGAAGAATGTATGTTATCCGCTAATGTAGCGGCGGCGCGTTTTCTACAACGCCATCGGCTCCCTACCCTGTATCGTGTCCATGAGGGACCGACCCAGGAAAAACTTACCCGGCTCAAAGGGTTCTTGAGCGAACTGGGGCTAGGACTCGGGGGCGGTGATAAACCTTCCCCCAAAGATTATGCCATGCTGCTCAAACGGTCTCTAGGCCGACCTGACTTTCATCTTATCCAAACCGTCATTTTGCGCTCCTTATCCCAAGCCGTTTATAGCCCAGAAAAACGCGGTCACTTTGGTCTAGCCCTGGATGCCTATACTCATTTCACCTCGCCGATACGTCGCTACCCTGACCTTCTAGTACACCGGGCCATTCGGCATATTCTGCACGGTGGCAGCAATAAGGATTTTAGCCATACTCTGCAAACCTTGGTGGGTCTCGGTGAACATTGCTCCATGACCGAGCGACGGGCTGACGAAGCCGTTTGGGATGCCATCGAGTGGTTAAAATGCGAATTTATGCTAGATAAAGTGGGCGATATATTTGACGGCGTCGTGACGGGAGTCACAGGATTTGGTTTATTTGTGGAACTACAAGGGGTCTTCGTGGAAGGCTTGGTGCATGTGACCGCCCTACACAATGATTATTATCATTTCGATCCGGTGGGGCATCGCCTGCGCGGAGAACGCAGCGGACAAGTCTATCGGCTAGGGGATAATATTCGGGTGCGTATCATGCGGGTTGATTTGGATGAACGTAAGATCGATTTTGAATTAGCCAATGGGCAGAAAACGGCGCCTGCTAAACGAAACCGCAAACGATCCCGTCAAAAACCAAAAAATCATAGATCTGATTAATTTTTTTGCTATACAACCCTATTCATGGCCATTAAACGGGGCATATTCTTAAACGATCAAAAATCGTTTACTTAGGATTTTTGTTTTTGCTATTCTTTATTGTTTTCATACGCGCCTCTTCTCTAATAAGAAGGAAATGATTATGGCCTCTACTGACGACTTCGAGGGGAGTCCAGACTTCCAGCCTTATGTGGCGGATCATGACGAAGAATACATGAACGATGTGCAAATGAATCACTTCCGCCATCTTTTGTTGAGCTGGAAAGAAAATCTTTTGGAAGGCGCAGGTCGTACTGTTAATCATATGCAGGACGATTCAGCCACCTTCCCCGATCCCAATGACCGAGCCACCCAGGAAGAAGAGTTTAGTCTTGAACTACGCACCCGCGAACGGGAACATAAACTGCTTAGCAAAATCAATGCCGCGCTCAATCGACTGGAATCCCATGACTATGGGTATTGTGACTCCTGCGGCGCGGAAATCGGCATCCGTCGCTTAGAGGCACGCCCTACCGCCACCCTATGTATTGACTGTAAAACGCTCCAGGAGCGCAAAGAAAGGCAATCCCGACTTTAGGTCTTTCCGTACATTGCTATGCTGGACTCATCGCCCACCTTGCCTAACGCCTTTGGCAAGGCGGCTGAACGGGGTCGTTTCGCGCCTTCCCCCACTGGCCCTCTCCATTTTGGTTCGTTAATAGCCGCCCTAAGTAGCTTTCTCATGGCCCGCAGTCATGGTGGCCAGTGGTTGGTACGCATGGAAGACATCGATACACCTCGCGTAGTGCCAGGAGCCGCCGATGACATTTTACGCACCCTGGAAGCTTTTGGAATGATCTGGGATGGCCCCGTTATCTATCAGAGTCAGCGTACTCAGCGTTATCAATATGCTCTGCAACGGTTACTGGATGAGGGTTTGGCCTACCCTTGTACCTGTTCGCGACGCCAGGTGGCACAACTGGCCGCTAGTCATTCTGCCAATGGCGTGTATCCAGGACGCTGTCGCTACAGAGTACAGCAACCAGGACGACCCGAGGCTATTCGGCTACGTACCGATAAGCATATTGTTGATTTTCAGGACACCTTGCAAGGCAACTACCGTCAATGCCTAGAAACAGCCGTGGGTGATTTTGTTATCCGCCGAAGTGACGGACTTTTCGCTTATCAATTAGCCGTTGTGGTGGATGATGCAGAACAGGCTATTACCCAAGTGGTGCGTGGCAGCGACCTGCTGGATTCTACACCTCGACAAATCTATCTGCAGCGTTTGCTAGGCGTTGCCACGCCCCGTTATAGTCACCTGCCTGTGGCAACCCACAAGGATGGTAGCAAACTCAGTAAACAAACCCACGCCCTGCCTTTGGATAAACGCCATCCTCAACCGGCTATTATGGCAGCGTTGCGTTTCTTGCAGCAAAACCCTCCCCCTTATCTATTCCACGAAAATCTCGAAACTATTTGGAAATGGGCTATTGAACACTGGCAACCTGCGCAAATTCCAGCTGTATCTAGCATTCCTTGTAAGTCGTCTACCAAAACCGGATTGTTCTACTAAAATTATTTCTTGCTATTGTTTCTTAATGGTGTGCGAAACAGCAAAGTTTTGACTATTATCAACACAAGTTGCTGTGCGCGAGGCTTTTTACACCACCCGCTTCCCGTGCCAACGAACCGCAAAATACCACTAGGAGAGAACCTTTATGTCTGACGCTAAAGTCTACCCAATTCCCTCTAACATTGCTGAACGGGCCTGGATCAATGACGAACAGTACAAAGCCATGTATGAACGCTCAGTCAACGACCCGGAGGGGTTCTGGGCGGAACAAGCCAATGAGTTTTTGACCTGGTTTAAGCCTTGGGATAAGGTACTGGATTGGGACTTTAAAAAAGGTCATATCCGTTGGTTCGAAGGCGGTAAACTCAATGTCAGTCACAATTGCCTAGATCGTCATCTGGAAACCCGTGGCGATCAAGTGGCTATTATCTGGGAAGGCGACAGCCCCAATGACGATCGTAAAATCACCTACAAAGAACTCCATGCCTGGGTCTGCCGTTTCGCCAATGCGCTAAAAGACCAAGGGGTCAAAAAAGGTGATCGGGTTTGTATTTATCTTCCCATGATTCCAGAAGCCGCGGTGGCTATGCTAGCCTGTACCCGCATCGGTGCGATCCATTCCATTGTGTTTGCCGGTTTCTCACCGGAAGCATTGCGTAATCGTGTCGACAACGCGGAAGCGAGCTTTATCATCACTGCCGATGAGGGTCTGCGGGGTAGCCGTCCGGTGCCCCTAAAAGCCAATGCCGATAAAGCCTGCGCTGACGCTCCCAGCATCCAAAAAATGATTGTGGTCAAGCGCACCGGCGGCAATATTAACTGGCAAGAAGGGCGCGATTTGTGGTTCCACGAACTGGTGGATGCGGCCTCCACCGATTGCCCAGCCGAAGAAATGGACGCTGAAGACCCGTTATTTATCCTCTATACCTCTGGTTCCACTGGAACACCTAAAGGGGTGTTACATACCACGGGTGGTTATCTGCTCTACGGTGCAATAACTCATAAGTATATTTTTGACTATCATGACGGCGATATTTACTGGTGTACTGCTGATGTAGGCTGGGTGACAGGACACACCTATATCGTCTATGGACCTCTGGCCAATGGCGCCACTACCCTGATGTTCGAAGGTGTGCCCAGCTACCCTGATGCCTCCCGCTTCTGGGAAGTGGTGGACAAACATCAGGTCAATATTTTCTATACAGCACCCACCGCCATTCGGGCCCTGATGCGCGATGGCGATGAGCCGGTGAAAAAAACCAGCCGACAGAGTTTGCGTATTTTGGGTTCTGTGGGTGAACCCATCAACCCGGAAGCCTGGGAGTGGTATTACCATGTGGTGGGTGACGCCCGTTGCCCGATTATGGACACCTGGTGGCAAACTGAAACCGGCGGGGTTTTGATCACACCGTTACCGGGTGCGACACCCCTCAAACCGGGCTCCGCCACGCGGCCTTTCTTTGGCGTTGTACCGGCCCTATTCGATGCCGAGGGCAATCAGCTAGAGGGTGCAACCGAAGGCGGTTTGGTGATTAAACACCCCTGGCCAGGTCAAATGCGTACCGTATTTCGCAACCATGAACGTTTTATCAAAACCTATTTTTCCACCTATCCAGGCATCTACTTTAGCGAAGACGGCGCCCGCCGAGATGAGGATGGTTATTATTGGATTACTGGCCGTGTGGATGACGTCATCAATGTATCGGGCCACCGCATGGGTACCGCTGAAGTAGAAAGCGCATTGGTGCTTCACGATGCAGTCGCCGAGGCTGCTGTTGTGGGGTATCCCCATGAGATCAAGGGGCAAGGTATTTATGCCTATGTCACATTGATGGCAGGCATAGAACCCAGTGATGATCTGCGCAAATCCCTGGTAACCCATGTACGTAAAGAAATCGGTCCCATCGCCACACCCGATATTATCCAATGGGCGCCAGGTCTGCCCAAGACCCGTTCTGGTAAGATTATGCGGCGAATTTTGCGTAAAATCGCAGCTAACGACGTGGGCGCTTTGGGCGATACCAGCACACTTGCAGATCCAGGTGTGGTTGATGAGTTAATTGAAAACCGTTCTTCATAATTACACAGCTTTGCTCGATACATCAGAGCAGCAACACCCCAGTTGTTGACCTGGCGGTTTACCGGACACTCTTTAAGGTGTCCGGTATTTATTTGTAGCTTTGTGTTTTCGGCTTTGCTAAAAAAACTATTTACTTTATTGATTTTTTCTTTAGGTTGTCATCGTCTTAACGTCTGTCTGTGGGTTTAAACTATTGATCCACGCTTGAATAAGCCTATTTTTTTACTATACCGTTGCAAGCTTTACAATTCGTGCTCATATTATAAATATGATAATGATTAACGCCTTTTTCAGGAGGGCGACAATGAGTGATTTAGATCCAATCGTGGGGAACTGGTATAAGAATCTGGAAGATGAAACCCGTTTTGAAGTGGTCGCCTTGGATGAAAGCGCCCAAACCGTGGAAATTCAGTATTTTGATGGAGAAGTAGAAGAACTGGATTTCGATACCTGGTATGAGCTAGTTTTAGAATCCATGGCAGCACCAGAAGATTGGTCTGGCGCCTATGATGGATTAGATGCGGATGACTTGGGGTATAACGACGAGGCAACACCCGACAATAAAGATGATCCCCTCAAAGACCTGTATTAGTCAATTAGCCAGTGGTTTGTACAGCAAAAACTATTTTTACCTTTGCGCACCCTAAAAAACACTATCGTTTTTCGGTGGTGATGTAGCAATAGAACCATGCGTTTATGGCAACGCCGTTTCTGAAACTACAAGACCATCCTCATCAGCATAAACATAGTGACCAGGCATAAAATGGATGCCCGCGAAACGCACAGGCACATTTTTTTCGCCAACCCCGTGTTTAAAGCTATTGCGCGGGTGCTTCGCCAATGCTCTAATACCTACATCAACCTTGGCTAAGGCCGCAGAATGGCGGATGCAACCATTGACGATGAGACCGAGCCAACCGTTTTGCTTAGCCAATTTGGCGAGCTGTTCATTCACTAAGGCACAGTGCATCGAACCACCACCATCCACCACCAACACTTGCCCTTGCCCAGCTTTTTCCAAAGTAGTTCGCACTAAAGCATCATCTTCAAAAACTTTAAGCGTAACAATAGGACCATCAAAGACCAAACTACCGCCAAAATCCTCCAAAGCAGGTTCTGCAATCTGCAGAGTATCAGCGTAGCGGTCACAAAGGTCAGTGGTTTTTAAATTCACGATTTTTCCATTAGAATTTGCATTACTATACTTATCTCGGTTTACCAGTTTAGCCTTGTTGACGGGTTTCAAGCAATGTTCCAAGCAAGCGCTATGGCAAGCACCTTTACTTTCAGCGCTCAAAATAACCTTAGAAGCTGTTTCAAAAATGGCTCATGTCCGCTGACTCGGCGTTACAACCCCTTCTCCACTGCTCATTTACTGCATGTAAACTGCGCTGCTCGAAGGGGCTGCGCCTTGACTCAGAGCGAACGTCGCGGATTTTTGAAACAGCTTCTTAGCGCAACTCATAAAGTGCGCCTCGCTCTTCACTCCAAATTGGTTAAACCCCTTAATCTGCTTAGTCTTATTTCTTAGCATGCTGGTGTATTGTGAATAATGTGCTTAGCTTAAAGATGGCTCCGCCATAAATGATGTCATCTGATAAAACATAACAGGTAAAAAACCACCTCAAGAGGAGTAAACAACTTATGGTTGAGCAGGAAAAGACCTCTCAATTACCGGAAATAAAACTGCTGGAAGCCGCTCTCGCCAGAAGCTTAGAACGGCAACAGAGTACCTTTAAACCTTCAGATGTCAAAGTCCCCGAAGCCACCAAACTAGCGGAAAATCTTTCGACAATTGCCGAACACAGTCAAAAACTCGTCCAAGAATTCATCAGTAAACAAGCCCAGGGTGAGATCGTTCCTTTTACAATTCCAGATCCTGGTATTGTGGGTAACGCCTTTTTTGAGATGACCCAAAAACTGTTGGCAAATCCTGAAAAACTAATGCAAGCCCAGGCCACCTTTTGGCATGATTATTTCAACATGTGGCAAGTTGCTTCCCGGCGGGCTTTGGGTGAAGATGTTGAACCCGCTATAGCCCCTGATCCGGGGGACAAGCGTTTCAAAGAGCCCGAGTGGGCAGACAACGCAATTTTTGATTTTATTAAGCAATCTTATTTGTTGACTTCTCGCAGCCTCTACCATCTCTTTACAAATGTGGATGGGCTTGACAAAAAAACCGCTGAGAAAGTGGACTTTTATACACGACGTATTACGGATGCCATGTCGCCCACCAATTTTGCTCTGACAAATCCTCAGGTCATACGTGCAACGTTTGAATCTGGCGGTGAAAACCTGATCAACGGACTTAGTAACCTTTTAGAAGACCTCAATCGCGGTAAAGGTCGTCTGCATATAAAAATGACTGATATGGACGCCTTTAAACTGGGTAAAAATATCGCCACGACACCGGGTAAAGTCATCTACCAGACAGAATTGATGCAGCTTATACAGTACACACCGAGTACGGAACAGGTTTTTGAACGGCCCCTTCTTTTGGTGCCACCGTGGATCAATAAATTTTATATTCTTGATCTGCAGCCAAAAAATTCTTTTGTCAAATGGGCAGTGGAGCAGGGTTTTACTGTGTTTGTCATTTCTTGGGTTAACCCCGATGAAGAACTGGCCGAAACGGGTTTTGAAAATTACCTCTCTCAAGGGACGTTGGCGGCACTTGATGCGATTGAAAAAGCAACGGGTGTGGCCAATGTAAACTGTATCGGCTATTGTATCGGTGGCACTTTGTTATTTTCTACGGCGGCTTATTTAGCGGCTAAACAAGACGATAGAATCGCAAGCGTCACCGGATTTACCACCATGTTGGACTATGAAAAGGTGGGTGAGTTGTCGGTTTTTATCGACGATGAACAATTTGCCCACGTCGATAAAGGCATGGAGGAGAAGGGCTATCTGGAAGGCTTTCATATGGCAGGGGTGTTTAGTTTGATGCGCGCCAACGATCTCATTTGGGCTTTTGTGGTGCGTAATTATTTACTGGGCCAAGCGCCCTTTCCCTTTGATTTGTTATATTGGAATGCCGACTCCACCCGCATGCCCAAGGCAATGCACAGTTTTTATCTGCGCAATATGTACCTTCACAATAAACTTAAAGACCCAGGCAGTCTAAACTTTTTGGGCCAACCCATTGATCTTGGAAAGATCAAAACGCCGGTTTATTTTCTCTCTGCTAAAGAAGATCATATCGCGCCTTGGAGTTCCACCTACGCAGGCACCCAATTGGTGGGTGGGCCAGTCACCTTTGTATTAGGAGAATCTGGCCATATTGCTGGCATTATAAACCCACCCCAGGCAGGTAAATACAGCTATTGGACCAATGAAAAACTACCTAAAAGCCCCGATAAATGGGCCAAGGATGCTAGCCAGCACGAGGGGTCCTGGTGGCTACACTGGTTGGAGTGGGTTAAGCAGCATTCAGGCCCTCAAGTACCCGCTAGGATACCGGGCGATGGGGCACTCGCACCCCTTGAAGATGCGCCCGGCTCCTACGTTAGGGTACGCGATGTGGAACCCGCTTAAACGGACTTTTAGGCTAGCTCCACAGTACTTGGCGAAGTATCTGGCTCATCTTGACAGATCAGCTTACTGTCAGACGATGCCTTGGGCTGTCCCATATAGGGTAGCAACAGGTGTCTGGTGTTGAGTTCAGCGCCGAGTTCAGCTAAAAAAAGAAACACACCACCTAGCTTACGATGCAAAAAAATAAATTCCCGCGGCGGCAAACGAAATGATAATGACAGGCTTGCCTTAGAGGCCGCTAGGGCAACCCGCTGCGGTAAATTTGAAGTGCGCCAACAGTATTCACCGTTGCTATTGGTAAGGTTAGCGACTGAGGGCCGCTCCCCAGGCTCTGCAAAAGGCTCCATAATCAAAAAGCACAACTCGGCAAAACGTTCCAGGGTTGCCGGTGATGCATTGGCGGGCATAAAGTTAAGTTCGATGGCGGCCTTCCACAAACGCTCTTTGTCTCGCCAAAAAGCGCCTCGCACCATCTCCCGATAGGCGGCCAAAAAAGCCTCGGAAAACCGCCGTACTGAACCAAAATCCAGTAATACTAATCGGTCACCTTTAGGATCCAGGCGAATACGATAGTTACCAAAATTTGGATCAGTTTGGATCCAATTCCACTGAAAAAATTCTCGTAAAAAAAGCTCAAGGGCTGCCGCCCCGAGCTGGTTACGTTGTTGTTGACTGAGGGTTTTAGCCGTGGCGTTGCTTACTGGTAAGCCGGATTCAAAGGTCGTTGTCAACACCCGCTTTGTGGAATATTCCGGAAACGTCTCTGGAATACAAAAGCGACCATCGTCCTTTAACAATTGACGAAATCTCTCGACATTTTTCAACTCGAGGTCGTAGTCCACTTCCCGGTGTAGCATTTCCCGTACTTCAATCATAAAGTCAGAAATATCTAAACCCCTAGGTAACAGTCGCGAGAACAATAATAGGGTTTGCAAGGTATTGAGATCGCTATCCACCGATTCCGCCACACCGGGATATTGGATCTTGATACACAGTGCTTTACCATCGCGCTTGCGTCGTGCCCGATGAACTTGACCCAAAGATGCAGCCGCTAAAGGCGTTGGATCCATATCCAGCTCCTGCAAACGCTGACTATCCAGTTCTCGTTGTAAAATAGGCAACAACGTCTTCCACTGCAAAGGAGGACTGTCATCTTGCAGGGTGCGCAGCACATCCACTACCTCTGGTGGCAGGAAAAGGTGCTCGCCATACAAGGCCAATACTTGCCCAACCTTCATCACGCTGCCCTTTAACTTACCCAGTTCCTCGGCAAACAGCTGTGCTTGCTGTTCTAGCATCTGCTGACGCCGAGCCTGCTTTTTGTCGCCACGGGTTAAAAAACCTGTCAGGGAATAAGTGCCAAAACGTGCTCCCGCTTTCAATCCCAATGTAGTCAAGCTCATTCCTCGCGAGAAAGAACCTGATTTAATGCGATGAATATTGGGGGGTTTTTTGGAAGGAAATGATTGATCGTGTTTCGTCATAGTATTCATTTAAACCTATTGAAGACTTTATGACTCCACCTTATCGTAATATTCCACCTTATCGGTATATCTTTTTATTTTACAAAGACCTGACTTGGATCTTTAAAACTTTTGAACTCAAGCATGTTGTTACTGGGGTCTTGGAAGAATAGCGTAGCTTGCTCCCCGATTTGACCCTGAAAACGTATATGGGGTTCGATACTAAACGGAATAGACGCTGCACGAAGCTTTGCAACCAGCTCATGCCAGTCGCTCCAATCCAAAATGACGCCGAAATGGCGTATGGGAACATCATCACCGTCCACTTCGTTGGTTACCGTTAAATCGTCAACTTGGTGGCTCAAATGAGCAGTGATCTGATGACCAAAAAAGTCAAAATCTAGCCAAGTTTGGCTCTCACGCCCAACGTTACAACCCAGCTTATCTTGATAAAACGATTTTGTTTCTGCCAGGTTTTTAACTGGAAAAGCAAGATGAAACCGGGGCAACGAAGCAGATTTTGCGTAATTCATTGATCCCTTCAATTAAAAAATCGACTTTAGGGTTTTTTCCATTTTATGACATTTCTCTCAAAATCTATACTGTATTCAAAGCCACGTAAAAAATTCATACCTAATAAGCCGTCGTGTGTTCCAGAAACAACTTTGTCTTCCACAAAAGCCACTTCGATATTAGTTTTTTTGAAAGGTCCCACAATCATATAGTCCAGTTCAGAAATACCCGTATTGATAACACTACCGTCAGCCACTTGAGCTTGTGCGCTTTTTAGTTTTTTAATGCCCAATTGTCGAATGGGTTTTTCGTGTAATAAAGTTATTGAAGCACCCGTATCGAAAAGCAGTAGCGTTTTTATCTCTCTACCTCTGTAGCCAAGCCGTACAGGCACTAAAACTTTATTGTTTATAATAATAACATTGGTTTCAATGTCTTTCGATAAAAACGATTGAATCATTGCTTGGCGTTTTTTCTTTTCATTATCTAGCAACGCATTTCTTTTATTTTGAGATAAGTGATCATTTTTTTTATACTCACGAGATTCGAGATTTTTTCGATACTCGAGAGGTACTTTACTTATATTGTCAACAAAATGCACAACTCCACGATTATCAACATATTTATAAACTGCTGAATACAATTCTAAGGGTAAGAAAACCGCACTCGTCAAAAAAAATAAACAAATAATCCATTTTTTCCACATATTCATCAATCCTTTGCAAATCACAAAAGCTTTGTCGTAGCAAGTATAAAACCTTATCGGATAGACTTTTTTGAACTCGCGCTCCTACCCTGCAGATAATAACTTAATTTATTTAAAAGCAAAAAATGGTCCAAGTAGGAAATTGCTGCGCAGTTGAAGAGTGAAAGGTTACAATGTACTGAGCAATCGTAAAAAATTGACTGTAACCACATGCATTTTAGTTAACACGTTTATACATGGAGATAATTCCGCTTATTTGCAAAAAATAAGATGTTAATGTTTGGAGAAAGAAAGTAATGAGATTACTCGGGCATTTTTTAACTTTTTTAATAGCAATTACTGTAGCAGGAACAGGAGGATACTATTTTTTACAACAAAACTACGCAAAACAACTTGAGATGGAAAAACTTCGAACAAGCCTGTTATCTATGAAAAATGAAATAAATAGACTTCAGTCCAGTCTTGTCACTCAGCAAGACATGATTGAGCGTAACAGCAGCCAACTAAATCAGCAACTTGCATTCTATACCAAGGATATGAAAAGACTCGCTAGCAAATTGAACAAATGGCAAGAAACCAGTGCACAGGAGCTAAAAAAGATAACCGAGGCACTGACATCCTTTCAAAAGGAAAATAATGTTGAGCTAACTACTTTAAAGGAAAAAAATCGAATAGATTTGCAAAATTTATTAGCACAAACTAAAGCAGATGTTCACAATGCCAGAAAAGATTATATAAAGATTATAAAATCGCTACAAAATCAGATTATTTTGATGACCCATAGATACGTTAAAAAAAATGAATTATCCAGACTATTTAATAAAGCGCTAAATTCCTTTGTAACTCGGCATGAGTTTGTGAATGCCGATTTAGGGTCTCTACCCTCCGGGCGACCAGGAAAAATCATAAAAGCCATACCTACTAGCATACCCAATGAAGCTCGAGAAATTCTCGTTTATGCTTTCATAGCAACCAATTATGTTCGAGGAGGACGCCACAGTTTTAAAATTTCTGTAAAACTAAATGAATCGAAAGAAGCTGCTTTCTATCTTTACTCTATCGCTCAAATGCAACAGGAGTGGTCATATAACTCCGATAATTTTTGGTTACCGATGCCAGCCAATCGGAAAATTTTTCTAGAAACAACCGGCAGCGCTCTATTCGGCAGTTGGGAGAGTCGTGTAAAAATTGTTGCTTATCGCTAGCACAGTGCTTAATTTATTTAAGTTGTATATATTGGTTACTAAATTTATCCTTTGACCTAATGTATAAAAAATTTGCTTGCGCCATTTTTTGAAACCTAACATTTTTTAAATTGGCTGTTTTAAAACCAATGGAAGACCTGCAACCACTAATGTTACGCGTTCACAGATTTGGGCAAGCTTTTGATGGAGAGAACCCATTTCGTCTCTAAAATAACGAGACGTTTCATGAGTTGGAACGATTCCTTGTCCTACCTCATTAGTTACCAACACCACATCTCCTGATAAGTCAGGCAAAACATCGAGTAAAGCCGCTTTTTCCCTTTGCAAACAAGCGTCCCCAGCCATAAGCAAATTGGAAACCCAAAGGGTCAAACAGTCCACCAAAAGTAAAGAATTTGGAGTGGAATATGCCTGGAGTGTGGCGGCCAAGTTCAACGGTTCTTCCACGGTCTTCCAGGTATCAGGACGTTCCTGACGATGCTGGGCAATGCGGGCGGCCATTTCTCCATCTAAAGGCTGGGCAGTGGCGATAAAAACAATCGGTAAAGCGCTTTGTTGTGCCCGTTGCTGGGCCAAGGCACTCTTGCCAGAACGCGCTCCACCTAAAATCAGTTCTTTCATAAAACCTTGTGTATTAAAATGTAGCGGTCTGGTCTGTTATCCTTATCAGTCAATTTTGCACAGCACCGCTTTGTACCCGCAGCAAACGTTCCATAAGCTGCTCGATTTCTTCTTCTAGGGCTTGCGTATGGTCAATTTGAGCATTGAGTTTTTGCGCCATATTATCTTTTTCAGATAAGAGTTGTTTTATCTGATCTGTTAAGGCTTGCCCGTCTTGCTCGTCCTTATCGGTTTGACCATGGGCTAAAACCGCTAGTTTGGCTTCCAGTTTTTTTATTTCATTATGAGACTGAGCAACTTGAATATCCAAATCTAGACGTTTTTGTTCCCACTCATCTCGGCGTTCTTCCGCTTTTTTTTCGTAAACAGACTTTTCTAACGCAATACGATCGAAATCGTTTTGTAATTGTAGATTATCCCACTGCAAATTTTTTAGTTGTTGTTCATGATTAGCTTTCATACGGGTCAATTGCGCTTCTAAGCTCGATTTTTCCTTCAACGTTTGCGCTAACTCCTCTTGCAACTGGTGTATTGTCTTTTTTTGCCCTTGCTGAGTTTCATTGGACTGGGCGATGAGGGCATTGTAGCCTTCAGTAAGCTCGGATTGAGATTCTTCTAGTTGTTCTAGATCGGCTTCTAACTGAGCCTTTTCTCTCGCGAAGGTTTGTTTTTCAAGTTGCCGTTGTGTTCCTTCGTTGTAGAGTTTACTACTCAAGGTTTCTTGTTCTGATTGTAATTGAGCTAGCCGCTGGTCATTTTCCACATGCCCTTTTTTCAAAGAACGATAAAAAAGACCATAAAATAAAACAAAACTTATTATTAAACCGATACCTATACCACAAGCGAGATAAACCGCTGCAAACATCGTTCTTACTCCTTGTTAAATAAAACTCCAAAATAACTTTTCAAGGGTTATTTGATATAAAAAATAACTGCACCCATGGTTGCACCTGCACACACAATGGTTGAAATAGCAAAAAAATACATACGATTAAAAACAGATTTAGTGTTTCTGTTTATATCCACCATCATTTTGTTGACAATGTCGCTAGCTGTTTTCTCAGCGGCCTCTTGAGCTGATTGTTTTGCTTTACTGACAGCCATGGCCTCCATTCTATCGTTCATAGCTTGAGAAACTTGCTGCTCTGATTTTGTTGCACGAGGAGGCGTTTTGGTGGCTGCAAGCTGTTTACCCAGCTGCTGAGCCAAGCGACTAGCTAGCTCGCCAGCTCGTTCCTCGTAAACCACTTCGGCTGCCTCTTGTACAAGATCTTTTACATGCTTTTGCAAGGTATCTTTGGTTATCTGTCTAGCCTTATCCTCAATAAATTCTTCCAAAGTCCCCTCAAATTGCCCCAACAACTCAGGGGTTACCCCATTGGACAATGGGGTCGCTTTAACACTTTCTTTTATTTCCTTTATCTGCTCGTTGAACTGCCGATTTAACTTTTCAGTAAATCCGTTGATACGGGTATCACAAACACCTCCAGCAATGCCTAAGATCGTTGATTCCTGATCCATAAAGAGGGTTTGCTTAAAAGTATCAAGTTTTTCATCAAGTAAGGGTAAAATACGTGTGTGGATAGCATCGTCAAACAAGGATTCAACGGCTGCTTTTGCGGTGGTTTCGATAGCTTCATTGGAAATTACAGTCGTATTCTCAGCAATCATTGCATCGATCCGCTTCCCGTTGATCGCTGCGGATTGCGCATCCACAGCATCAGCTGCTTCATTGAGCTGATTAATGATATAAGAAAGGGCATCCGCTGATGCGGGTTTTGGTAATATACCTACCGCACCACTGGCTTTTACCTTGTCCACATAGCCTTGCTCCTCTTTGGAGGTATACATGGCTACCGGTATTTTTGCCGTTTCCGCATCATTTTTTATCATTTTTATAACTTGCAAACCGTCCATCCCCGGCATGGTATGGTCCATAAAAATCGCGTCGGGACAGTTTGCAGACAAATATTTAAGCGCCTCTTCACCGGAAGCAGCTAAATCCACTGCCAAATTGATGCCTTGTAACATTTTCCTTAGCACCAATCTGGCAGCCTTGGAATCATCGACTACGAGAATCTGTTTAATTGACATACATACTCCTAATGTACTCTATCGAAATAGAGTTAACCCATCTAGGGTCATATCCGTAATTAATGTAAGTTGCGAAAAAATTTTTTCTTAATTGTTCGAGTATTTCTGCGATTACGAACCTTAATAAAAAATAGTTTTTTCAACACAAAAAAATTTTTGATGACTCAATCATGCGCCTGTTAAAGGTTGTAAATTACCCTCAAAAGAATTGCTAATAATTTTCAAAATTGTTTAATAGATTACACCGTTTCATTCAAGCAGCACTTCAAAATACGCAGTATTCATTAAGGTTCAATATTTATTTTCAAAAAGGAAAGATCTTCTAAAAATCGCGAACAATAGTTTGCTTGATGAGAAGCAAACCCATCAAATAAGTTTCGGTTTGAATAATAATATAAGCATTTTTTTAGCCAACTCGCTAAAACAGCTTACTTTTTCGTTCAACTTAAAACCACAAACTGGGTATTTAGAAGTGTTATAAATAGCAAAGTTGGAAAGTGTATTGGTGTTTATGACAGGAGCTTGTGTCTCTTTTGGTGCCAAAGTGATACTCAGCGTCATTTTTAACGCCTTTCGGGCAAAATCTTAGGAAGGTAGTTAAGGAATAAAAACCGAAAAGACATAACTTGTTGTGCGTTGTATCCTCAACGCACAACAAGTATATGAATAGAAAGGGGCAACGGTTTACCGTCAAACGGCTTAACTAAATTTCTAGTTTAAAAGAATCTTAGAAAAAATTTTTATCCATTGAAACGTCAATTTCATAGAATCATTGACACCGTTTACATACACTCATTTCCTCCCTGTGAATGGAGAAAACCTGTTATAGGTTTGGACGCTCCTCGTCCAAAGAACGGTTTTCACTCAACCCCGGACCAGATTCATCAAAAGCGTTGTCAGAATCTGGAAGGTCATACTGTACTAGCTGAACAGCCAGATTCAACCACCTCACGGCCTCACGTTCGTCATGGGCTTCTTTACCCTGCGCTTCAAAATATTCTGCATTCCGACGCAAAACCTTGGTAGCTTCTTTTGCTGTTTCGATAAGGTAATTAAGATCTTTTTCCATATCGTTCATTGTTGTGGCCTCGCGTCGCTAAGTGTTGATAATAATATCAATAAATTATGGTTACGTTCTGCAAACGCTCAAAGGTTTTACTGTCTGCTCAAAGATACCCGCTATATACAGGGGTTTGTATTATAAACACGCCCATGAAGACGTATTGTTAGAATTATAAAAACTTCAATAACTTCAATTATCATACGGCTTATAATGTTATACAGGTTTCAAATCAAACGGTTTGAGGTACTTGTATTGCAAATGGTTTGGTCCTAATGGTAGGACGCCGTTATGATACAAAGGTGAGGAAGGTTAAAGCTTTACAAAAGCTATGCAACATAGCCTATAGAATCCACCGGCTTTGTCAATAGTTTGTAGAATAATTTTTAGAATTAATCTAATTCCATGAAAACCCTAAGTCAAGTGGTCACAGCCCTAAGCCCTTCTGCCGTGTTTAACTGGGCAGATGTTACCCTACAAACCATTGCTTGCCGACCCGAGGAAATCCAGTCTAACTGTTTTTATTGCGTCATTGAAGAATTTCTTGAATATGGCCATTGGAAGCAGGGTGCTGATCTTCTTAACAGGGCAGCAACCGATCGTATATCCGCTCTCCTTACGGCCCAATTTCACCCCGAGTTGCCTATCCCGCAGATTATAGTTGCTGATGTGCGTAAGGCTACCGCCATGGCTGCCAAATCCTTTTTCGATCAACCCGATCAGGCATTGCGTATTATCGGCGTTACAGGTACCAACGGCAAAACCACCGTTACTCAGCTCATCTATCAGTGGCTTATGGCTTGCGGAGAACCCTCAGCGGCGTTGGGCACGCTGGGTTTGCAGACGGCCACCGGAAAACGACAAGACACCATTTACACCACCCCCCTCGCGCCAGCACTGTTTCGCATTTTGCAAGAATTAAAGGCGGCTCGCATAGGCACAGTCGCCATGGAGATCTCTTCCCATGCCTTGTCCCTAGACCGGGTCTTTGGTCTAGATACCGATATCGCTGTGTTTACTAATTTGAGCCGAGATCATTTGGATTTTCACGGCAGCATGGAAAACTACCGGGCAGCTAAACTCAGTTTATTCGAGCACTTAAAATCTGATGCTTTGTCTATCGTCAATGCCGATGATCTAGTAGGACGAGAAATCGCCGCCCTTTCACCCTGTCCGGTGCTGACCTTTGGGTCTTCTCCCTGGGCGGATTTGCGGGTTATCCAGGTGGAGTATGCTTTACATGAAACCAAGATGACAATTACTTACCGTGGGGAAACGGTCACGTTTTCCACCTGTCTGGTGGGCACTTTTAATGTCTCCAATGTGCTGGCTGCGTTAGGGGCTTGCTTAGCCTGTGGCCCAACCCTACAGAGTTTGGCGGCCGCCAGCATAGCGTTGCGCAGCGTACCCGGCCGTCTGGAAACGCTACCTCTGGGACAGGGCCGAGTAGGCGTTGTCGATTACTCCCATACACCCGATGCCCTGGAAAAGGCATTGCAGACCTTGCGAACCTTGAATCCCGGTCGCATCATTACCGTGTTCGGCTGCGGTGGCAATCGCGACAAAGGCAAACGACCGCTGATGGGCGCGGTGGCAGCACAAGGTTCCGACTTGTGCGTGGTTACTTCGGACAATCCACGCCGAGAAGATCCTGCGACAATCATTGATGATATTTTAAAAGGTATGCCTGAGCAGAACAGGTTTGTTGAACCAGATCGTCGCGCAGCGATTCGCAAAGCTATGGCATTAAGCCAAGCTGGCGATATTATTCTTGTGGCTGGTAAAGGCCATGAACCTTACCAAATCATCGGCGATCAACAGCTTCCCTTTAGCGACTATGAACAACTAAAGGGTCTCTGTGAATAATCTCGCTACGAAGTCATCTTGTTTAATTGAAATTCGCTCAGGATTGACTCGCTATCGGTTTGCGACACTCCCTCTCTGGCATGGCTTTTTTGCTCGCACAGGGGGCGTCAGTACACCGCCCTACGCCAGTTTCAATACCGCGTTTGTCACCCAAGATTCCCAGGCATCGCAAAATCGCGATCGCCTGTATCATGCCTTAGATATTGTGGATCGCCCGTTACGCATTCTTAACCCGTGTCATGGAGATCGGATTGCCTTTGTCGACGATGAGGCTTGGCAAGCTAACCCCAGAGACGTGCTTTATAAAACCGATGGCGCGTTTACTCGCACTGCCGGTAGCTATTTTTTGCTGAGTACAGCCGACTGTATCCCGGCTATCTTTTCCGACACCCAAGGGTCTTTTACGGGACTGGTTCATTTGGGTTGGCGCAATGTCATGGCCCATTTTACCGAGACGGTGGTGGAAGCCTTGCAAACCACTTATGGGATAGCACCAAAATCCTTACGTGTGGGTATTGGACCGGCCATTTATCCCTGCTGCTATCACATCAAAGAACCGCAGCAACGCCATGAGCCTTTCTGGCAACCTTTTCTGACAGACAGCGGAGACGGCATCTACCAAATCGACTTGATAGGCGCTTTCAAAACCCAATTACAGGGTTGTGGTGTTGCTGCAGACCACATCCATGAAACACAGCTTTGCACCGGCTGTCATAACGAAACATTTTTTTCCTGTCATAAAGAGGGCTACGTGTCCGGCCGATTTCCCACCGTGGTGGGTCTGCGTCAGGGAAACACGATAAGATAAGTTGGTTTCAACACCGTTGCCAAACCACCTAAGCCTTTTTGGTAAACTGTTGTGATATCTGCATTTGAATAGGGTATATCCTCATGACAACAACCGTCACCCTTCAAGAAGCAAAAGCTCAACTTGCTGAGCTCATTCATCTTGCGGAGCAAGGTGAAGAAATTGTCATTACCCAGGACGATCATAAAGTGAAGCTTGTTTCCATAGCGCCGGAGACGAGTAGTAAACGGGTTTTTGGTGAGTATCGGGGCAAAATCCACATGAGCGACGATTTTAATGATCCTCTACCCCATAATTTCTGGCTCAGCGGCAATCCGTGAAGCTCTTACTCGATACCCATGTCTTCAAGTCAATAAACTACTGCTAGAGGGAACTACCGCAATACTTACAGTACTTGGCGTCAATATCATGGCCTTGCGCGGTGCAACGGGGACAAACCTGGCTGCTAACCGGCTGCTGACTCGCTCGTGATATGGCTACTGTCACGATACCGGTGGGCACTGCAATGATGCCATAACCGCAGATCATCACAATACTGGCGAAAATCTGACCCAAAGGGGTTTGTGGAGAGATATCCCCGTAACCCACCGTTGTTAACGTCACAATGGCCCAATACATTCCCCGGGGTACACTGTCAAAACCATGTTCTTTTCCTTCGATCAAATACATGACAGCGCCGATAATAATCACCAATGTCACAACGGTGATGACAAACACAATAATTTTCCGCCGTGTCTCCCAAACGGCCCCTGCTAAAAGCCTTGCTTCAACCAGGTAGCGAGCCATTTTCAGAATACGAAAAATGCGCAACATCCGCAGGGCTCGCACCACCACCAGGGATTCCGTACCGGGAAACAAAAAGCTTAAATAGGAAGGTAAGATAGCCAACAAATCCACAATGCCAAAAAAGCTTCTGGCATAAATCAGGGGGCGCCCATAACAGCTGAGTCTTAATACATACTCAACGGTAAATAAAAAGGTAAAAAACCATTCCGCGATTCTTAAGTAATACCAATAGCGGGCATGAAACTCAGCGATGCTATCTAAAAACACCACAAAAACGCTTAGCAAAATACACCAGAGCAAAATCAGGTCAAACAGACGTCCTGCCGGCGTCTCCGCTTCAAAAATGATTTCGTAAAGCTTTGCTTGCCAAGGGGTTCTACGGATTATGACAGAATTCATGGCAATGGGTGGGCGTGGATCAAACTCATCAAAAACTCGGCAACCGCGCTGGGTTTTCTAAGGTCTAAAATAGGAATTGATACCTGTAATTTATCCGGTTGATCGGTTCCTATGGCGATAATGTGTGGATCTGCAGGATAATGGCGTAAAGGGCTTGGCGCCCATTGCAACTCGATTTTAGGAAACGCCTGCTGAGCAAAACCCTCTACCAACACCACATCCAGCACATCCTGATGCAGCAACGCCAACAAATCATTGAGTGTTGGATCAACTGCTTTAGGATGCTCTAATAATAAAGCGGATTTCCGAGACGAGGTTATCAGCAAACGTTCTACGCCAGCCTTGCGTAACCGATAACTATCCTTACCAGGCTGATCCATATCAAAATCCTCCGGCGCCTCCTTCACCATAGCGATCCGCACCTGCTGTGCCTGAAGTAAGACTGTCACTTGACTCAGCAAGTCCATGGTAACGTTACCCCGAGGAGCGATGAACCCCACCACAGGCACCTGGGCATTGGGTAACAAACGCTGGCCCATAGAGACTAACCGTCGCCATGACGGACTGTGTGTCCGTGGTTTAATGGCCCCCGTCCTTTGCCTAAACCCGGCGCTGTACGGATTGCCTCATAAAGGTAGGCATAGGCACGGGGTACCGCCATATCTAGCGATAAACCCTGGGCTAAGCCGGTGGCGATGGCCGAGGCTAATGTACAACCCGTGCCATGGGTATGGGGCGTTTGCAGACGTGGCCGGGTAAACGAATTTACACCTTGCCGAGACACTGATAGATCGACGACCGGATCGGTTTGCAAATGCCCTCCTTTCATCAATACTGCGGTGGGTCCTTGTTTTAATAGCTGCTGCCCAGCCGTTTGTAGGGCGTCCACATGGCGGATCGTCATCTCACATAAAACCTCTGCTTCTTTTACATTGGGGGTCAGCACGGTGGCCTTGGGCACGAGGCGCTGCCTAAGCGTCTTGCATGCTGATGCTTCCAAGAGGGGTTGGCCATTCTTGGCGAACATGACTGGGTCGACTACCAGAGGTTTTTTAACAGCATTCTTTTCAAGGACAGCCACCACCGTCTCGATCACCGGGCTGCTATGGAGCATACCGGTTTTAATACAGTCACTGCCAATATCGTCTAACACCACACGTATTTGCTGCTCGATGAAATCCGTATCCACATCTCGCACCCCGAAGACCCCTTAGGTATTTTGCGCTGTCAGCGCGGTGATAGCGGTGGCGGCATAACCCCCCAAAGCCGTAACGGTTTTGATATCTGCTTGAATGCCAGCGCCGCCACTGGAATCCGAACCTGCTATGATAAGCACCCGCCCAATCATTGTTAACCTCTTGTCACCGAGTAAACTAAGGACAATGGTTGCCTTGCCATGCCGCTTAAATAACTTAAAATAACCAAGTGCGTGACTGTCAGTATAAGCCCGCTAACCATCACCATTAGACACCTCAGATAATACCCAACCTATGCATACCGTTCACCACCGGGATCTGCAAACCTTGCTTGAAGTGGCTCGCCCAGTCTCTCTGCTGCTTATCGATCCCGACCCCACCCTGCTCACCCAGGCAAACTCGTCTAGGCAGCGCCAACTCGTTTATTCAGACGGCGATATTGTAGAGCAACTGCGCAGTTTAGAACGTTTTGACTTGGGTATTGTCGCTAACACCTTAGAACATCTAGACCATAAAACCGCTGGTAGGGTGCTAGCCCTGTTACGGGACTTGCACACAAGCCGTTTTGTTGCCCTGCTCCCCATGGGTAACGCCTGGGAAAACCAGCAAAGTTATTGGGAAATGACGGATCTTTTAGGTTACGGCATGACACTCATGGCCCGCTATCAGCTGGCGGGTAAACCACTACATCTCTATCACTATGCCATTGAAAGCTATAAAACCCGTCCTGATTGGTTTAATAGTCAGCACTGGGCCCATCCCGAACGTTGGAAACCCTAGCCATTAGCAATTCTGTCGTAAAACCGTGTCTAATAAAACTCAGCAATAACCTATTGCGAAAAACCCACCCGTCAATTCTTCCGCTCTGAAAATAAGTCTTCTATCAATCCATTGCAACAAAACCTTAATTCGACTGACACAATTTTTTCACCAATCCCACCCCATAGTAGGGCTGAAATACTCCTTAAGTAACTGACTGGCCCAAACAATATGGTAAGAAACCTCCCTAAAAGATTGGCTAACAACGCCCATGATTTGCTCTTTAAAACAGTACATAACCGCTGCCTCATCTATAACATTTGTTGGGAAGACCCGCGCATCGATCGTCAAATGCTCAATCTAGACAGCAATAGTAAAGTCGTCATGCTCACCAGTGCGGGCTGCAATGCCCTCGATTATCTGTTAGACCAACCCGCAGAGATTCATGCCGTTGATGTAAATCCCCGCCAAAATGCGCTGCTTCATCTTAAGTTAGCGCTTATTAAGCAGGGCAACTTTGACGATTTGTTTGCTATGTTTGGACTCGGTTCCCACCGTCGATTTAGAGATGTCTATAACGCGATAAAATCCTATTTACCCCCCTATGCCCAAGCTTTTTGGGATGAAAAAATTCAATACTTTGCCACGGATAGTAAAAAAAAATCGTTTTACTATTATGGCACTTCGGGGGCCATAGCATGGATTTTGAAAAAGTACATGCTTCGTTCGGAAAATAAAAAAGACTACGTATTTAATTTGCTTAATGCCCAAACGCTGCAGGAGCAAAAGGAGATTTACTGCAAGATTGAACCTGTCTTATGGGGAAAATTTAGCGCTTGGCTGGTTAAACAACCCATGACCATGGCCATGATCGGGGTTCCTCGACCACAAATTCGTCTAATCGACTCCCAATACGAAGGTGGTATTTGGGGTTATGTGAATAAAAAACTAAAACATGTGTTGACGGAGGTTTTAATCAAGGATAATTATTTTTGGCGCGTTTATTTAACGGGTTGCTACACAGAAAATTGCTGTCCCAATTATCTGAAAAAGAAAAATCACGATACCCTTCGTAACCAAACAAATAGGGTAAAAACTTACAACACAACGGTCAGCAAATTTTTGACAAACAATCCTGGGTGTTACAGTCATTTTGTGTTACTAGATCACCAGGATTGGCTCGCGTGGCACGATCCAAAAGCCCTTGAAGAGGAATGGCAACTGATTTTAAAAAATAGTGCTTCAGGCAGCAAAATACTGATGCGTTCTGCGGGTACCGATGTTAGCTTTCTACCTCAGTCCGCCAAATCGTCGCTACGCTTTTTCCCTCAACTCACCAACGCCTTACATGCTCAAGATCGCGTGGGCACTTACGGTAGTTTGCACCTTGCCGAAGTACTATGACCGCCTTTGAGAATATCGAGCGCTACTACCGTTTTCACGCTAAGGTTTACGATGCAACCCGCTGGAGTTTTTTATTTGGACGTTCAACGATTATCCAAAAACATTTAGCTCAGCACCATCCTGCTCATATTCTGGAGGTAGGCTGCGGCACTGGCAAAAACCTGGCAACCCTATGCCAGCAATTTCCTGACGCCGAGCTGGTGGGCGTCGACATATCAGCGGATATGCTCAAACAGGCCCGCAGTAACCTGGGTCTCGAACGAGGGCGTGTGCAACTCCTGCAACAACCCTATGATCGTCCACTAGCTTCTGAAAAACCCTTTGATGTGATCCTCTTTTCTTATTCATTGTCCATGATAAACCCTGGTTGGGAACAGGCCATCGACGCGGCCGCAAGGGACCTAAAACCCGGTGGTGTGATAGCGGTAGTGGATTTCCACAATTCAAGGTTTGATTTTTTCAAGCGCTGGATGGGAATGAATCATGTGCGCATGGAAGGCCATCTGCTGCCTAAGTTGCAGGGTTTGTTTAGACCGCTGACCGTAGATATCCAAGGAGCTTATGGTGGGTTGTGGCAGTATTTGGTTTTTGTGGGTATACAAGAATATTAAAAAATTTCTAAATTCAAATATTTGTATATTAAGGTTGATAAAAAAAGCCCTTAAAGACTGAACGGGGTTGTCATACGTCACTTTACACGAACCCAAAGCGAGTAACCATATTTAGGGTTAGTTGCTATCAGCTCTCTTTCCACGTAAAGGACTAAAGCTTCCCGACAAGGCACCTTATAAATATTTTGGTCATCCAATGGATAATCATAAACCAGCGCTCTATAAGTTTCAGGAGGAAGCTTTTCGTTGGGTTTAAAACACAGGTCCACAAACCTATGCCATTTTTCGTCATCCTGGTCGGCGACCCATTCGGTCAGAGACGTTTCCGCATGATCGATTCTCGATAAAACAAAGTCGAAAAAATCATTCGTAACGTGGCAATAGCCGCGTACATGATAACGATTACCGGCAAAGATCAGACGGTGCGGGGAAATATCCCGCAAACGAGCCCTTCTTTTAGAAAAATAATTGATGGTTACTGCACGTTGATGGCGTAACGCTGACAACAAAACCTCTATGGGTTCTCTGCTTAAGGCAGGCCTGAGCAGGTGATCTACATCCTCAAAAGGTAAATCCGTCCAATCCTTTTCTTCCATATAGTAGGCAGTCATTGCTTGCCCCCGTAGATAATCCAAGAAAGCTGCGGGTTTAGGTCGAATATAGGTAGGTTTAAAATCTGGTGTTGCAATTTGGCGTCGGCGGGATTCGTCATAAATAAGGGTGCCTGGATGCTGACGCCGGTAAAGATCGATGACCCCCTGCGCAGTCTGGCGAGCTAAACCAAATGTTTTAGCCAACTCGCTTGCTGTTACGCCATCGCCCCACCAAAGCCGAGTTTCGATGTAAGTAAATCGTTCATATATGTCATTTTTCATGACAGGTTCACTATTACTTAGGTAAAAAAAATATTTACACTAAAAAGCATAGCTTATTTTGAGGAAATGTCTATGAATCGCATACGGATACGTTTACCTAAAACGGCTTGCTACCAACACCTCGACCTCCTCCATGATGCCCTTATCAACGGTTTTACAGCCACCGGTGTTGAGGCTGAGGAGATAATAGGCTCATCGGCAAGTCCCTGGAATTTCGCAGCTTTAGGCCGTCGATACAAAGATGCTAGCAGCGTACATACCTTGGTGGTATCCACACTCGATCCCAGGTTGGCGCAAAAACTCCGGCAAATGGACCCCGTCCACATTCGTCACGCTCGCGCTCAAACCGCTGAGATGATCGATTTTAGTTCTGCCGAGGTTATTCAAGAACAAGATCCTATACCACCGGGCGAGGGGGTTATGGGTTTGTTGATGCTCTCGCCACTGGCAATCAGCATCCGGGAAAACAACCGTAAACGTTGGCTTAAAGACTTAAGCAGCATCGACTTAGCCACTGTCATTAACCGCCGATTGTCCCGTCTTGCTGGCCGCGAGGTGCGGTTACAGGCCCAACCCGATCGATTGTATCTGCGGGCAAATCCTGAGCATTCCGTATTGGTGCCACTGAAAAAAATGGCTAACGGCAAACGCAGCTTTGTAATTGGCATGAGGGCACCGTTGGTATTAGCGGGCAGCGAAGTGGATCTGCGCCTCGCTTGGTATGCCGGCATCGGGGAAAAGACCCGCAGTGGATTCGGTTGTCTAGGATTATTGGAGCAGGGAGTAGGACGATGAATATCCAACGATTATCGCTGGCCCGGCAGTTGACAGAGAAAATCTATCAGGAATTCCTAGAAGAGGTTATCGAAGGGGGTGTGCTTAGGGATCGGGAAAAACCCCTGAGCGAAAAACAGCGAAAAGCTATCGATAAAGGAACCCATGTGGATATCCGGGTAGTCCGGTTGATGAGCATCAGCGGTAAAGGGGGTTGGAGTCCTGATCCAGAGTTCGCTGCCCGCTATGCGATAAGCCGCAACATCACCCTGTTGGATCATCAACTGTCAGTCACCCGCGGGGCATTGGTGCTGACTGCGCTCGATAAACTCCGCGGCGGTATCGAACCGGACGACTTGCAAATACTACTCGTTATTGTGGTCGTCGTCGCTTTCCTGCACGACATCGACAAAGATCTAATGCTAGACCGTAACACACCGCTGACAAAAACCATGATAGCCGAGCGGATGACCCGTTACGGACTCGATAAATTTTTTGAACGCCGCAGTATCCATTTAACGCCAGACCAAGTGCTCTATCTCATCGAACGGGTGGAAGACTTGCAAGCCCAACGCAGCGTGCCCAAAATCCTGCCGCCTCGTGACTATATAGGCTTAACCCGTTTTATAAAACTTGCCGATAAGCTCGACGGAATTTGGCACACGGATGGTTTGGAAGGCGTAAAAAAACGGCTCATTGAAGACCGCACTTTAGAACTTGGGGAGTGGGAGTCGGTGGAAATCTATGATCCCCATCATCCCTTCATTGTCGATGAAATGCAGACGCTCCTTTCGACAAACTGCACCCGACTATCGGGACTACCGCCCCTGATTGAGGCCCATGAGGATGGTTGTTTATATATGCTGTTGCCAAAACAACAGCACCCGGCGATTGTGGAACGGGCAATAGATCAGCTACCCCAGCGATTACCGTTTCGATTAGAACTCACCATCACTAATCGGGGCACACCCATATTACAAAACGCCCGCCCAAATTACCCTGAGCTGACTCAATTCTTGCAAGAAACTGTCAACGAGGGGGACATCGCTAGGCTATTTAACATCAAGGCATCGTTACGGGATGTGGTGGCTGACCCCTTAGAGCAGTGTTTAGAGCCGCTGGACCTCGCACCCCGCTGGCCGGAGAAGATCACCGGTGCTACCCTGAGTCCCTATGCCAGTCTCGCTGACCTACACCCGCAGGCAGTCGTCGATTTACGCAAAGCGGCGATACTGGCGCTGGTGCTGAACCTCGACCTATCAAAAGACAAAAAGGCGGATTACCCGGATTATACTAAGCGTGAGCAAACCTTGCTAAGGGAGGTTGATCTAGGCCAACCAAAGTGGCTGGTAACCATTGACGATGGCGGATCAAGACGTGCGCTGACTGCCCTATGGCTGCTGGGTGAAACCTATATCAATCCTGATATTGAAGACACGATTTGGGGTAAGGAGGGCTTGCTGTGGCGTTGGTGGGAAGGTAGGGATGATTGCCCGAGTTTTAAAGACAGCCTAGCTACCGCAGGTGAGTACATTAATCCAGCGGTGGTACAGCGTTACCGGCAACTGCTACTGCACGAACGGGTAAAGGCTGTGGATGAAACAGAAACGGGGCGCTGTTTGTTCACCGACGAGCCGGTACCATGGGGTTCCCCTATCCGTGACTCCTTAGGACTGTACCAGGTCAAAGTGTCGGCTTTTTCCGGCCGTGACAATCGACCTGAAAATTTGCGCCAGGCAAGTGGGCACACCAATGTCAGTCCCACCTCCATCGCTGAGCATCGGCTGCGGGAAAACCTATTTGCGCAGGTAAGAGCCAAACCCAGCGGTGTACCCAGCTTGATCTCCTCACCCACCACCAATGGGCTATTCGGCGGCTTGGCCTTGTCTAGCGATAACGAACACCTATCGCTGTTTGACCTCAGTCGCCAGGAAGTGAAAAAAGGCCGCGTCGTCACCGGGCTGCCCATGTTCCGAGGGCGTCAGCGCATAGCTCGGTTTGAGCGCTGGCCAGAAAAACTGGCTGAGCAGATTGAAATGCTGGACATGATGCTGCGGGCCTGTCGCCGTATCGGTCGGCCATTACATGTATTCCGTGGTCTGCCCACACCCCGCAAGGAGTTCTTTTATTGCGATGCCTTACCGCGGATACTGGAAAATTTGCTGAATGCCCACGGCCTACGCCTGGAACAGATCCCCGCCGCGTTGGATAGGCTGGAAATCGCCCGCGTGCTATTAAACGAAAACCCTTTGGGCTACGAGGTGTTACGCGCTTATTCCGAGGGTAACACCCGCTTTGGTGCCATCTGCCTTGCCGTGCAGCAGTTCGACAAGCGCCTCTCTGAAGGGGCAAGCACCGACAGCTACCGTATAAAACATGTTCGTCAGCTCTTTAACAATCAATACTGTGACATAAAGGAGAATTTTGCCATGAGTGAATCGGAAGCCCCCCTGGTCAGGCTCGGAGAAATGGCCGCCAATATCCAAAAGCGTCCTGGCGCTAACGCCTCTGCCAACGAAACCATGCTGATGTTTAAATTAGCGATGGACAGCCTGCGCATCCTGTTAAAAACCCGCCAAATGGATGATACCTCCCTGGTCAACGGCATCGCGGGGGAATTGGATATCAACCTTGACCGTAAAGACAAAACCTTTTTAAAAGCGGCCAGCAAACGCCGTGAAGTTTGTACCGCATTTGCCGACTACTTCGTCAACCATGTCTGGCATGGCGCACTGGCCGATCGATTGCCCAGCCAAAGCCAGCTGCGCCTGTTGGGCAGTATTTACCGTATGGCGTTTATCAACAGCGCCCGCCACATTCAAAACAAAGAGGAGAAGTAACCATGGATACCTTAAACCCCTTTCTCGCCGAGCTTACCCATCTCACCGATACCAGTAGCGACGGAAAACAGCAATATATCCATCCCGCCTTAAAGAATCTCGGCAGTGTCAGTTTAGTACTATTGCGAAAAACCATCGCACCTAGCGTATTTCGCAATGCTGAAGAAGAAATCACCGACATCGACCTGGATGGCAGCGTCCATATGCGAGCTGTACCCAATAAGTTCAAATATCCAGAAAAGGGGCGGGGGCTACAAATCCTGCGAGCCTATGGCGTCGGAGGGCGACACCCGCAAAACCGGACGGCACTCAATAAAGGGCAAGCACCCTCGGAAGCCTTTGACCTGAACACCCTCGTGTTCGGTGATTCCACCACGCAAGACAACCGGGTGTTGCCGGTCAAAGCCGCCGTCAATTATTCTGATGCCTTGAGTCTGTTGCCAAAACATCTGTGTGTTGACGAGACATTCCATAACCGTGCTGCCGAGGATGGCACGCTGTTCGATGCCGTGGAGAAGAAAAACAGCGAAAACTTGTTTACCCGCCACTTCGTGACGCCGGGGACGCTGTTGATGCAAGTATTATCGACTCGGGGACAGGTGTTACCCCGGGAAGGTTTAGATCATCTGTTGCTATGCCTGGGCCTGGCAGGGGCTTACGGCGGCCAAACCTCCCTCACCGGCACTAACATCCGCACCTACTTCGTAGGGGCCTACGCCGCGCCCTTTGAGCGGGCGGAAACTTCTCCCTACGAACTGCTGAAAACTCTGCTAAAAGAGTTG
Organism: uncultured Candidatus Competibacteraceae bacterium; assembly: GCA_964423745.1. Lineage (GTDB taxonomy): Bacteria > Pseudomonadota > Gammaproteobacteria > Competibacterales > Competibacteraceae > CAYRGG01. The sequence continues at coordinate 59,103 of CAYRGG010000006.1, read as the reverse complement.
CCCGAATCCCAGCTCAGTGACGTCAATGCCGTAACCCAATCGCTCCATAACCGACTTGCCAATCTACACCCGGCCACCGTAGATGGCGCTTCGTTAGAAGATTATCTGCACCGCTTGATTGAGCGTTTTGAAGGGGATGATGGGAGCTTACGAGATCAATATCGAGGCGTAGCCAAGCAGGTGGCCAACTTGTTCGACAGCTGGTTTGGCAGCAAAAAAGCCAGCTGAATCGACTACTCAAGGAGTCATCTTATGGAATCCATCATCACCCCAATTCAGGCTATTACCCTAACCCCCTTTGCTTACCACAGTTTAATGGTGCAAGGTGGTAGTGCCACCCTGCCGGAGTTGATTGGCGACCAGGCATTGGCCTTTGGGTTGGCCGCTACTTTAGGCTGGATGGACGCACGTCTGTTGTTGCCGGATAAAGACTATCGCCGTCATTTGAGGGCCATGCCGTACCGAACATCGGTACTTACCACCCCGGAACCGCGTCTATTAGCCCCGCTAACGCGGCGGTTTAACCTAGATAGTGAAGGGGGGTTTCAAAAAAAACTCGATGATGTTACCCGCAAAGGCAACCTTAAAACCTTTTTTCACACCCAAGAAGTGCCGCCCGACCAACACTTCTACGGCGCTGTGTTCGGGTTTAATCCCTTTGCCTACACGGGTAAGGACATGCTAGTCATTCGCGTCGGTCTGCACCGTAATGGTATGGTGGCGCTCAAACCCTGTGATGCTGAAACCCCTGTGAACTCGGTGCGGTTGAACGCTGCCACGGCAGTGTTGTTCAATCCGCGCAGCCGGCTACGAGTAAGCCGCTATTGCCTCCACAGCTTACAACTCAGCGCCGAGATGCCTTTGCAAGATGCCTTCGCGGAGGTCAACCAATGGAATTGACCGTTGCTAAACACTTTGTGGACGGTGGCAGCGCAGAAACTGGCTTATCGCCCTTTCAGCAGGCATTGCTGGATGATCCCCATGCTGTACGCATTGCCAGCGCACCCACTGGCGCGGGCAAAAGCTATGCCTTTCAACGAGCGGTGGCGCAACAACAGACGCGGGTATTATTCATCGTGCCGACCCGGCGTCTAGCCCAGAATCTTGCTCAAAGCACCCGGCTAGCACTGGTCCATGAACAGGGTTGGGAACCCACCCTCGCCGAAACTAAGGTTGCCCTATGGACCAGCGACGAGGCGCAACGGCAACGTGCGATTGGGGTGCGCGAGATTACCGTGCAACGACTTCGAGACCTCTATGAGCTTTCGCCACGCCGGGGCGGTGAGATCGTCTTTACGGTACCAGAAGTAGTCAGTTATCTATTGATCGGCCGTTATTTACAAGCCGGTCAAGGGGCTGAAGGTATCTTCGAGCTACTGACTCAATTTGATCACCTGGTTTTTGATGAATTTCACACCATCGACAGCCGCGGTTTTGGTCTGGCTGCGGTGTGTGCGCGTCTAGCCGTCGCAGCGCAAAACGGTGTGGTCCCCGGACGGGCAAAGGTCACTTTTCTCTCTGCCACACCCATCGACATAGCGCCAGTGCTGAACAAGATTGGGGTAAACAACACAGACATGGCGCTGTTGGAGGAGAAGCTTACTCCTGGTGGGCGTCCCGTCCATGGAGATGTGACTCTGAGTTTTCACCCTAGCGCCTGTTTGGCAGACCTTTTGGGTGAGCATCTGCAGCAAGTCAGGGATGAGGTCAAGGCCAAGCGACAGGTGGTCGTCATCTATAATTCCTTGGCGGATTTGATCCGCCAGCTTCCCTCCTTACACCGGCATTTTATTTCAGCAGGCATCGTGGCGGGTAAAGCATTGCTGGTCAACAGCATCCACGACAGTCATCAGGGGCAAAACTTTAACGATTACTTTGTCGCTGGGCGGGATCACGATCCCTTGGCTTTCGACGTACTCATCGCCACGGCCAGTGTCGAAATGGGCGTGACATTCGGCGCTAATCTACTATTTATGGAACCGGGATTTGCACCACTCAATTTTCTCCAGCGTTATGGCCGCGCTGCCCGTGGTCATCATCAGGGTCAGGTATGGGTGCGGATTGACGCTGCTATGGAGCAGCGCAATCCCTGGTTGCGACGATTGCAACATTGGCTTAAGACTCATGCCGACAGTGTGGTCGGGATTGCCGACCTAACCAACGTGCTGGCCCGAGATACCAAAACCCGTTTTAAACCCGTAGACGAAAACGCGAACAACCCACATTTTGGTAGCCTCAACAACCGCGCTGCTTACAGTGCTGGATTGTACTGGAATGTATTGCTGGAACATCCAAGCAACAAAGGGCCTCGGCGCGAGCATCTGCGGGCTTGTCAACCGCCCACAGCAGGGATGATTTTTGCGCTGCTCAAGCAGGTGGGTGAGCTGTGTGATGACCCTTACTTCTGCGCACCCGCCAAAACCTGGTTAACGAAATTCAAACAGGCCGCTCACACCTTGCGGGACATAGGGCAACGGCTGCGGGTACGCGACGAGCGTGGCCGCACCCTTAGTGTTGATTTGAACTGGTTACGGCGTGAGACTGACCTACTGGATACCTGCCCGTCAGTGGTGGGAGAGGACGGCGACGAGGAATTACTGATCCAAGGTCGTCTAGAAGAGTCCCTCCGAGACCAGCACCGCTATGTGGCGAAAAAACGCAGCGTTCACTTTCCTCACACCCAATACACAGCTGCACTGGATGATAAGGGTTTTTTACCAGATGCGTGGCGTCGGGAGTTGCACAGCGACCCTAATGCCCCTTGGGATACTTATCCGCAGGCTTTAGCGGCAGCGGAAAAATTAGTTCTTTGTACAGGTTTAGTGGTGGACACCGATGACGACGCTATTTCGCTGGAACCGAGCAGCGGCGTTTATTGAGCGCGTCGATCGACTCGGTTTGCACGGTCTGCACTTTCAACACGTTAAACTGTGTCAGCGGCGGGCGTGGATGTATTTTCACGGCATTAACTTTGCCCAGTGGCATGGACGGGTGGCTGTGGGTACTGCCAAACATCTCACCAGCTATGCTCGTGATAGTTCCACTATCGGGTTGTTTGGTCTGACCCCGGATCGGATTGACTGGGAAAACCACATCGTATATGAGAACAAGGATACCGGAGGCGCTGTGGAAGCCAGTAATGACCAGACCGCCTTTTATGCCGTGCTGTTATCCATCGCTACAGGCAAGGCGTGGCGAGCGATTACCCATGTGCTGTCTACGCGCCAACGCCGCGAGGTGCCGTTGGATGTAAAACAACTAGAAAACCTATGGCAATCCTCTGAGCATTTGCAAGCGTTGGCGCAACAACAAACCGTGCCAACCGCTAAGCGTATCCCCTTGTGCGCTAGCTGCTCGTTGGCTGCCTTTTGTGGACATGACTGAGGAAAAGAATGGAAACGTTATTTGTCTCCCGGGAGGCACATTTGCGGCGCCGGGAAAACACGCTGATGCTCACTACCGGCGGCCGTACCCGTGCCCTCCCTATTGAGAAGATTGGCCATTTGGTGCTGCTAGGCGAAAGTGATCTCAACACCCGGCTACTGAGCCTGTGTGGTAAGCATGGTGTGCGGTTATCGGTATTTGATTACTATGGTTATTGCAAAGGCGTTTTCGAACCCGTTGCTAGTAACCCTTCCGGACGAGTGAAGCTGATACAGGCACAGGCACTGCTGGACCACCGGCAGCGTATGGCCTTGGCCAGAGAAATTGTGCGCGGAGCTGGCCATAATATGTGCGTTAATCTGCTCTATTACCGCTATAGAGGCAATGAAAAATGAAAAATTAAAAAAACCGATTACTGAGATGCAACGGTTGTTGAAGAGCCTTCACAAAGCAAAAGATACCGCAATGCTCATGGGCATAGAGGGTAATTTACATCAGTGGTATTACGATGCCTGGAAATTCACTAATCCCCTATTGGCTTTTGGACCCCGGGTACGCCGTCCGCCTAACAATCCCATCAACTGTCTGCTGTCGTTCTTAAACCAGTTGGTTTACACGATATGCCGCCATGAGCTTTTCAAAACACATTTAGAGGAAACCTTTAGTCTATTGCACAGCCCCGGTAATGGCCGCTCGTCGCTAAGTTTGGATCTAGCCGAACCCTTCAAACCTGTGCTGGGAGATAATCTGATTTTCCGAATGGCAGGTCGTAATATGCTAGCGGATAACTGGTTGGAGCAACACGATGGAGTATGCCTGCTTAGTGACACAGGACGCCGCCATGTAGCGGAACAATTTTCAATTCGTTTAGAAGAGAAGTATCAAGGCCGTAGCTTTAGAGAATGGGTGTATCGGGAGGCTTTAGCTCTTGAGCGTCACTTGTTGGGTATCGCTGAGTATGAATCTTTTAAACGCAAAGTTTAGTTTGCAGAGTTCAATTTAATGTATATGTTAATGACTTACGATGTAGAGGCAAAACGTACTCAGAAGTTCAAGAAATTGCTGCAGAGGTATTTGAATCACGATCAGTACTCTGTATTTTGCGGAGACATTACAGAGGCTAGTGCTATTCAATTACGCCGGGAGTTAAGCCGATTGATGATTCCTGGTGATCGGTTGACCGAAATTACCGCTGCAAACCGCCACAACATTGAAGTGATTCACCTAGAAAAAAACGAATCGGGCAAAGGTGAAGTACAACGCCAGCCAATAGATGATCATCGGCGAGACTTCGGTGTTTTGTGATTTTTTTATTCTGTACTTACTTCGATTTACTGTGAAGTATTCGTTATAGGGGCTTGAAGTGCTTTTTATATTATTTCAAGGTGTTTTTTGCTATTCCATGGCTTTCCTAAAGTCATTTTTTTGCCATAATTGGGGGGTTATTCATCCCTATAAGGGGTTATGAGAGGAAAATTATGCTTGTCTTCTAAATCAGCTTATCAGTTATTCATCCCTATAAGGGGTTATGAGCTGATTCCCCATGCCTTGGCGGCCCATATTCCCATGTTATTCATCCCTATAAGGGGTTATGAGGCCGATAAATGGTTTATCGCCATCCAGGTCGAGATAGTTATTCATCCCTATAAGGGGTTATGAGATGACTCCCCATGCCTTGGCGGCGCATATTCCCATGTTATTCATCCCTATAAGGGGTTATGAGGCTGAATCCTAATGAGGCTGTTCCCTACTGGCAGCTGGTTATTCATCCCTATAAGGGGTTATGAGATTGAGAATATGGTTGCTATGGCTACAAAAAAAATGTTATTCATTTCTATAAGGAGTTATGAGGCGCTGATCGTGGCTATCAGCTGCATCCTCGATACGGTTATTCATCCCTATAAGGGGTTATGAGTGGCAGCGAGCAGGGCACGGGCGTGATTGGCGAGGTGGTTATTCATCCCTATAAGGGGTTATGAGACTTGTGAGGATAGGTTGCTTCCATGTACATCCAAAAGTTATTTATCCCTATAAGGGGTTATGAGTACATTGAAAGCCTTGCTATCGGTAATGATCTTTTAGTTATTTATCCCTATAAGGAATTATGAGATGGGTTTAAGATTAATCTTGAAGCTCTAAGCGGCGATTAATTCTGTCTCTTTGTTGTTGCATCGACAAATCTTGACTGTTACTTGCGTAAACCGCCGTAGTAAGACCCGATAACTGTTGTCCCATGGCGCTCACCTGCATTTCAAGATGTGTAATACGGTTTTTCATATCTGCCAACTCGCCACGAATAGCGCGTAAATGTTCTAGTGCAAGATTTTCAGTATTGTCTGTCATCGTTTGTCTCTGTCGTTTACTAGGTCGGGCCAAGCCCCTTGCAACTATTTGCCGCGATCTCAAACTATACCTATAGTATATTAGGTATTCATCCCTATAAGGGGTTATGAGGCTGTATCTCATTCGCTTTCCGTGCTCCTTGGCTTCGTTATTCATCCCTATAAAGAATTATGAGTTGCTGGTTTCAGGGTTTACGCTGATGCCGCATTTTGAATTGCCAATCATTAAAAGAATTATGGATAAAAATGGTTGTCGCTGATTTGTTCCCACGAATAAGGGCACTGGACCGGGAAGGTTTCTTTGTCCAGTTCGGTTTCCTCTCTGGCCCATCGGACGGCGCTTCGATAAGCACTATCAATTGACTGCGTCAAAGTGGCCTTTAAGCTTGGATTTTCTTGCAAATGTTGTTCTAACTTGTCACGCTGTTCTTCAATTGTTAATTGCCAGCTCAACGTTTTTTTGTCCGGCTGATACTGCCATTTCAACAAGTGGGCTAATAACACAGTCAACCGGCTAACTAATTCTTTTTTTTGCGATTTACCCAAACTTTCTAGTTCCTCGGCAATATTGATACTGTCGATCTCCGTGAAATGCCCTGCTCGCACTTTCGCCGCTTGATCATAGGCCCAGGCATAAAAATCTGCCTCATAGAAACTGCTCATTGTTCAATCTCTTTTTGGTAAAAACTTATCTTCAGTATAGTTTTTTAAGTCCAGCCAATATTATGTAAATCGCGGATTTCACGTAGTATTTGCAAAGTTAAACTATTGGTACTGCCAGTTATTTTTTTTATTTCTCTGGTTCTACAAGCAGCGTAAACCACAATACAAAATTTCTTAGACAATAAAAGAGTTTTGCAACTTTTGGGCATCCTACCTTTTTAACCGCGTCAACAGCGCCTCACCGGATTCGCACTCGATAATCCACACCCCGATGTCAGCTAATCGCTCTGGGTCATTGATTGGTTCGATCTTTTTTCCCAAAGCTTCTGCTACAGCATCTCCAAAACGCAGCCGAGCTTGGCGTACCAACAACTGACGTTCGCCTTGCAATATACCCTGCTCAAGTCCCTGCTCAAGTCCCTGCTCAAGTCCCTGCTGACGGCCTTTCTCAATACCTAGTCGCTCTATGCTAGTGATATATGGTGTACTCATGGCAGCCTCATAGTCACTCAACTGTACAGTAAATTGCTGTTCTAATTCTGGCGGCAGCGCCAGCAACCAGTCAATAAACCGAAACATTTCTAATACATCTTCGCGGTTATAACCTTTTTCGTAAAGTCGTTTTACTAATCGTAGTTTCCAAACCAAGCGACCGGATGGATCATGCCGGGTAGCTTTGGTTTTAAGGTGCGCCATGATTAGGGTGGCGAAGGGATTGGCGCTATTTTCTAAAACCTGCCAATTTGCTGTGTAATCCATAAGCTTCACCACTGGAAAACGTAAGCGCGTTTGGCACCCCCAAAGCTCCGTTTGATACTGCTCGGGTCGCCAGTTGGATTGATCGTCCCCCAACACAGCTATACTAACAATGGGCTGACGATAACGATCATAAAGCCGGTAGTGATAGATAAACATCCGTTCAGTGAACTTGGAGTCCGGCTCGCCTTGCACTTCGATGTGGATCAAAACAATTTGTTCTTGCCCATCGCAGCGCCAAACCTTCATCAGTTTATCGGCTAAACGGCGACCGCTGTCTGCATCCCGCACGATTTGCTGCAATTCGGTATCGAGGCTTTCGTAGCCTCTCACCCAATTGATCTCGTCATGAGCTTGGGGAAAGCAAAAAGCTATAAATGCCTGAAAGTAACGCTCTAGCACATCCTTCCAGGGACTATCGTAATCGTCGGTCATGGAGTTATTAGCTCATTATTAGCCACTGCCTGCACTAAAATTAGACCTCGTTTCTGCCCCGTGGATCCATCGATGGTATCCATGGCCTCGAATAATCGATCGGCTGGCACTAAGAAAGGCTGATAATCCTCCAAAACGTCGAGCACGAAAACCAGATCCTGCTTTTCCAGATAGCCGCCGATGGGGGAAAAATGCCCTATATCAACGCCGAATAGCGGTTCTCGATGAAAATTGATAACAAGACGATAGTTTGGATTATTTGTTTTGCGTAAATAGCTGCGAAATTGGGTTTCTAACAGATTCCGGTGAGCAATGATAGCAAGGTTTGAATTCGCTTTCATCAGCTCTGTCATCTCATCAAGCGTTAACCCCATAATACGAGCTTTCCAATAGCCGACATCGGCTTTCTCAAACAGGCTACTTTGAGTATGTTCCGGTTTCACTCCTAACGATCCAAACACACTGACAACAGTGGCGGGTCCACAGAAAGCGGCATTTATCTGATACTCAAAATCGTCTTTATACATTGCCGCGACAGGCAGACGCCATGCAAGGGTTAATAGCACAGGGCTCTGGTAATAGGGCTCATGGGCGATGGAGTCGACCGCTAACTGTGGCTGTGTGTTTCCACAGGCAACATTAAAGAAAGCAAGTATTAGCAGATAAAGCTTAAACTGACCTGTAAGGTATTGCATTGTTTCTCAGTATCTTTACTAACTTCTATGGGACTTTAATCTTTCAATGTATTCTAGGTTTTAAGTTTTTCCGAGACGAATAAAACGTGGAAATCACTCACCAACGGACTTGAGTTTCTTCGCCGACATAACCCGCGTCTCCAGAGGCTCTTTAAAAGTCAAGGTACGATAAGGGAATGGAATCTCGATACCAGCCTCGTCTAGGGCCCATTTAATTGCAGTGACCACCTCGCCTCGGGAGCGACGTATGTCCACCGGTTGCGGGCCAGTCCACCAGGTCACTTCAATATCGATGCTGCTGTTGCCAAACCCTTGTGGGAAAATCTCTACCGGCTGGTCTTGACGCACGGTGTCGCACTGCTGGACAGCTTTCTCGATGACATCAACAGCCTGAGTTACCTGCTCACCGTAGGCTACGCCAGCGATAATCGTCACCCGGCGGCGGTTGAGGTTGGTCAGCACCTTGACTGGATTCATAAATAAGAATGAGTTAGGTACGACCATTAACTCCCCGGATACCTTACGGATCTGCGTCATGCGCACCGTGACATCTTCCACACGGCCTTCAATACCCTCACACTCGATAAAGTCTCCTCGCTCGAAAGGAAAACGCCAAAGCAATAAAATCCCAGCAAAGAAGTTTTCAAAAATATCTTTAAACGCAAAACCCACCGCAATGGAGATAACACCCATCGCGCCTAACGCCTTTGCAGGCGTCAGTCCTGGAAAAATGATGATAGCGGCTGTCATGATGCCAACAATCCAGATGCTGATACTGATAAGCCTGAGGATCAGTTCCCGCAAAGACCCGCGAATTTGCGAACGGCGTAAGGTGCTGGTGATAACCTGCACAGTCATAGCTACCACTAGCCAGGTAATTAGCAAAATCACTAACCCTGCTGCAATAAACGGCATACGCTCGACGAAATCGGCCCAAATCTGCAACAGGGTATCCCGTATAGACATTAGCACTTGATTGAAAGATTGCGGAACTTGTTCTGGATTCATTTTTCTTGATTTAAATATGAAATGGTTGAGAGGGGTAACAGCAAAACCTGGGTTAATATAAAGGTTGCTATCTTCAACGCTTAACCAGTAAATGGTCAGCGAACGAGATACACTGGCTCACAGCGCACTTCGGTTTTTACTGAGTTGGCAATGAAGCATGCCTCATGGGCTGCATGGTGCATTTGCTCTATCTGCTCGCAGGTGGGTGTAGGGTTGCTGGAAAACTGCACCTCTGGTCTTAGTGTAACCAAGGTCATTGCCATCTTTCCCTGGGCATTTTTCGCCATGACGCCTATGGCTGCATCGAAGTAGCGATCAACGCAAAATTTTTGACTTGCTGCAATGGAAAGAAACCAAAGCATGTGGCAGCTCGACAGAGAGGCAACAAAGGCTTCCTCTGGATCAACCGCTGACGGATCAGATAGGGGGACCGGGACAACCTGTGGAGAGGAGGAACCGACAATCTCGATGCCTCCATCAAAACGAAGTAAATGCCGCCTACTGTAGCGGTTGCTAAAAAATTCCTGCTCGCCGCGGAGCCACAGGACTTCTGCAATATACTGAGCCATGAATTGATCTCTAGCGGCTAAGCTAACCGGTGAGGTTAGTCTGCGTTGAAGTGGAAATTAGCTCAGTAATTTATCATACTTAGATATGGCTTTCTGTATTAGTGGGGTTAGAGGGTCGGCGGCCTCTTTTCCAGTGTGTTGTTCCCTTTTACTGCTTTGGTGGGTACGTCGAGATCTTCCGTACCTTTCGAGACTCTTGGGGCAAAAAAAATCAGCAGGCCCATGGGGACCTGCTGATTAGTTGCTTATATCGGTTTAACCGTTATCTATTTTGGTGACGTTTGACGACGCACCACTATTGTTACCTGTTGGATTAATGGTCACCATATTGTTGAGCACCTGATCCAAACCACCCACGACGGTGATACGGTCGATCCGCTCCGCCACTTTTTCCAATGTCTCCAATTCCTTCAACCGCAGCAGGGTAGGATTACCCTCCATAAACTTCGCGGTGTTCTGTAGCGAACGGGTCGCGGCAGTCTCTTCCCGTCGCTTAATGACGTTGGCTTCCGCCGCCTTCTGGGCCTGCACCACCTGATTGAGAATATCCTTCATCTCACCGGGCAGGATGATATCCCGGACACCCACAGCCATCAGCGACACACCCACATCCGCCAAACGGGTCTGACTTTGTTTCTGCACCACAGCGCTGACTACGTTTTTATCCGCCAGTAACTCATCCAGTGAACGGGTGCCAATCACTTCTCGCAGCGCCAACTGTAGCTGCCGATAGATATAATCGCTCAGGTTGTTGACCGATTCGGCGGCCAGCACCACATCGCTGATCTTATAGCTGGCACTCAGGTTAACCCGCAGGCTCACCCGATCCTTGGTCAGAATCTCCTGGCCACTGACCTCGGTGGTTTGTAGTTTTAAGTCATACAGATCCAACGAGACATCCCGGTTGTAGTTCCAGTAACCATACCGACCCGACGGCAAGGTTTTTACATAGTTACCGTTATCAAACAACAGCGCTACCTGCTGTGCCGGTACTGAAACACTCACTAACCTATAGCCTTTTGCCGAGCGTTCCCAACCTTTTTTCTGCAGTTGCGACAGCAGTGGATCTTGCACTGGGGTCAGCTCTGCCACTGGGATTACTTCGACCCGGGCATCAGCCGCATCTCTCCATACCACCAAACGCTCACCGGGTTCCACCAAACGCACCATCTCGTTTCGCTGGTATAAGATCGCTATTTCTTCACGATTAAGCTGGTAGCAATCCACCAATCTGGCAAAGCTGGGCTGTTGCAGCAACCAGTCCAGTTTGCTGTCTACCACTTCTACCAAATCCAGGTTAAAGGTAACCGTTTCCATACGGTTCTTCAGATCAACCAGTGTGTATTCGCCAGGTGTTAACACTTGTGCAAAGCGGCGATTTTTAAACAACACAACACGCTCGTTATCCGCCACCAAAATTCTTTTTATACCAAACATTATTATTTCCTCATAAAGTACCGGTCGGGGGATACCGTTGCAAAATCAGTGTAGATTGAGCGGACCCTCAAGGTGACAGACCCTAGCTACTAGATAAGCGCTCCTGACCTAATCTTGGACTAGGTGTTTGGATCACTTGCTTAGCGCCTCCTGGGCCGGTCACTCATCAGGTTGGCCTTCGTCTGAAGCTAATCCTGTGGACAGTAACGCTGCCGACCGGTGTTTGGTGGTACTGGTCCGGGCCAACTGCGCCCGGCTATTCCCACTGGCTGTGGGCCGAAGCCCTTGTTATAAGGGTGTCGTTTATGACGACAAGGGGAGTCGAACCCCAGGTCAATGACCTTTACCATGCCGAATTAAAAGTTCGGTTTTTTGTACTTGAGCAGGAGTTGAACCTGCGCCAAATGGAGTGATATCCATCGCTCTACCAACTGAGCTATCAAGTCTGAACACCACGCGGTACATGAGGGATTGACTGGCCCATGCCAGGCTGGCTTACAGAATCAGCACCTTTGCGTTAGGCATTCACAGGGTGTAATTGCTAGAGCTGTGCCAAGCTGCAGTCATGCTCAGAAAGCGTCTAGTGAAAATTACTTAAGATAATGATAAACAATACTATTTTAAATTATTTTCAGTTAATCCCTATTTATCTACCATAAGCAGGGTAAGTGGTTAAACTATCTATATAGATAGATATATATCCATATGAGTTTTCTCATCAAATGACAAAGGAACGCCAATGAGAACCGTGGTTTTCAGTATTCTCGGCATACAGTTGGACTTTGCCGGACGTCGGGTAAGCCGTTGGGATAAGTGGCGGCCTAATGTTGCCTTGGCGATGCATGAAGATCTGGTGGTGGATGAGTTGGTGCTGCTCCACGACAATCATTCCCTGGGGTTAGCGAATCGGGTGGCAGACGACGCACGCTTTTGCCGGGACACCATTAAAGTCACGCTTCATCCCATGAACTTTGTGCAACCGTGGGATTTTGAAGAGGTATATGCCAAGCTATTCGACTTTGTTAAGCAGCAGCGCTTCGATCAAGAGACCCGCTATTTGGTGAACATCACCACAGGCACCCATGTGGCTCAGATTTGTTGGTTTTTGTTGGCGGAGAGTCGTCATTTGCCTGCCAAGCTGCTGCAGCTTTCCCCTGGCAAAACCGACGATGGAACAGTGCGGAACAAGGGCTCCTATCAGATCATCGATTTGGACCTATCCAAGTACGATCAGCTTTCCGCACGGTTTTATAACGAGCAGTTAGAGGGGGAAGCATTTCTTAAAGCCGGCATCAAAACCGCAAACCCTGGATTTAACACGCTCATCACCCAGATAGAAACCATTGCCATTCGCAGCCGAGCGCCGATACTGCTGAGTGGCCCCACTGGCTCTGGTAAAACGGAATTGGCGCGGCGTATCTATGAGCTGAAACATCAGCGAGGGCATGTGACGGGGGAGTTCGTCAGTGTCAACTGTGCGACCCTACGGAGCGATCAAGCCCAGTCAACGCTATTTGGTCACGTTAAAGGAGCGTTTACCGGTGCTCAGAAAGAAAGGGCAGGTTTACTGAAATGCGCCGATGGCGGGCTATTGTTTCTGGATGAGATTGGCGAACTGGGAACAGATGAACAAGCGATGCTACTCCACGCCTTGGAAGAAAAATCATTTTATCCCCTGGGCGCCGATCAACCGGTCAGCAGCGCCTTCACCCTGATTGCGGGAACCAATAAAGATTTGCAACAAGCGGTGGCGGCAGGTCATTTCAGGGACGATCTGTTAGCGCGTATTGATCTGTGGAGCTATCAGCTACCGGGGTTAGCAGAACGCAAAGAAGATATCGAACCTAATATTGAGTTTGAGCTACGCCGATTTGCCGAAAACGAAGGGCGCGTGGTGGATTTTAACAAGGCGGCGCGTAGCGCATATCTACAATTTGCTTGCGGTCCAAACGGCCATTGGCGACATAACTTTCGGGATCTAAATGCGAGCATCTATCGGATGGGTATTTTAGCTGGCGCCGGGCGGATCAACAGTGCGATTGTCGCAGCCGAGATCGATCGTTTAACCCGCGCTTGGCAACCGGCGGTAGACACCACTGTCATTGATGGTCAGCAGAGTCTCCATAGATTGCTAGATGAAGATCAGGTTAGCGCTTTGGATCCTTTTGATCGCGTGCAGCTGGCTTATGTGGTTGAGTTGTGTCAGCGCCATCCTAGCCAAGCGGCGGCAGGGCGGGAACTGTTTGCGCAATCCCGACAGAAAAAACGCAGTGCTAACGATTCCGCTAGACTGCAAAAATATCTGGCTAAGTTTGGTTTGGATTGGCAACTGGTGTCGAATTTGCAGTCTAAAAATAAAACCGTATAACATTGAGTAACCATATGTAAAAAGGAGAACCATGATGGGGTTTCTTTCAGGTATGTTGGGTAATGCGTCTGAAGTGGATACGCAAAAACTGGAAACAGAAATAGCCAATCTATTAATACCGGGCGAGACTGTGGATCTTGCCTACAAACTCATCCGCGATACCTTAATATTTACCAATAGACGCTTAATGATTGTGGATAAACAAGGTATGACCGGTAAGAAGGCGGAATATCAATCGATTCCTTATAAAAGCATTGTGCGTTTTAGTGTCGAGACCGCAGGGCATTTCGACCTGGATGCTGAGTTGAAAATCTACATTTCCGGGGAATCCATGCCCATTCAACACCAGTTCAAAAAGGGCGCAAGCGTTCTCGATGTGCAAAGAACTTTAGCGCAACATATTTTGGGGAACTGAGATATTTTCTTTTGTTACTGCTATTAAAATGACTTTGTAAACCCTTTTTATAAGTTAAGTTCCCCTATTTAGATTAAATACCAACAGATTCGCCACAAAAATGTAACAAAAAGATCATATAAATCGGGAACAATGGGTTTCCATAGAAAACGCTACAAAAATGGAAATCTCATGGGAAAGTTGAGAAACGCTATTATAACAGTCAGTCTCATTGCACTAATGGGGCTAGCAGTGGCGCAAGATGAAGACACAACCTTGCCCACCACATTACTTACTGATCCTTTTTTGCAATTGCCCACAGATAGCTCAGTGCATGTGGTTTGGTTTACTGAGTTTGCTGGAACTAAGCACTTTGTTAAGGTTGACGGCGACAGGTTTGCGGCTCATACCATCAAACTCAGCCGTATGTTTGAAGACGAACGTTCCCGCGTGGGTGAACAAACGGAAGATGGCCAGATTTATCAAACCACTACGGTGAGAGATATTTGGCGACACGAAGCCGAAGTAACGGGGCTTCATCCAGGGGAACGGCGAAATTATCGGGTGACGAGTATTACTGAGGAAGGACAAAGAATCAGCAGTGAAAAATTTACCCTCGCACCTTTGCCTGCTGAAGGACAGCCTTTAAAAATATTGTTGACCTCCGATCATCAACTCAAAGCCATGACCCCTGCCAACCTCCAAAAAGTTGTAGAAACCATCGGTCGGGTGGATGCGGTTTTTTTCGCCGGTGATTTAGTCAATATTCCTGATCGCGCCTCGGAATGGTTTGATGACAATCGTGGTTTTGCTTTTTTCCCCAGTTTGCAAGGTCGGGCCATGCACACCCTCGAACGTAGCCAAACGCGCAATGGCATCACCTATACCAGTCAAGTGACTTACCAGGGTGGGGAGATTATTCAACATGCACCGCTTTTTCCGGTGGTGGGTAATCACGAAGTCATGGGACGTTTTAATCCTAGCACGACCACCAGTGACCAGTATAATGATCCCCAACCCCGTCCCATCGCTGAACAGCGTTACGAACGGCTGGAAAACATTGTCAACCCTTTTGATGATCCCACTGTACGGGAACAATGGATTCAGGACAATTCCTATAACACCATAACCTATGAGGAACTTTTTACCCTGCCTGATGATGCCCCATCCGGGGAGCGCTATTACGCCATCCCCTATGGAGACGTTTATATGATCGGGCTTTATGCCACCCGCATTTGGCGCACACCCAGTTTACAAGCCAGTGCCCGGGGCAAATACCGAGAGCCAGAGGCAGATCTGAGCAAACCGGACAATTGGGGTTATGGGGATTTTATTTTTGAAGATTTAGCGGTGGGCAGTGAGCAATACAATTGGTTAGTGGAACAGTTAAATAGCGAGATGTTCAAAAACGCCCGTTACAAAGTGGTGGTCATGCACCAAGGACCTCATGGCATCGGAGATAACTACAACCCCGTATTTGCACATCCAGAGCAAATCATCGACTATGACGACGAGGGGCGTCTTACCGCAGTACGCTATGAATATCCCATCGAGGCTGATATTTTAATCCGCGATATCGAACCCCTGTTGAATGAAACCGGTGTTCAACTGGTCCATCAAGGGCACTCCCATGTGTGGTTTCATCTGCAAAATGCAGCAGGCGTACATTACCTAGAAACGTCTAATGTGGGTAATAGTTTTGGTTGTTATTTGGAAGGTTATAAAGAACGAGGGAATGTACCTGATGACCCTCGTTACGACAGTGCAAATTATGTCAGCACCGGAGATCCTCATGGCTTATTGCCTATTCCACCGAGTATCTTTGCGCCTCAACAAGATGATAATGGCAATGAATTACCGTGTATTGACTCTAATGAATTGACTGCCTTTAGTATTCTGGATACGCGAGCAGGTACGGTTAAAAGTTATGTCTTTGATACCCGCGATCCTGAGTCGGCAGTGGTCAAATTTGATGAGTTTCCTCTTTTGGCTGAGTAAGGCAAGCCATTAACAAGCCATTCATTAACGAGTTGCACGGCAGAGCAACTCTCATTTAGTCAAGAGAGCGGTTGGGTATTCATACCTGTTTTTTTGATAATTAAGAAGTGTTTCACAGATGAGTGTAGCATCTGCAACTATTGCACAACCTCAAAACTGTTCATGTTTATCAGGTCAGCGTCCCCACCCTAAGTTTTATCTGCCGATTGCAGCAGCACACTGCTGTTTTAGGTAACAAATTTAAGATAGGCCGTCATGGTCAACGCCTGTGCCATCACTTCAGGAGCATGTTGACTGTCTCGTCAGTTAACCATATCAGTCGATTTAATCAAGCCAACGAATGATGCTTGAGGTGAGGTTGATTATAAATGTCTGGCTATCGCTTGCAACAACGTTCGTTTGCCCATGGACTCAACAAATAATCGTTACAATTCCCTTACTAACGATATCATACATACATCGCTTGGAATTTGGGTGCTAGACTAGGATGTAGTTAACAGATAGATAGACAGGTCGAACCGATGAGTATATAAATATGGAATGATTTGGAAAACTACTTGATCTAATATTGACTATTAGCTTTAAAAATTTTTTATAAAAAGAAGGCCCAAAAAACAGTGTTTAGCTTGCGCGACGCTTGGACACCATCAGAAATTGGGCCTTAATTGCAGAACTAACATCCCACTATCAAAAATATTTCACTTAACTAAAACGTGACTTCATTAACACTAACTAGCTAGCTAGTAATACAAACCTTCTTCCTCTAGGACTT
The DNA here is from genome assembly GCA_964423745.1 of uncultured Candidatus Competibacteraceae bacterium. GTDB lineage: Bacteria > Pseudomonadota > Gammaproteobacteria > Competibacterales > Competibacteraceae > CAYRGG01. The sequence goes on along the minus strand of CAYRGG010000006.1, from coordinate 42,282 downwards.
CATAGTCAAATGGCTCTAGACCCATAACCTGATCTCGTGCATAAGGCAGTTCGTAGACATCTAGACCTGGATCGTATTCATAACCACCATAGCTTGAGCTTGCATAAGGATAGGCATAATAACCAGGCGTACCGCGGGCGACATCCGGCGTTACAACCACTGCTTGTAGTTGACCCTCTTCATCAAAAATCGCATCATCCACATAACCGTACCCCTCACCACCTTGCAAGGTTACATAATCGTCAATCAATTCCGTTACACGCCAGGCCCGTGGACCACTTGTTGAAACATTATCATCGCCAAACAGACTAAAATCAGCTACATTTTCTTTGTTAACAGGCACAGTAACGGTTTCAATCTGCGGACCTATCTCCGCTTGATCCCAGGCCACACTTAGGTGGGTATCCCCTATATCTAAAAATCCGCCGCTCTCAACGATGATTTTTTGTACTTTACCATCCGGACCGACGACGATATTTTCCACCTCACCAACTTCTTCTCCATTTTCCCCAAGTACCTTTGTATCCAACAACGCCTCTGCACTCCAACCTTTATAAAGCGCCGCCTGATCCCAAGTGGTAATGTCAATACCTTCCTGTAAGGACGCACCTTGATCGGCAACTGATGAACAACCAATCAATAAGAAGGCTGTAAATAATAATAGGCTTGTCATTGGTTTGTTCGTCATGATTACACCTTAAATACCGCAAACACTACTTTAAGATTATCTACCGGTCTGGGTAATGCTTTATCTATTGCCTTTTCTCAGAAGTTTTTTTGCAACATGTAAGCCAACCTTTATATGTATAGCGTATCAACGAGATAAGGCGATCATAAATAACTAAAACAATTAACCACTTTTGGCTCATTCGGGAATACAATTAATGATTTTGACGAGACGTTAGTGATCTAGACTAAAGTAACTTTTACAAAATAAATTGTATTTCTTACAATTTATATATGCATTCAAACTCTAAATCCATATAAGGTTCAATCCGAGCTTAGTACCTGCCATCGATAAGTTGCTTGCAGGAATTACTCGTCAGCTATGGATCGGTTTGATGAAACACTTACAAGCCTAAAAAAGACTGATTTTTAAGAGTACAAAAATCACAAACCGATAAAAAAAGACAAAAATAAAGCGGTGTTTCCTATAGGTCTGCCAGAAACACCGCTTTATTTATAAAAAGCTGGTTAGAAAAATTAATAACTTGAACTCTAGAAATCTTCTATATAGATTCTACTCAGGAATGATATTTTTGATTTAAAAATTATGAATACCATTAAATTTTGGTTTTTGATCTAATGTCGTTGTTATTATCAGTTAATCAATAATATCCTTCTTTATAATAATGAAGATCGTGCTTTGCATTTTTACATTTATTTAAAACAGTGCCTAGCAAATTCACGCCCTCTAATAGTTCTAATGACTTACCTAGATCGTCAGCGCGTGTTTTTCCGTCCTCAACCACCATCAAAACAGCATCCAAAAAGGGTGACAACGCAGCAACATCATCGCTCATGAGCAAGGGAGGTAGATTAAATATTATTAACCGAGAGGTATAACGTAATTTAAGCTCTTCCAACAAATTTACCATTTTGGGAGAGGTAAGCAACTCAGAAGAGGTTGGACTAGGTTTTACGCAAGGTAACATCACAAAGCTTCCTATTCCAGGGTTAATAAATAACTCTTCGACAGAAACATCTGAGGTCAAATAATCTGATAAACCATGTGTAGGTGTTATACCAAAAGCTTGGTGAACGCCAGGACGACGTAGATCCGCATCAACTAAGAGCACCGAGTAGTTTGGTTCCATGGCGATACTGATACCAAGATTAACGGCAGTAAGTGTCTTCCCCTCCTCTGGTCGCGCACTGGTCACACCGATAACTTTCCAATTATTCTGCTGTAATCTATGCAACACGCGGGTGCGTAATACGCGATAAATGTCAACGAGCATTTTGTTAGACCCGCTACTGATCACACGATTTTTCTCTAATATGTCTTCAGAGACATCAACAGTTTTTGTATGGGTGTAATTTATATCCTCAATTAAGTCTTTACTTCTTTTAGGATCTCGATAAGGAGTTGGATTTTTCTTTGCACGTTCAAGGGCTTTCGAAATTCGATCCATAGGACATTCCTGCTATTTTTGACTAAATATAATGCACACACTATTATTCTAAACAGTTATCTTTTAAAGGTGAAAAACTGTTTAATAAACCACGCTTTGGAAAAGCAAAATATAATCTAATTTACTCTAGATAGGCCACACCTGCGCTAAATATATTTATGTTCTGGTGGTATCTACCCTTGAAATACTGTCCTATAGCCTTCCCGAAGCTACAAAGTCGTTTGGGAAGTATCCACCAACCGTCACTTAATTTACACAAGTCTTTCAAAAATAAAAAGATTACTCATAAAGTTTTGAATTTTGCATGGACACATAATACAGTTTTGCTGTTCAATAAACTACCTGTTGATTTATAAAACATTGTTTCTTAGATAAATCTGACACACTTTTGAATGGCCCAAGCATTGCTATGCTAGCAAGTCGATCTGCATTATTTCAATAACATAGAGGTGTCATATCGTTAAGGCTTAAGAAAAAGCTAATTTTATTCCACTAATGACATAACCATTGCCCGAAAATCAAATTGAGCAAAGGGTAAAAAAATAAAGACATGCTTTACTTTGAGGATGTATTTACGACTAATCTCGTTAGATTATAAATAGTAAACCCTAAAGGCTCTTAGGATTAAGAATCTCTTATGTTATCTTAATCGCCTACTTCGGTAGGTAAAAGTAAGCATTTTTAAACAGCTATTAAACTAACCTCAAGGAGATTCTTCAGTATGGCAAGCGCCAGTGAAACCCTGCACGAAGACAAAACGAAATTAACGGCGGCCACCATCGAACGTCATCGCGCCATTGTATCTTTAATGGAAGAGCTGGAAGCAGTTGACTGGTATGATCAACGGGTGGACGCTACCACAGACGACGATTTGCGGGCTGTTCTCGCTCACAACCGTGATGAAGAAAAAGAACATGCGGCAATGGTGCTGGAGTGGCTACGGCGTCATGATCCAGGTTGGGACGAGCAACTGCGCACGTATCTTTTTAGTAAAGTCGCCATAACCGACGTTGAAGAAATGGAAGAAGAACAAGATGAAGAAGATTCACCGCACGTCACCACTGACGGTTCGCTAGGCATCGGTAGTTTACGGGGAGAAAAATAAACCATGAACAATTTACTGCGTGAATTAGCACCCATTACTCCAGCCGCCTGGGAAGAAATTCAAGAGGAAGCTACACGTACTTTTAAATTAACCCTTGCAGCCCGCAAAATAGTCGACTTTATCGGTCCTCTCGGTTGGTCACATTCTGCTATAGATACTGGCCGCACCGACACCCTTAGTGAATCGCTCGGTGCTAATGTTCATGCCCATTTGCGTCGCGTGCAACCCCTGGTTGAGCTACGTATTCCATTTACCTTATCCCGTAACGAGCTTGAATCCATCGAACGTGGTAGTAAAGATGCCGATATGCAACCAGTCATAGAAGCGGCTCGGGTTATCGCAATGGCTGAGGACCACGCTATTTTTCATGGTTATGCAGCAGGTCATATTAAAGGCATCAGCGAAGCCGCCGCCGAGAAACTAACTCTTAGCGACAATTACGAAAAATACTCTAACGTGGTCGCGGAAGCCCTTAGCAAACTGCGCCAGGCAGGCATCGCAGGTCCCTATGCCATTGCCCTGGGTCCACGCTGCTACAAAGGGTTGACGGAAACCACAACCCGCGGAGGTTATCGGGTTTTTGATTTTGTACAGCGTTTGCTAGACGGTCCTGTAGTATGGGCGCCCGCTGTCGATGGCGCAGTGGTAATAAGTCTCCGAGGTGGCGATTTTGAACTGGTGGTTGGTCAAGACTTTTCTATTGGTTATTTGAGCCACAATAACGACTCGATACAGCTTTATTTACAAGAAAGCTTTACGTTCCGCCCATTGGCTCCTGAAGCCGCAGTGCCTTTAGCTTACTCGACGGTTAAAACAGACAGCACTGTAAAATAAAAACAAATAACCATGCTGCAACTTTGGAAGGTTAAAATGGTTTTGAAGGCAGTCTACCCATTCATTCCTCATGGCAGACTGCCGATTTGGAATTATAAAACTCTATGGAAGGCGTTGCATCACGGTGCCTTATCACCACCATAGAGCATACTTATGAGTACAAATTTTGCCTCATCCCCTGACAATAGTTTTGATCACGACCAAAAGCGCTGGCGTTCTACCTTAGAAGGTGTTTTGGGTATTCCATTTACCGCTGGAAATCATATTGATGTGTTGCGAAATGGTGATCAAATCTTTCCTGCGATGTTGGAAGCCATCGCTGAGGCTAAAGAAAGGGTTGATTTTCTCACATTTGTCTATTGGAAGGGTTCTATCGCTCAGCGTTTTGCCCAAGCCCTTGCAGATAAAGCTCGCACTGGCGTACAAGTCAATGTGCTCTTAGACAGCATAGGTGCTAACAAAATGGCCGATGAGCTAATCACAATGATGCAGGACGCTGGCGTGGATGTGCAATGGTTTCGGCCTTTAGTGACCTGGAAAATCTGGCAATCTGATAATCGAACTCATCGTAAGATATTGATTATTGATAATAAGCTAGGTTTTACTGGTGGTGTTGGTATCGCTGAAGAATGGGAGGGTGATGCCCGCAACCCTACGGAATGGCGCGATAGCCATTTTCGTATTCAAGGTCCAGCTGTCCACGGACTACAGGGCGCTTTTTTTAGTAATTGGGCCGAGACAGGACGCCCTATTCATGAGCCCGGCAACACTATACCTTGCCTACAACCTCAAGGGGATGCTTGGATACAGATTATTCACACCACTGCCTCCATTGGGTGGAGCGACATCGCGACCTTACAGCGTTTGTTGGTTATCGAAGCTCGCCACCATGTGCGCATCGCCACTGCCTATTTTGTTCCCGATGAGGATACGCTAGAGGTGCTTTGCAAAGCCGCTAAACGGGGAGTGAGTGTAGAAGTCATGATGCCTGGCCCGTATACTGATGAACGGCTGTCACAGCTTGCCGGTGAAAAAACTTTTGACGCCTTATTAGAAGCTGGCGTAAAACTATGGAGCTATCAAAAAACCATGCTTCATACCAAGATAATCACTGTGGATAACTTATTGGCTTGCATTGGGTCAGCCAATTTCAATCAACGCTCCATGCGTAAAGATGATGAAATTGCTTTAGTGATGTTAGATAAAGAAACAACCGCTATTTTAGATCAGCATTACAGCGAAGACCTCCAATTTTGTGAGCGCCTTAAATTAAGTAATTGGCGCAAACGCAATCCTTTACAGCGTTTGGGAGAAAGCACAATGCGACTGTTCAAGTCCCAAATGTAGAGATCTATAATTTTAAAATCCCAAATTAGCTTTTTTACATAGCACTGTGGTTTTAATCATCTCTAAAAATTCTTTAAAAAGGTTGCATGGGTTTTGATAAACCATTTTGGTATAAAACTTGCGCAAACTTAAGTTTTATCTGAAGAACTAAAAACCTTGGGAGACAATTGATTATGAGTATTATCGCTTGGATTATTTTTGGACTTATCGCTGGCGTTATCGCCAAAATGCTAATGCCAGGTAAAGATCCAGGAGGTTTTATCGTTACGATACTATTAGGTATCGCCGGCGCTTTTGTGGGCGGCTTTATTGGCAATGTTTTAGGGTTAGGTGGACCAGTTAGTGGTTTTAATCTAGGCAGTATGGTAACTGCCATTTTAGGCGCCATTTTATTATTGATTGGTTATCGTTTTTTAGCAAAAAGTTAACGCCAGCCATTTGCCTAATATAACCAATTAATTTAATCCCACTTTTTGAAGCAGATTTTACAAATTTTTTTGTAAAATCTGCATAACCCAATCCCCTCATAGGCTTTTACAGCGCGTTTATTGATGCACATGGAGCGCACAGGGTATGTGCGCTCCATGTTAAGTCCTTTACAACTTAGGTGGTAATAAAGTCGCCACCATTGGTATGTATGATCTGACCTGTCATATAGGAACCGTCCGCTGAGGCCAGCAAGACATAACTGGGAGCCACTTCAGCAGGTTGTCCAGCCCGTTTCATGGGAGTGCTTTTACCAAACGTAGCAACTCGATCAGCCGGAAAGGTAGCCGGAATCAGGGGAGTCCAGATGGGTCCTGGCGCAACCCCATTGACACGTATTCCTTTCTCAACTAAGGCTAACGACAGGGATCGCGTATAAGCCACAATGGCGCCTTTTGTGGAAGCATAATCTACCAATGAAGTAGCGCCACGATAAGCGGTTACTGAGGTAGTATTAATAATGGCGGCGCTTTCACGCAGATGCGGCAACGCGGCTTGTGTCAAGTAAAAATAAGCAAAAAAATTGGTTGTAAAAGTTTGCCGCATTTGCTCACTGGTCACGTCCTCAAAAGCAGTTTGAGGGTGTTGCTCAGCAGCATTATTGACTAAAATATTTAATGTATCGAACTCTGCTATTGTGTCCTGTACGCAACGTTGGCAGAATGCCTCATCGCCCACATCCCCACGTAACTTCAGAGAGCGCTGTCCGCAGGCTTTAATCAACTTTTCAGTCTCTTCAGCATCGCTGTCTTCTTCCTTATAGATAAAAGCAACATCAGCTCCTTCTTTAGCAAAATGTATGGCCACTGCTCGACCAATACCGCTATCACCGCCGCTAATAAGAGCCACTTTACCGATCAATTTACCACTGCCGCGATAATCATCCCGTATGTAAATCGGCTGTGGCGTCATGTTATGTTCGACACCAGGTTGTTGCTCTTGATGTTGAAGGGGGCGCTGCTGAGAGTTAGAAGCCATGGGATTGTAACCTCCAAATACTGTCCAAGTTTTTCTCTAAGATGACGGTATAGCCACTATTTAGCCGTGGGGTATATTACCTTTGTCCATGTAATCACCGATAGAAACACATCGCCATTTACCCGTCTCGTCCCGTTCATATTCCATTTGCACACGTTGCCAGGCAGCTTGATCGGCGATAGCCTGTAGGTCATGTTCGTCATGGTCAGCGGCACGATGCTCCTCGATGGTTAAATTATAGGCCGCCCGGTAAATTTCTTGAGCATGTTCGGGCAGCTCATCCCGAATAGATGTAGGAAGCTCTGCGACTGTCTGATAAGTCATATATTTTCCTCACGGGTTTGTCCTAGAGAAAAGGAAACCAAACCAATTCTTTAGAAGCTGTTTCTAAAGCATCTCTTATACAATCTCTGTGCCAGTCGAGGGGAGGTGTTTTGTGGCCTGGCATTGCTCTTGCAGAATTTGTATCTGTTCACATTTGTGGAACAACGTATAGCCTCGATCATTCAATAAACACAGCCAACTCAGGCAAGTTTTTTCTCGATCAAACCTAGCGAGGTTTTATAGGATGGCTCACATCGCAATACCACTAGCACAAGACTTTGAAGACAGTGAATTCAGCGTACCTTATTCCCGACTCAAGGAAGCAGGCCACGACATTGTTGTGTTCGGTAAACAGGCTGGAGAAACAGTCAACGGTAAACGCGGTGAGGAAAGTTTCACCGTAGAAAAAACAGCGCAAGAACTTTCTCCCAGTGACTTTGACGTCTTGATTATTCCCGGTGGTTTTTCACCGGATCATTTACGCACCGATGACCAGGTTGTTTCCTTCGTGCGGACCTTTTGTAAAACAGGAAAGCTGGTAGCTGCTATTTGCCATGGACCCCAGCTATTAATCGAGGCTGACGCCGTTAACGGAAAAACCATGACGTCGTTCGCCTCAGTGCGCAAAGATTTACAAAATGCCGGCGCCAACTGGATCGATGAAAAAGTAGTCGAAGATGGCAATCTCATCACTTCCCGTAAACCCGATGATTTAAATGCCTTTGTAGATGCCATTAAAAAGCATCTTTAAAATCTCTAAGCGGCGACTTGCTTGGGATGAAAACAATTAACGGTTTTTACATGTAACTTTACTGCACCGTACTTTCGAAAAATTTTTTCTTGAGTTCAATACTTTCTCAGCCAATGCGGTGCAGTTTTGTTACTAGTCTTCAATAAAGCATTCTCAAACCTTTAATCCTTACAGACATTTGCTCTTGAGCATTAAATTATTAGTTAGACAGATACGTCACATAATGATGGACATTAGACTCAACTTTTTGGTCGATTAGATTTTCCAAGGCGCTGGTACAGTATTTGCAGAATAATCATATACTTTCTTATGTTATTCGAAGTATCTGATGGGAGCCAGGTCTATGCAAACCACCCTTACCGAACTTGCCAATTCATTAGGCGTAAAGGAATTTGATTTGTTCGAACAAGCCTATGCGTATTGGTATGGATACAAACCAAAACTCACAGAATTAGAGAGCGATTTTGGCAAATATATAATGAATCAACGTAATTTACCTATCTATGTAAAGAGTTATATCAGCAAACCTCATTTTTTAATAGCTTAAAATTTCTAAAACTTTAATTTTTTTTGAATTAACAAGTCACCAAAAATATCTCTTATTATATATAAATCACCTTTTTATTTATTCATAACCACCATCCCAAGTTGTCATTTAAAACCCCTATTTTATTAAAAGGGGTTTTTTTTGGGAAAAACATTGTAATCAAAATTATTTGGGCATGTATATTGCTTTATTAGCATTCTATGACATGCATATTAATAATCCCTTAAAACAATCTACATTAGAGAAACAGTTATGCGCATTTATTCGACCACTGAAGATCGTTTTAATCGTGCTTCCGATCACGTTTCCCAGGCATCACAAAACGTAGCACCCTGGGTTAGAGTACTGGCGCGTCTAGGCTACGGGGCAAGGGGTGTCGTTTACTTGGTTGTGGGATGGTTAGCTATTCAAGTAGCCATAGGATCGGGTGGCGATACCACCAGTAAAAAAGGCGCACTTACCGAAATCGCGCAACAGCCCTTTGGTCAAGTGATGTTAGGTATAGTTGCTTTTGGCTTATTTGCTTATACCCTGTGGAGACTGGTTCAAGGTATAAAAGACCCGGAAGGTAAAGGCAGTGACGCCAAAGGCATTGTCACCCGTATCAGCTATGTGGTTAGCGGGTTGACGTATGCAGCCTTGGGGATTGTTGCCGTACAAATCATTGTTAATTCACTGGCATCCTCGGGTGGCGGTAGTTCTAAAGAAGATTGGACAGCCAAACTGTTAGCACAACCTTTTGGACAATGGTTAGTCGGTATCTTTGGTTTGATCATTTTCGGTGTGGCCGCATATCAGTTTTATCAAAGTTATAGCGGCAGTTTTATGAAAATGTTCAAACCGGGAGAATTATCCCTGAAAGTCAAAACTTGGATAGAGCGAATAGGCCGTACAGGTTATGCAGCGCGGGGAATTGTATACGTTATTATCGGTGGTTTTCTTATGCAGGCTGCTATGACTCATGATGCCAGCGAGGCAGGCGGTCTTGCTCAAGCCCTTTCCACCTTGGCGCAACAACCCTATGGACCTTGGTTATTAGGACTCGTGGCCGCTGGTTTATTTGGCTTTGGTGTTTATTCTCTAATAGAAGCCTACTACCGACGCATCAAAGTCTAATGGATTTATCGTCCTAGCTTTACTTCATATTCTTATTACTTAGTGGCCGCTATTAGCGGCCACTTATTTTTTTATTCAATCAAAAAAACCTATTTAGCAAAAAAAGTTTTCAGTTTTGACTGATTTGTGAGCTATTTGAGCATAGCTTATCCTAATTCTACACAATCTTTCATTGCTTATATAAATAAACCTTTGCAAAGTTTGCAAAATGAATTGAAATTTTTGCAAAAATTTTACTCCTTTAACATTCGATCAATAAGTTTAAATCTCAACACGCTGCACAATTTAAGATTGATCGACAAGACGAGCATTTTTACCCTCCTAATCCGTCGGCACAACAGTTGCCTATTATTAATTCTTATATGGACTCAAAACAAATGGAGTAAAAGCAATTATAACCCCGGTTTGGGTACTCACCTATGGAATTTGATCCACTACTACTATCGCGGATTCAATTCGCTTTTACCATCGCGTTCCATATCCTGTTTCCCGCTTTTACCATCGGTCTGGCAAGCTGGTTGGTGATGTTAGAGGCCATTTGGCTGATCACCGGTCGGGAAACCTATATGACGCTTTATCGCTTTTGGATGAAGATTTTTGCCGTCTCTTTTGGCATGGGAGTGGTGTCTGGATTAGTGATGAGTTTTCAATTTGGCACTAATTGGGGACGCTTTTCTGAGGTAACTGGTAATATCATCGGTCCTCTGCTGAGCTACGAGGTACTCACCGCATTTTTTCTCGAAGCCTCTTTCTTAGGCATCATGCTGTTTGGCTGGCAACGGGTAGGCAAAGGCTTTCATTTCTTTGCCACCTGTATGGTGGCTTTAGGAATGTTAATCTCCACCTTTTGGATTATCTCTGCCAATAGCTGGATGCAAACCCCCGCCGGTTATGAGCTCCGCGACGGCATATTTTTTCCCACCGACTGGTGGCAGGTGGTGTTTAATCCGTCATTTCCCTACCGTCTTGTGCACATGATTTTAGCAGCGTATCTAACCACTTGTTTTGTGATCGGTGGGGTTTCCGCGTGGTATCTGCTCCGTGAACGTTTTGTTCCGCAAGCCCGCTTTATGTTGTTTATGACGGTCATCTTTGCCGCTATTGTGGCGCCCTTGCAGATTATCGCGGGGGACTTACAAGGTCTTATCGTGCGCGATCATCAACCGGCTAAACTGGCGGCGATGGAAGCCCATTGGCATACGCAACAAGGTGCGCCACTCATTTTATTTGCGTTACCCGATGCGGAGCAGGAAATCAATCGTTTTGAAGTGGCTATTCCAAAACTGGGCAGCGTGATCATTACTCACCAGTGGAATGGCGAAATCAAAGGATTAAAAGAGTTCCCAGTAGCCGACCGTCCGCCGGTGAGCATCGTTTTCTGGTCATTCCGACTCATGGTGGGTATTGGGTTATTGATGTTGTTCATCGGCTTCTATGGCGTATATCTGCTGCGCCAAGGCCGACTTTACAGCGAACGTTGGTTTCACAGAATTTGCCTGTGGGCTACACCAAGCGGTTTTATCGCTGTACTCGCAGGCTGGGTGACTGCAGAAGTGGGTCGTCAACCTTATATGGTCTATGGACTGCTGCGCACCGCGCAAGGTTTATCCCCTGTCAATGGCGCCAGCGTTGCCACCTCATTGATCGCCTTTGTACTGGTTTATGGCATTGTCTTTAGCGCCGGGGCTTATTATATGGTCAAGCTTATCAAAAAAGGGCCACAAGAAATCTTGCAAAAGGATACAACCCAGTCCTACGAAACACCACGACGACCCCTGTCGATCCCCGATCATTCCCTTGAAGATGAACCCCCACCATGAGCATTACCATGGAACCTTTTTTAACCCTGGTATGGTTCGCTATTATCGCCTTTGGGGTTTTTATGTATGTGCTTATGGATGGCTTTGTACTGGGGATCGGCATTCTATTTCCGGCGGCGCCCTCACAACCCGATCGTGATCTTATGATGAATTCGGTGGCACCCATCTGGGACGGCAATGAAACCTGGCTGGTATTAGGGGGCGCCAGCTTATTTGCGGCTTTTCCAGTCGCCTATGCGGTGCTCTTACCAGCCCTGTATCTACCCTTGCTGGCTATGCTCATCGCCTTGGTATTTCGCGGGGTTGCTTTCGAATTTCGTTTTAAAGCCACATCGCAAAAACGCCTTTGGAGTATCGCTTTTAGTCTAGGCTCCATCACCGCCACTTTTGCCCAAGGGGTGGTACTGGGCACCTTTGTGCAAGGTTTTTCCGTGGTGGATAATCATTATGGGGGCAGCCCTTTGGATTGGGTTACACCTTTTGGCCTAATTACTGGCTTTGCCTTGTTAGGAGGTTATGCCCTCTTGGGCGCTACTTGGCTGATCATTAAAGCGGAAGGGGAGTTGCAAGATTGGGCCTATCGCATCACTGTACCGCTACTGATCACCATGGTGGTTTTTATGGTGATCGTCAGTCTTTGGGTGCCGTTTCTCGACACAGATATCGCCAAGCGTTGGTTTAGCTGGCCCAATATAGTTTTTTTAGCCCCTGTGCCTGTGTTAGCGGGGACCACCTCAGTTAAGCTTTACCGTGCTGTGCAACAGCGTCATGAAGTGCTGCCCTTTGTCTTAGCAATGGTTTTATTTCTCCTCAACTACGCGGGACTCGCCATCAGTGTTTGGCCTAATATCGTACCTCCCAATCTTTCCATCTGGGATGCGGCGTCGCCACCTGAAACCCAGACATTTTTGTTGGTCGGCATGGTGGTACTACTACCTATTATCCTGTTTTACACCGGTTATTCTTATTGGGTATTTCGGGGCAAGATCACTCGAGACATTAGCTATTACTAACCTACGCCTCCCCTGCTGAAATATTCACGAGATTTACTTCTTGTTTTGTCAACCTCTGCAAATCCAGCAAAGCTTGGCTCGACTAGTAGGTTCATTGGATAATCAGCTATTGATCGATAAGCATTATCGATCATAACCATCCCTTGCCGATCAATCCATCCATCAATGCCTTTTTTATTCCATGCTGTTCAAGATTGGCATAAACCATGCTCATTAAAATCCAATGAACAAGTTTTCCCTGACGAGAAACAAAAAGATTTATCAATCACTATAGCCGTGGCATCCAGCGGCATTTATGCGGAGGATTCGACTATGAGTGATCCTTATACAAAACCTAGAACATCCAACACCGATACACTGACCGAGTCCACGCCCCGTTCAGGTGTTAACGATAATCTGGCGGCTTCTCCAGACCAGATTACCGATGTTTACAACAGACCTAGGGTTTTAGGTGGATTATCTAAGAACACCTGGATTGCCATTGCAGTCGCCATCGCCATTTTATTACTGTTGTTAGTGCTTTAGCGCCCTATCCCATGAGATCTAATACGTGGACCAGCAACATACGTTAACCGTGGTGGATAGACAGGGGAGACAGGGAACCGGTTTTGTTTCCCCAACTCCTGTTAATGGTGAAGACAAAGCCTGGGTCTTTGTGCAGTTCGCTGTGGGTCGAGAGCTATGGGTATCTGCCCAGACCCTTAAAAAAGGTGAGGATGGAATCTATTTTCTCGACTTAGATACAGATTCTCAGCAGGCACACATCGCAACAGAGGAAATTCAAGAAAATTCTGCGTCTCAGGATACAACGGTTGTGCCAGTGTTGGCAGAAACGGTGGATATCGCAAAGCGCAAAGTAATCAGCGGCAAGGTTCGAGTAAGTAAAGTCGTTCATGAACACCAAGCGACCATTGATGAGCTGTTGCATCAAGAAACCGTCGATGTAAAGAGAGTTGCCATCGATCGTCTTGTCGATGGCCCCCTGGAGAATCGCTTTGAGGGCGATATTTTGATCGTGCCGGTGGTGGAAGAAGTGCTGGTGGTGGAAAAGCGCTTCCTTCTTAAAGAAGAAGTTCATATCCATAGACACCGTCAGTCATTTCGTCACCAGCAACAGATCAGTGTGCGGTGGGAAGAAGCACTTGTCGAGAGAACAGAGAAACCTGTGGAAGAGTGAATTTCCAAATGGGTTCCATTAAAACCTTGATAATTCAATACAGATGAGGAAAGCGATTATGATGAAAATGGTTATTAGTTTGTTTGATGACTATAAGATAGCTGAGCAAGTCGTTGAAGACTTAGTCAAAAACGGTTTTTCAGATAATGACATTCATGTTACCGGGAGTTCGGCTAAGGGCCGCCACAGTACAGACTTTGATCATCACAAACTAGGCAAACATTTAGGTGACGAAGGAGTTCCCGATGAAGAAGCCGGTTATTATGCCGAAGGTGTACGCCGAGGCGGAACGCTGATTACCGTAAGCGCAGCCGATGAATGGGCTGACAAAGCTGCTGATATCATGCGACGTTATGAAGTGGTAGATATCGACGCACGAGTCGATCATTGGCGTAGCCAGGGGTGGACCGGTTATGATCCCGATGCAACGGCCTATACCAGTGAGCAAACGACCACAGAACGAAAAGATTATCCTGCCGAAAAAACGGCCACTCAAAGAACAGCGGATGATCAGGTTTCAGTACCTGTCACTGAAGAAGAGCTTAAGGTTGGCAAACGTGTTGTGCGTAGTGGCGGTATCCGGGTGCATAGCCGTGTTACTGAACGACCGGTGGAGGAAACCGTCGCTCTGCGGGAAGAGCATGTATCGGTGGAACGTCGTCCGGTGAATCGTCCCGTCAGTGACGCTGAACGCGCTGCAGCTTTTAAGGAAGGCGTTATCGAAACCGAGGAATTTCGCGAAGAAGCGGTGGTTTCCAAGGAAGCTCGGGTTGTTGAAGAAGTGGTTGTAGGCAAACAGGCCACGCAACATGAAGAAAAGGTACAGGATACGGTGCGGCGCACCGACGTGGAAATTGAGCAACTAGGCGATCGCAACCTAAGTGGCGCAAGCGATACGGTAGATTATACAGACGATTTCCGTAAACATTACGAAACCAACTATGCTAACCGTGGCGATTCCTTTGACAACCATCGTAAAGCGTATGAATATGGTTATAGCTTAAATCACGATAGCCGCTATCAAAACAAGGATTGGTCAACCATTGAATCTCAAATCCAAAATGATTGGGAAGGAGAAAATCCAAATACTTGGAATTCGTTCAAAGACTCGGTCCGTTATGGATGGGAAAAACTTAAAGGAAACCGTTAGTCTTTCTTAAATTAAAGTATTTACCAATGGGCTAAGTAGCAAATACCGCTTAGCCCTAGTTAGCTAGCTAGCTAGCTAGCTAGCAAATAAGCGTAAACCTCAAAAACTGCATTCTGGATTAAGTTTTAAAGCCAACCTTAGTTTAGTAGAAATTACAAAGTCATTTGTAAAAATTTCCTAGCTTTGACAACTGTAAGTTGTTTGTAAGAAGTTTTATAAGACCGATTAATTTGTTTTTATTGGGCGATGACTTATCGCTTTTGTAGTCAGCCCCCTTGCCTGCCGATTCAAAACCCGTAAAGCCGTGGGCCTCAGCGGCAAAATCCGCTTCACCCGGATCACGTTCCGGGGGTTGATCAGGATTTATGGCTTTAGGTTGATCAGCATGTTCTAGATTATGAGATGCTTGTTCTGCGTCGGTATTGCTGGAGCTATGAGGATCAATTTTAGGATCATTCATAAATACACCCGCTGTTTGTTTCTGTTAGTCATTCACTAAACCGCTTAGTAACAATGACTAAGGCACCATTTATGCCAGATAATTCATTTTAGTTTACTGCCCTGTTAAACCTGTTTATTACACTCACATTATTCATGGTATAAATAGTGCTTATGTTTTCTGTAACGTGCTTTCTTAACCCTGAATAATAGGTTATTACCATGGCAAAAGATCATGGTCCTTCTATCAAAGATGATGAACAGTATGAGTCCTTGCGTGAGCAGGGAATAAGCAAAGAGAAAGCCGCTCGGATCGCCAATACACCCCGTAAACAAGCTGGTCGAAGAGGCGGGAAAGCGCCACCTTATGAAGATTGGCGCAGAGATGATTTGTATCAACGTGCTCAAGCAATTGGCATTGAAGGGCGCTCAAAAATGAGCAAACAGGAACTGATCGAGGCGTTACGCAACCACTAGATACGCTATAAAGCAAAAGTAGTTAACTTTACTACTTTATGACATAAGGGGTTGGTTGATCGTTTACCCCGTTAACCAGCTTAAACGACCAACTCATCACATATCATTTTTTTAACTCTTTCGGAGGCATGACCATGGCAACCACTGTAGGCACCGAAGCTGAATTGATCCATTTGCTTAAAAATCTTGTGAGACTTGATTACGATGCGGTAGATGCTTATCAAGCAGCCATCGACCGTTTAGATGATTCCAGAAACCGCGAGAAATTTTCCACCTTTATGGGGGATCATCAACGTCATATTGAAAACGTCAGTATGCACTTAAAAGAACTTGGAGAGGTTCCCCCTGAAAGAGGCGATCTAAAAAGTTATTTGACCCAAGGTAAGGTAATCATCGGTGGTTTAATGGGTGACAATGCCATTATAAAAGCCATGCAAACCAATGAAGAAGATACCAACAAAGCCTATAGTATGGCTTTAGAACGGACGGATTTAACCCCAAAAATTCGTAGTACCCTGGAACAAAATTTGGCGGATGAACGCACCCATAAAATGTGGATTGAACAGAATTTAGCCTAAAACTTAACGCTGCCAGACCCATAGTATTCATTACGCTCACTGACTGGCACCAAGGCTCAGAGTCAGTAGCAAATACTCCATGGGTTTAACGTTACAAAAGCAACCCTGACATCATCAGGGTTGCTTTTTTTTGGTCTATTGCTGTCTTATCTATAGCCTCTGTATAGCACAACTCTTTTATCCTTTGTTACCCTGCTACAACAATCAGTAAAAACCAAGTTGTAACCAGCAAGCCCACGAAGAAAGGTGACAACAGTGTCTAAAAAACTATCCGAAAGCGCACCCGCAGCAGCGCAAGCGTCTGTCGATCCTAGCGATCCTTACGAGCGGGAAAAACAGACTTTTCCCCGGCTTAACCATGAGCAAATCGCGAGAGCG
Organism: uncultured Candidatus Competibacteraceae bacterium; assembly: GCA_964423745.1. Classification (GTDB taxonomy): domain Bacteria; phylum Pseudomonadota; class Gammaproteobacteria; order Competibacterales; family Competibacteraceae; genus CAYRGG01. Next base: position 25,628 of record CAYRGG010000006.1, on the reverse strand, counting down.
AAAGCTTACGGCGAGAGCGAAAAACTTAAAAAGGGTACAGTGTTGTTCGAACGTGGCGACCGAAGCGTCGATTTTTTTCTCGTGCTAACGGGTAGTATCGAGATATATGACCTTACCAACGACGGTAAACCCCATGTATTCACCGTCCATCGGGATCAGCAATTTACCGGCGAACTCGACTTATTCAATGATCGTAAAATCCTCGTGGGTGGGCGCACGGGTGAAAATAGCCAAGTATTACGAGTACCCCGTAACCGCTTTTACCGACTAATGAGTACCGAGCAGGATATCGCGGAGATTGTGATGCGGGCGTTTATTCTCAGACGCACAGGTTTTATTGTCCATGACCAGGCTGGGGTGACGTTGTTCGGCCCGAGACAGAATAGCGATATGTCGCGGATACAGCGCTTTTTACGCCGTAACGGCTATCCTTATCGACTTATAGACAGCAATGACCCTGCAACGGACAGTAAGCTACCTGAGGGGTGTCACATGGAACGAGACCACCTTCCAGCGGTCATCAGCCCAGCAGCCACGGAAGTGATTTACAATCCATCTAATCCAGAGCTAGCCGATCGATTAGGTTTGACAGAAACTTTCGATGACAATCATGTTTTTGATATTGCTGTCATCGGTGCTGGTCCATCTGGGTTATCTGCTGCAGTTTATGCAGCATCCGAGCGTCTCGACACCTTAGTCATCGAAGCAGAGGCACCGGGAGGACAAGCGGGAACCAGCTCAAAGATTGAGAATTACCTGGGTTTTCCCATCGGCATCTCCGGCCAAGCACTGGCTGGCCGGGCATGGATACAAAGTCAGAAATTCGGAGCACGGTTTGCTGTATCTCGTCCGGCGATGGGTATCGACTGTGATCAGCGCCCGTTTCACATCAACCTGGGCGACGGGCGCTGCGTGCGGTCGCGGGCAATTGTCGTTGCTACTGGCGCCACTTACCGGACTCTCAATGTACAAAACTATGAGCAATATGAAGGCCAAGGCATTCATTATGCAGCGACTGCCATCGAAGCCCAACTATGTACCGGTGAACACATTGTGGTGGTTGGTGGTGGGAATTCAGCCGGTCAAGCCGCGGTATTTCTTTCCAGCCATGCGAGTCATGTTCATATACTGGTGCGTGGCGCAACCCTGGCAGCCAGCATGTCGGATTATCTAGTTCAGCGTATCGAGTCTTCTCCCCGCATTACGCTCCATACCTACACTGAAATCACCACACTGCATGGCGATCGATTGTTAGAACAGGTCACTTGGATAAACCGGGAAAGTGGCAAGCACGAAACCCACAAGATACACAATATTTTTGTTATGATCGGCGCTATGCCCAACACGGGTTGGTTGCAAGGCTGTGTCGCCCTTGATTCAAAAGGCTTTATATTGACTGGCTCAGAGGTGAAGAACGCAAATGTTTCTTCATCGTTTACCACTTCGGTGGAGGGCATCTACGCGGTCGGCGATGTACGCTCGGGGTCTGTAAAACGGGTTGCCTCCGGCGTGGGCGAAGGCGCGGTATGCATTCCGTCGGTTCACCGCTATCTGAGCGAGCAGTCTAATTGACACCATATTAATTAATCGGGAACAGAATTGTTAAGTCATGCACTACTCTATTAACGTTGTCTTGAATTACCAGCCAATCAGCTGGCGATCACGAAAAAAACCGCCGGTGGGGCCGTCATCGGGAAGGGTCGCTAACCAAATCGGCGTATCGGCTCCCTCCTCCGGCGAACGGGTCGCGGTTTGACCGCCCATACGGGTGCGTACCCACCCTGGGCAGACGGAGTTGATCTTTACGGTAGGAGCTAGAGTAGGCGCGAAAGTAAAGGTCACAGCGTTAAGCGTAGCCTTACTGATGGAATAGGCAGCGGGACCTGCCAAACCCTCATCAAAGGATCCCCATCCAGAAGAGACATTGACGATGCGGCCCCAACCCCGCGCTTTCATAGGGGGACCCAGGACTTGAATCAAGACGAAGGGCGCTACGGCGTTGACGGCGAGGGATCGGTTTAGATCCGCCACGTCGATATTCAAGCCATCACCGGGTATCAAGATTCCCGCATTGTTGACCAAAATATCGATAGGTCCATAGTCAGCTTCGATGGTTTTGGTGCGCACTATTGCATCAAAGGGATCGGACAGATCCAGCGCCACGCCCACCGCGCCACTGCCGATTGTCTCGGCGGCTGCTTCAGCGTCAGCGGTTTTACGGGCAGCAGCCAACACCTGGATATCGCTGCGCGCCGCTAACCCCTTGGCAATGGCTAAGCCAATACCGCGGTTAGCGCCGGTCACCAACGCTGTTTTCTTATCATTTGACATGATGCTTTCCTTTCAGTAATCGTTGCGACTTTTGCTATCTTCGCGTTGACATAAAAACTCTGTAGAGGCGAAGTGCTCTAAGAAAAATATGAATATTTCAGTCATTTTTTCTTGAATAGTATTTTCCGTCTTTTTCAGAGCCTGTTTAAAGATCACCTGAACTTTTCTAATACATCACCTTCGACTAGGAGAAATGCATAATAGTGCCATGAAACATACAACACAAAGCGCTGCGCAACCACACACTGATCTTATTCGACGACGCCTATTAACAGGATTGTTTGGCGCAACCCTATGGGGATGGACAGGTCTGCCGGCTGCAGGGGCAACACCAGCGCCACGTCAGTTAGATGCTGCTCGCCTTGATCAAGCCGTGGCCAAGGCTCGTCGTTACGATCAACTTAACAGTCTGATCATCGCCCGCGACGGTAAGATTCAGTTTGCCGAAGCGCTACGTGGGCCAGGATTGGATGGCCCAGTCAATATTAAGTCCATATCGAAAACACTAGTCGCCACCCTCACCGGTGTTGCCCTTGATCGTGGTGTACTTGACAGCGTCGAGCAGCAGGTTGCCCCTTTCCTGAATGACCTCACTGCGGCGAATGCGGATCCCCGCTTAAACCAGATCACCATTGATCATTTGCTGACCATGCGGGCCGGACTAGAACGCACCTCCGGTCCGAACTATGGTCGCTGGGTCACTAGCGCTGATTGGGTTCGTTATGCGTGGAATCGCCCATTTGTAGATCAGCCCGGCGGGCGTATGCTGTATTCCACCGGCAGCTACCATTTGCTAGCTGCAGTACTTACTTATGCCACCGAAAGCAATCTCTTAGAACTGGCTCGACAATGGCTGGGTGAGCCTTTAGCGATTCAGTTTCCTTCCTGGACTCGCGACCCTCAAGGTATTTATCTGGGTGGTAATGATATGGTGCTATCACCGAATGCCTTGCTGCGGTTCGGCGAAATGTATCGCCAAGGCGGCGTTTGGCGTGGCAATTCGGTGGTAAGCCCAGAGTGGATTGCGTTAGCATGGACACCCCGCACGTACTCACCTTTTTCCGGGGACGACTACGGCTATGGCTGGTTCATCAATACGGTGCTTGGGCACCCGGTGCGCTATGCCCGGGGTTACGGTGGACAATTGCTGTATCTGGTGCCGGATCTTGGACTTACGCTGGTGGTTACATCCGACCCGACGCGACCGGCCCGTTCTGCGGGTTATTTCGGCGCCCTTAAAACCCTGGCTGACGCTATCATTGCCGCTGCTGAATTAAGTTGAAAACTTTTCTCCAGTATTCAGATGCCACTTGCTTAACTACCTGACAGTGGGGATAGGACTTTGACGCTTATTAAAGTTCGCAGACCATCGACGCTGAACAACCCTTGTAAAAAAGCCACAACACGTATTTTGGGATAACTATAATGGCTACTTCAAAGACCCGGATGATCACCTCTGGGAAATGACATATAATCCGCATTGAAGGAGGTCATGGATGACCGACGACCCCCTAGCCTGGTTGCGTAGCGCAGCGGAGCAGAGGGCGTGAGAGGTATATGTAAGGTTTTGTTTCGCCATGCCAGGAGCGTCCTTCCCTGCTATCATTAAAGGATGCTTGTCAACAAAACCTATAAATTCCGCTTTTATCCCAATGCTCAGCAACGCCAACAACTGGCAGTTGATTTTGGCTGTGCGCGGTTTGTCTGGAATACGGCGCTGGATGCCCGAGGATTGGCTTACCGAGCTTTGGGGCGCTGTGAAAATTATGTGTCGCTGAATCGTGCGCTTACCGAGTTGAAGCAAGACTGCAATCATGTCTGGCTTAATCAAGCAAACAGCACAGTCTTGACGCAAACGCTGCGCGATCAGGATCGAGCTTTCCAGAATTTCTTTGCCGGGCGTACCAGTTACCCGAAGTTCAAAAAGAAACACCATGCGCAGTCGATCCGCTACCAATTTGATCAGCGCCAGATAGAAAGGACCTTCAATCCAGCAATGGGATTGCTGAAGCTGCCTAAGCTCGGTCAGTAACTCGGCGCCGGTGCATCGGTGTAACCGCTCGGCCGCCTTTTGGGTATTCATATCTAAGACGGTTGAGGTGTTTTTCCTCACTGTATCGCTTTTTTCATTCATAAGCATGCCTGTTTATGGCGCATTGGATTGCAGCCACACTAAATGTGTGCGGCGACTTGTACGCCGCTAGCATGCGCCACAAGCATTTTGATCAGAGACTGCAGTAAGAGTACTGAAACTCTTTTTAAGGTCAAAGCGCCGCAAAAGTCTTCGCGGCGCGTCACCTGTGGTTGTTAGAACCTGTCTAGGGCTCTGGGCGCCAAGCTTCCTGTTGGTTTTCCATAATCGGACCGGTTAAGTGTTCATGCATGATTCGCCACTCCCCGTCGATTCTACGCCAACCGTGGGTACCATGTTGGCTCGTATAAGTTGTTTTGCCGTGCTTAGTTATCTTACCCCACCAATTAATCGCACTCCAGGCGATATCACCATCGACTTCGATCCGTTCGATGTCTACCCGGTACATAACATATCCAGGAAAATCCTCATTGATGGTTCTTTCCCAAGTGGTGCGATAGGTATCAAAACCAGTAAAGCGTATATTCACCGGTGCAAAATTATCGTAAACCAGCAACTCGTCGCTGTTAGCAAAAAGGTGTTCATAACCACTCAGTGTGTACCTACCTTCACCACGGCTAAACAAAGCTTGCCATTGGGCGATTTTGCCACGAATTTGTTTTTCGTCGTCATTTTGCAGTTCGGTCTGTGAGGGAGTAACCAATCTGTTGGCCATTGCTGATCCGCCACTTAACTCTGACAACGATGGCGATTGGAGTTTAGCAAACAGGTCATGTTTCATGAGTTGAGATCCTCTATGCAGCACGTTCATTCTTTGCTTAATCTTGATTATCAAGATCGGTAGTTAGCGTAGTGATAATCAGGCAGGGAATGCTTTCAAAAACCCATAGTCAGGTTTTCAAAAACCGGATGTCATGAATCTTACATGGCGCATTTGGTGGATGCACTGTGATGAAAAAAACGCGCAGAAGGGCTGTGCCGATAATGTCGCTTCGTTACCAAATCAGAATCACGTTATGGAATTAAAATGCCTATTTACCGCTCGGGAGAAGACTTCACAAAACCTGTTACCCAACTTCTTTCCTACCACTTTTGGCTTAGAACATCAGTTGGATAGGCATCGCTGAAATTACAGCATACTCTTTAGAGACTTTAGTTAAGTCGTTTGTGCTTTTATAAATCCTATAAAGAGAAAACGTTATGTCGAGTATTGGTAATAAATTCAGTCCTTATACGGTTCCAAAAACCCCTCTTGATAACAAAGGTATGTCTCAAAGCTTTAGGGGCGAATGCACCCCAGAGCAACTGGAAGAGTTTGAGAAAGCATTACATTGTGTAGAGAGCAATGTCGCTAAACGAGGACGAAATCAAAGGGACTGGGATGCTCGCTGTGTCGAAGTCGACACTGCGGCCGTTGCGCACGGTACATTTTGGGGTGCCGCAGGTGGTGCAGCCTTTGCTGCAGGTGGAACGCGGCCTGGAATGCCACCGCAAGTGGTTGCCGGAAATGTGGCTATTGGAGCAGTTATCAGTGCAGCAGTCGGTTTGGGACAAACAGTAGCTGATCCAGATAATGTATCGAACGTTAATCCTGCTGACTATTTTAATGAAAATCCTCTTAAATAGATCAGGACTTACGCAGCTCATTCCAGAGGACGCCGTGAATACGTCCCTGTAGGCTTGACGACGGCCTTCCAGGCCGCCGACACCTCTTTCATGAGCTGCCCAAGCCCTGGTCATGCGTAAGTCCTATAGATGAAGAAGGAATCTTCTATTTACTATGACACACCAAGAAAAAGTAGACCGGTTTTTTCAGATCATACACCCTAAGAGTAAAATCAAAAGGGCATACATTGTCGATCGTTGGCTCTGGTCCCACGGTTATCAGACGCCGCCAGCCATAGCGTGGCCCATCTGGGCAGTCATTCTTGAAGCAACAGTGCTTTTTTGGTTGACCTATAGACCTATCACATTGATCCCAATCGTTTTTTTCAAGCGATTCGCAGACAGCATATCTGACCAGACTCCAGGATGCCCTAGCCATCTATTTTGACGCCATCATCCCCTGCGTCATACTTGTGAGTATGTATTGTTGGGGGAGAACCTATTTTACTCCAATGACCTGTAGTATTTTTTATTCTATGCTGGAATGTAGATGGTTAACACTATACCAGCAACCTTTTAATTACTCGTATTGTCTATGGATAAGCATTGGGTAATAACAGGTAACATGAGGTGACAAAGTACGCTCCGGACAACCAACAAGGATTACGAAAACTGGCTGACAAAATCGGCGCACATCTTGACGGTGAACTCGATACTCTAGCCCATACAGAAGCGGAGCGCTCGTTACAAGAGCATACCTTGCTAAGGCGTGAAGCAGCGTTACAGCAGGCTATCCGTGAACAGTTAACCGCAGCGCCTACCGAGGACGCACCACCTGCGTTGCGTAGGCGTATTGAAACGGCGCTTAAAGACACGCCCACTGAACCCCAGCCTAGTAGTCCTTTACAGGGCACTATCAACCACGTCGAAAGTATAAAAAGCCGCATATTTCCCAAGGGGTCGCTGCTGCCGTGGTTAGGTTGGGCTGTAGCTGCCACCCAGGCCATTGTAATGGTTTGGTGGATTAACACGGCACCCATAACACCGCAAGGAGCACCCATGGTGGCATCCGCACTGACCGATTACCGCATTACAGTGGCACATGGGTTGCCAGCCACCGATTCGGTCGATCTTAGCCGGATTCAATCACTGATGCCATTTCCCGTTGAAACACTCAATTTACCCGATGGCGAGCTTATGGGTGCCTGGCCGACTGAAATTCAAGGGGAGCCGGCCGCCGCACTGGCCTACCGTATTAATAATCAGATTGTGGTGCAATATATTGTCAGCGAACCGCTGTTTTTTAGGCAAGATGTGGTACGGCAGGCTGTTGCCGATAGTGGACGGTATTTGACCACTGATAACCATGAAAGCCTGCTGGCGTGGCCGGGGACGGGCAGTGGTAATTTACTGGTGGGAACACTGCCCGAATCGATGCTGGAGAAGCTACCGCTTAATGCAATACCGCGCTCATCAGGGTAGTTTGCATTTTTGGATTTTTTTTAAATCCATGAGAAATACCTTCACGTTTTTAGCCACAGGTGGAACTTACTGGATTCCTTGGTGACGTTAACGCCAGCGTTAGAAATTGCAAAATCACAACGATACTACCTAGCGGTTTTCCAGAGATCAGTAAGGTATGTCGCCCCAACTGCGTTGTATAGCTGGTAGAATTAAGATGAAAATATGCCAGAAACTCATAATCAGTTAATTAAGGTAATCAGTTTGATAATTACATTGCCCGATAATTTAATTAAAGATATTTCGCTTACGGAACGTGAGGCTATTTTCGAACTAGCGTTGGGTCTTTATGTCGATCGTAAAGCAACACTCGGCCAAGCGGCCCGCCTTGCCGGTGTGTCACGTCCAAGTTTTCTGGATGCGCTCGGCGAGCGACAGGTTCCAATTCATTACGACGAAGCCGATCTCGAGGCGGATCTTCAGACTTTACAGACTCTTGATTTAAACTCTAATAGCTAACGCCGAGTGATTGTTGTCAGCGATACCACTGCGCTTACCTCGCTTCTAAAAATTGGCAAAGACCAGCTTTTGCTGTCGTTATTTGGAAATATCATTATCCCTTGGACTGTTCGATCAGAATTACTGAGCTATCACAAAACGCTGCCTTCCTGGTTAATAGTTAAAGTAGCAACCGATCAAAAGGTATTGATAGATTTACTAAAAAGATTGGATGCAGGTGAAGCTGAAGCAATAACGTTGGCCAAAGAACTTGATGCAAACGTACTCATCATAGATGAAAAACGTGGCCGACTAGCTGCTGAAGAATTAGGATTGAAATGCATTGGACTGGCCGGAGCGATGCTTTTGGCTAAACAGCGTGGTTTCATCTCCTCGCTTGCAGATATCCTTATTCAACTTGAACATAAAGCCAATTTTTATCTTGCCGCCTCTGTGAAACACAAGCTAATTATTGCTGCTGGCGAACGATCAAAGGGTGGTAATTGATCTCCAAGCAAGCGGGAGCAGATTCTGCGAACACAAAATCAATGCTCTAGCATAAGCGCCTATCTGTCAGCAGGGGTAAATACAATGGCATCGGATACCGCCCGTTCATCGGTCATATCCGACGGGATACCCACCAATTCTCCATTCACCACCATAGCGCTGGAACCACCGCCGTCCAGATTGATGGCGTCGATCGCGCCGAGATGGCGCATTAACCCGGCCATTTCTGGAATCGATGCGCCAATGCTATGTTCCGGGTTGCGGCCATCGACCACCACCAGCACCAGTGAACCGTCCTCTCGAATGCCCGCCGCCGTGCGGGGATTACGCCGCACTAGCCAGGCGTTATAAAACGCATGTCGGTCGCTATCGGCAATGGTTGCTGGACTCCACCCTTCAGCCGGATAGGCCAATACGGTCTCACCATCATCGATGAGTGTGGGACCACCGTTAACAGCATAGACACCCTCTTTGAGTTTGATATCAACCGTGTTATCTAGCGAGCCCGGCATGCGGGCAACCACGTCAATATCGATCGTTAACGTTTGCCCCATACGCGCATGAGTGGCCAACCATTGCGCCTCATCGCCAGTCCCCTGCAGCACATAACCCTGTGCGGGGATGGGTCCACCTCGTGATTCTTGACGGCTTAGCACTTCACCGGTTTCAGAAAGCATCACTTGAAAACCTTCTCCTGCATCAGCATCCTCGCCGAAATCGCGAGTAAAAAGGATCAGTTCATCGTCATCGTTGCAGAGAAAATCATGAGCTGGTGTGGTGATGGGGGTATCCCCTGGGTTGCCACAGTTCAAAATAAAACCGGGTTCACGGTTAATACCGTCGATGCGTTTGGTTTCACCATTCAGCGCTAAGGTAATAAGGGTTACCACATGACGTTGTATATGGGCAGACAATTGGTTATCGCCGGTAGAGAAAACAAGTGCAGGACGACCATCGATACCTTCACTGGCGAGGCGGCCATTAACCATAGCTAAACCCGCTGGTTCTCCATCGATGCCCAGGTCATCGTTAAAGACAAAAAACCCGCCATTGACAGCGGCGAAGCCATCAAGACGCGCTGCCATTTCAGAGGGACGCTCCCTGCCCGGCGTAATATCGCCACTCAGCGCCAGCCGCACATCTCCTCGATAAGCATGGGGGTCGATTTCCAAGATATTGACCACCCAAGGTCCGGTAGCAGCGCCCCCGTCTTCCGCCGTGTGCTGGACACGGGTTCGTTCCACCAGGCCAGTTGCGATTATACGGTCAGCCTCTGTCTGCGCTTCGTCAGATGAATCAAAGGCACCGACGCGCACCATAAAACCAAGGGGACCACCGTCAGGCCGGGGGGCAGTCGTTGGATCTAAACGCCCTTCGAATCCCGCCTGTTGCAGTTGATCCAACAACGTATCGGCTTCTTCTAACGTTACCGCATAACCCACTTCAACGGTCCAGAAGGTCTGGGGAGCGAGTTCGCCCCGGAGAATTTTTGTATGAGTGAGGCCAGGTTCAACCATGGCGGTGGTCTGCTCCTCGGTTAAACCTGAATAACCCAACGGTAACTCACCATCCAGTAAATAATCTTCAGCGTAGACAACGTGAACCGAAAACCAACTGTTGATCAAAACCAGCGATAACATGCGTAGTTTCATGAAGGAAATCCTAAACCTTAAAAATTGATGATGTGCTGCTGAATCAAAACAGTTCAGGTTGTCAATCGATCGGATTCCCCGATCCACCATTCCAAAGCTGTGTAATCTCGTTGTTACTAAGGACGCGATTCCAAACCGCCAGCTCGTCCAGTGAGCCGTAAAACCAATTATCGTTATTGGGGCTAACGATGGAAGTACCTATAAGCAGCCCATCGGTGTCCGCCAGGGTACCCGTGGTCTGTTCTATGCGAAAAAAGCTTGAATAGGTCATAGTTTGCGGATGACCATCGAAGTACAATTGGGTTTGACCACTTTCTTCGTCATAGGTCAGCGCCACATGATGCCATTTGTCATCCTCGGTAAGCAGCGGCTCGGCAGAGGTGGCAAAGACATGTTCGCCGGTAGTGGTGATCCGATAGCTAATATAGCCTCCCGCCAGCAGCGTCAGGGATAGAGCTGATTCTTCTGTAGTCTGCAAAAGCTGCTGGGTACGCTCAATCTCAGTGGGTTTTACCCATAACGACACCGTATAGGCAGGCACCCCGTCCGGCCATACTTCAATGGCCACATCGGCATAATCTTCGTCACCGTCTAATCCCAAGGCACCGCCGACTTTGCCATCCCTATTCAAAGCAGCATCACCCTGCAGCATCGCATCGCGCAGCGGATTGCTGGAACCATCATTGGGAATAAAGTGAGAGGACTCACCGGCATCATCAAAGCGCCAATAGGAGAGAAGTCCTTCACTTAAACCAGTGCGGTCATCCACACCGAAAATAGTCAATGCCTGATGGGGATGGTCTGTGTAGAGACGGTCGACACCCATTTCGACGAATTCGCGCATTTGCCGGGAGTCATTGACTGTCCAAACGCCAAACTCTAAACCAGCGTCCTGTACCTTATGGATAGCTTCAGTTGTAATGAGATGTTCATTGTATACCAGCGCCTCAAAACCACGATCAAGGGCAATTTCGATATCCTCATCGACGAAGGCCACTGACCAGCGATCCCAAAAAACGGGAATAGACAGGTCCAGTTCCTTAACCAAACTCATTTTTTCTAGACTGCCATCGTTAAAACCAACCCAGGCTGTGGCTCCCATCTCGTGCACCAGTGCCACCGCAGCGGCGGTCGACTCATCCTTGGGTTGAATGGACAGGCGGGTTTTATCCTGCGCCATGACCAATTCCAATACATCTTTGAGCAACGGCATTTGAGCCGGTGGAACCCGCTCTTCTGACAGACCGGTACGAAAGCGAAAGTCAACCGCAGTGTCCAACTCTAGAACTTCGTCATAGGTTAACGCCTTGATATCGCCGGCTACGCCGGTGAGCTTTAGCGTAGATCGATCATGGGTGACAACAATCTGGTCATCGGCAGTTAAAAAAATATCGCATTCTAGCCAATCCACACCGAGAGCAATGGCATTCTCAAAGGCAGCTAGCGTATTCTCAGGATAAGCGCCGCTGTATCCCCGGTGAGCAGTTACCCCGTTTTGAGTCAGTGGCGTCGATGGCTGGGCAAAAGATAGAGAAGATAGACTGGTTAGTGTTATTAGATAAATTAGAATTGTTATCTGAAGACGAAAGTGGCGCTTGACTTGCTGATATGATCCAACCATGACGTTCCCCCGAGCATAACCACAGTTATGATGTGTGTTTTTTGGCTCCGGCTATGCTAATCAGTGATGATGTCAGTTTTTTAACAAATTGATTAATAATTTAATTCGCTGTACGACCCTAGCGCAGCTTGCGCATTTTCACTTTAGCCGGACATGATCAAGTAGTTTGAATCTGGCAGGACAGCTAGGAAAATTAAATGGGCTATTGGGCGCAAAAACACCGCGTCAACCTATTTACGGCCAACATACTTTTTACGATAAGCGCTGGGTATCGTACCTGTCATTTTGCGAAAATACTTTCCTAAATGACTCTGGTTATTAAAACCACAGCTTAAGGCTATGTCCGCAATTGAGATATCTTTTTTTAATTATTGCTGAACGAGTTCGATTCTTTTCTACATGACATAGTGACGGGGAGACATGCCTGTCGGATGAGTTTTTCGTAGGTGTAGTGAATCTTGTGTGAGTGTTAGCATTAAAGGCTTACTTTTGTAACTCACTTAATCTGAACAGGAGAAACACGATGGAAAATTTTTTGAACGCGTGGAGACCTCGCATATTGAGCATCTTGCGTATCGTGACAGCTTTTCTATTCATGCAGTACGGTACTAAAAAAATGTTCGGATTCCCTGCACCTCAGGATCAAGAATTTCATCTTTTCTCTATGTTGGGTGTGGCCGGCATACTGGAAGTATTTGGTGGTTTTCTAATCTTGATCGGTTTTTTTACCCGTCCGACTGCGTTCCTGCTTTCCGGATTTATGGCATTCGCCTATTTTATCGCTCATGCGCCGCAAGCATTTTGGCCTATATTGAATGGTGGAGATTTGGCTGCCATGTGGTCATTCTTATTCTTATACTTATCTTTTGCAGGCGCCGGTGAATGGAGCGTTGACTATATCCGTTCTGCTAGGCGTGTAGACTGACATGCTCGATCTAGGCGTTGTTCACTACATTGCCCCCGGCGAGCATCAAGTCTCGGCTGTACATGTTGATAATGTGGCCCAGCTTTATGTACGTGCCCTAGAGCGAGCACCGGCGGGTTCACTCTTTCATGGAGCAACTGAATCTGGAATTTCAGAAAAGCGATCGCTTTAGCCATTAGTCGCAAAATAGGCTGTAATGCCGAGGGAATTTCTTTTGAGTCTGCCATCTCAAAATGGGGGCGTGGAATTGCCACCTTTTTCTCCATCAACAATCAAGTGTCTGCCAGTAAAGCAGTTCAGCAACTCGGTTGGAAACCACAGGCAAGATTGTCTTTGCTTGATGACATTGCACGGCAGTTCTTAGCTTAAAATCGACGATTCTTTGGCAAGTAAGTCACAGCTATGCACTGCAAATCTACTGTTAAATTTCTAGGCGAAACAAATGCATTTACTACCGCTTTAATGCTGATTCCAAAATTCTCATCGTGGCTTGCGCAACATCGGAAAGATAGGCGGTGAGGCACCAACCTGAATAGTGCCGAGTAACTCAAACCCATATTGCTCATAAAGAGAGATGTTCTTAGGATTTGTTGACTCAAGATAGGCAAGCTTCTTATCTTGATCGCACGGAATAAGTGCTTGCTTCATAAGGGCTGAGCCGAAGCCCTCATGTTGTTGCTTTGGTCCACACCGATAAGGGGTAAATACCAGTGAGGCTCTGTTGGATGGTAGCTACCCATTTGCTCTATTAAGCCGAAAGCCTCTTCTTGTAAGGGGTTGGATACGGTACGCTGCAGCAAAGAAACCATTGTTTCTTCATCAGGTTGTATCCCAGGCGAAAGCCAGAGCGCAGCAGCGAAAAAGCCATCGACATAATAGGCTGTTTGTTGCTTAAAGGCTTTACCTGCAAACGCTTTGAAAAATTCAGGACAGTGGACCAGATACTGGTGTGGATCGGGATAATACCAACGCGCTATGGGATTTGTGCTAAATGATAATATCAGTGCAGCAATGGTTTGATGCGTATCGGTATTCGTTGCCGTCTTAATCGGGATTGTGATCATAGTTTCTCCTTTCGCATTTGCTCAAAACCTTGACGCACATTCGGGTGTTTCATGAGGAGGGTGACGGAATGACTAAGATGACTGAGATGATATATATGATTTAGTGATTGATATTACAAAAAACTCTCGCAGTTTTGGGCATCGCGTCGATGATGCAATTGTATATGTATAGGCAGCTAGAGCTAGCTTTGAGGGTAGGTTATGCTTATCAGCTGTATAGTTGATACGGATCTAGGCTACAGAAAACTACCCTAGATCCGTGTTGAGTAATAAGGGTATAGAATTGGATCACAAACCCCTAAAGCTTTAGTTTAACGCTTGTACCCAAGTCTTTTGTCACCGGACAGGCTCTGGCGCTCGGTGGTAAAAGCTATGTGACTGCGATCATTAAAGCCTCTTATCATCGGATCCACCTCAGTACGGGGAGTGTTAGCACTCACGGAGACAGCGTCCCGGTAATCTATACCTCCATTTTTAAAGCGGTCAGTTTGGGCTGTTACGACCTCACGTTGTAGGCTGGTATCCGATTGTGCAGTAGTTCTATAATCGATACCCCGATCCTTAAAGGATTCAGCGGCCATCACACTACCGGTGGACAAGGAAGCGGCGATCAAAGCGGTCAAGGCAATATTTTTCATGGTGTGGTTCCTTTTATAAAATGTATAAGAAAGTTAAGTGAGTTTTCTGTTAATCGGCATACCCAATGCGCTCATCACCCTTATCGTCGGAGCGGTTTTGGCGCTTATCAGTAAGGGCAATGTGGTCGCGATCATTAAAGCCTGTTATGGCGATGCTGACATCAGAACGTGTGGTGTTGGCGTCAACAGGCGCCGCCTCCACATAATCGATACCCCGGTCATTGAAGCTGTTTGCCTGGGCACTTACGGCCTCACTCTGTAAGCTCGTGCTCGGCTGTGCAGTAGTTCTATAATCAATACCCCGATCCTTAAAGGGTTCAGCAGCGACAGCAGCACCGGTGGACAAGGAAGCGGTGATCAAAGCGGTCAAGGCAATATTTTTCATGGTGTGGTTCCTCTTAAGTGTGTTTGAAAAGTAGTTAAACATACGTTGTTCGATTGATTTAAGATTCATCATAAACACGAAGTCGTGAAATTTTTGTCAAAGTAACGTCAAAAAAATATTTAACTATAAATTTTTTTGCTTTCTTAAAACTACGTCCCTGTTGTAACACGAGGCGCACACCACAATATTTTTTGATAATAAAGTACCTGTCACATTTATGAATAATGACAACAATTTTTCAGTTGCCCCTATGATGGATTGGACAGATCGTCATGACCGTTACTTCTTGCGGTTGATTAGCCACCGGGTACGCTTATATACGGAGATGATTACCACCGGCGCAATTTTGTACGGCGATCGGGAGAAATTGTTGGCCTATGACCCCGCCGAACATCCTGTCGCTATTCAATTAGGGGGCAGTGATCCTGGGGAATTAGCTACAGCAGCAGAGATTGCTGCTGCATGGGGTTATGACGAGATTAACCTCAATGTGGGTTGTCCCAGTGACCGGGTTCAATCGGGGCGTTTCGGCGCTTGTCTTATGGCGGAACCTGAGTTGGTAGCGGACTGCGTGGCCGCTATGAAAGCAGCAGTGAGAATCCCGGTAACGGTCAAGTCGCGCATCGGCATTGATAAACGAGATTCCTACCAGGAATTAGCACAATTCATTGACGCCAACGCCGAAGCAGGATGCCACACCTTTATCATTCATGCTCGGAAAGCCTGGCTGCACGGATTGAGCCCTAAGGAAAACAGGGAAGTACCGCCTTTGCATTACGACAAAGTTTATCAGCTTAAAGCGGATTTTCCCCATCTGACCATTGTCATTAACGGCGGTATTACCGATTTACAGCAGGTAGATGCTCATCTAAGAAAGGTGGACGGGGTTATGATGGGACGTGCTGCCTATCAAAACCCTTATTTGTTAGCTGATGTGGATCGGCGTTTTTTCGGCGATACCCGTGTTCCACTGAGCCGTCATCAGGTTATTGAAGCGCTGTTGCCTTATGTGGAAAAACAACTGCGACAAGGTGTTTATTTGAGCGCTATTACCCGCCATATACTTGGACTCTTTCAAGGTTTACCGGGTGCTCGCGCATGGCGTCGTTACCTCAGTGAAAATGCCCATCGGCGTGGTGCTGGCATAGAAGTCCTGGAAGCCGCCCTGAAAAAAGTGCCTGATATCAGCGAATCGCGGCGGTTAATTGTTTAAACCGGTTAGTGAAACCGGATGTTTATAACTTAATCCATTAGAGTTAGGATTGAAACAACTCTTTGGTTGGTCTGCAGAGCGCTACCAACTTGCTCAAAGCTTTAATCCATTAAAACGAGGATTGAAACTCACAATAAAGCAGTGGCAATGGTTGCGCCCGCAGTAGCAGCAATACCAGCTATCAAAATATAATTACGAATTGAGTTCATTTTTTCTAGTGCTTGCCAATTTTGCTGCTGTGCTTGCCAAAGCTGCTGGTTTGCCTGCCAGTGCTGCTGTTGCTGTTTTTGTTGCTCTTGTAATAGCCGTTGCTGTTCTTGCCAAAATTGTTCTTGCTCTGCCCAATTGTGTTCTTGGGCAAGCTGGGTGCGGATACGATTGCGCAGCTCGTTAATTTCAACGTGGGTTTTTTCTATTTCAAGTTCAGTCATCGTTTAGTTTCTCTTATCGGGTTCCCAAAAACTACTGAGTCAGTTTTAAAAAATGCAGCTAACTGCCGCGATCTCTAGCTATACCCAAAATACATTACAATGTAATTCACAAATCAAGCTTTCTTTCATTTTTTTTTGTCAGTGTTTTTATAAAGCGGTGGAGATTTTAACATGAGTAACTATGACACTGATTTTTATGCTTGGACACAACAACAAGCCGCGAAGCTCCGGGCCGGGTATTTTGCAGACATTGATAGCGCAAACATTGCGGAGGAACTGGAAAGCTTGGGCAAATCGCAAAAGAAAGAGCTGATAAGCCGTTTAACCGTGCTAATGGCGCATCTGCTCAAATGGCAGTATCAGTCAGAAAAAAAAACCCTAAGCTGGCAATTGACGATCGAGGAGCAACGCGATGAATTGGTCAATCATTTGCAAGACAATCCAAGTCTAAAAGCATTTTTGGATCAATCCATTGAGCGGGCTTATAGGAAAGCAGTTCGTTGGACACGGGAAGAAACAGGGTTGCCTAAAAATACATTTCCCACTCAGTGTCCCTATACGTGGGCGCAATTGATGGATGAGAGTTTTTATCCGGGCTAAGTATGCTGTTTATATTTTGATGGCCATATAAAATCATTAATGTGGGGCTGTGGAACCCATGTACGGTGTTTCCCTGCAATGGGCATGGTTGGCTAGTTAAAGCGGTCAACCCTTTAAGCAGTTACGGCAGATATTCACTTTATTGCATTAATTCCTCGTATTTCCAATTGAAACGGTCCTTGTTGCCGATCTGCAATAAGAAAACCCAAGGTAGTAATATTTGATGTATCCAACGGCGGCGCGTCTGGAACGATGCGTCCACGGAAAGTCGGCTCAAAGTCAACAAAGGGCAACTCCACAATAATCCACTCCCCAGCCGTGGTTACAAAGGCGCTGCGGTAATTGATCCCATCTCTGGAATCATCAGTACGTACATTGAATTTATAGGTCTTGCCATCACCCCGCACCTGCAGCGCAATACCCTGGAAGGCGCTAAGCTCAAAGCGCTCTGGCGCTGAGCGCACCGAGGCGAAACCCCCATTGTTTTCTAAAGAGACGATGCCAGAGAAAACTGCTTTGTCAGTTTGATGGTCAAACTGGCTGGTGGACACGCCCCCCATGACACCATCATTGATAACGTTCCATTTCTGAACGACTTCAGGTTGGCGAAAATCAACTAAAACTGTCGGTTCTGAAGCCACTGTCGGTTCTCCTAGGAATACGCCTAGCATCATCACTAAAAGCCTAAGCACCGACATTAAAACGTTGCGGTCTTTGCCAAATTCGTATCCGACGGGGTTTTATCCAATCTCGCCGCCGCGGTCCGCTGCTGACCCTGACGAACCCAATCTAGCCATGGGGTGAGCCCTTCGCCGCTGCGTGCTGACAGCTGGATCACTTGGATATTCGGGTTAACACGACGGGCGTAGTCAATACAAAGCGCTACATCGAAATCAAGATGCGGTAAAAGATCGCATTTATTGAGAATCATCACATCTGAGGCCGCGAACATATCGGGATATTTAAGCGGCTTGTCCTCACCTTCCGTCACCGACAAGATAGTGACTTTGTGGGCTTCGCCCAGGTCGAACCCGGCGGGACAGACTAGATTGCCAACATTTTCGATGAATAGCACACCACCTTGGGGAAACTTGAGGGATGGCAAAGCGTGCCCGATCATGTGCGCGTCTAAGTGACAGCCTTTCCCAGTATTGATTTGTACTGCTGCAACCCCAGTGGCGCGAATACGATCGGCATCGTTGAGGGTTTGTTGATCACCTTCAATCACGGCTACCGGCAGTTCTGCTGATAAGGTTTTTACGGTTTCCACCAACAGACTGGTTTTACCGGAACCGGGACTAGACACCAAATTGAGGGTAAAAATGCCATGAGCCGCAAAATAGTCTCGGTTAGCAGCGGCATAGGCATCGTTTTTAGCCAAAATATTTTGCTCGATTTCCACCATCCGCGTTTGGCTCAACCCCGGCGCATGGGCATGGGCAGGTCCATGACCGAAGTGAAGATCACCCTGGGTATCATGGTGATGGTGATGATGGTGATCATGGGAGTGATCATGATGGAGGTCATGGCCTTCGGACATAGCCTGATTATTATCACAACCGCAAACGGTACACATTATTCTACCTCCAAGTCTTTGATACGCAATTCATCGCCGCCACTAAGGTGTAATTGATAGCTACCACATAGAGGACAAGCATCAAAACGCTGCTGAACCGCAACCGATTGGCTACAACCCAAGCACCAAGCCTGTCCAGGCAATGTAATAATGTCTAAAAGAGCTCCTTCGGCTAAGGTGTTACGGGTGACCACTTCAAAACCAAAACGCAACGCTTCCAGCTCTACGCCTGCCAGGGCGCCGATTTCCAACCGTACTCGGCACACTTTGGAAAAACGTTGCTGTTCAGCGTGTTCTTCTATCACCTGAAGAATGCCTTCGCAAAGCGACATCTCATGCATAACAATAGTTTAATCAACAGTCAGTAGCGAGGTTTTAGTCCCCTTCAAAAACACTACTCTATGGTATAGAAGACATAACCACATAGTATTTAGATCAAAAAAACTTAACCCTTTCTAAAATACGCAATCTTAATGACCGGCTGCCGCCTGGGCAGAGGGAACGCCCATCACCCGCTGGGCAAAACGTTGCCACATAGCTTCGCTTATCCGATAAGGCGGTCGCTCTTGAACAACATCTAGCAACCGGGTCGGTTCTTCGGGATCACGAATAAGCCGAAAGCTAAAGACATAGTGCCCCTCCCTAGACAGCCAATTGTCGGTACGAGGCAAGTGTAAATCATTAAAATAGAGTGCGCCGTCCTTCTCGCTGACTGTGTAAAGTCCATTGGAAAACCAGCGTAACCTATGCACCACGGGATCATCTGCCAGCTTACCCAGCAATGCTCGATGGCGAGGCACGTAGCGGAAGTTTATGTTCGGCTCTGCATCCAACAGGGAATAATGTCCCACCCATACGCCTTGCGGGTTTGCCGCCAGACCGATCCAAAGCACATTGTTGAAGGCGGTGGGATAGGTAAAAAGCTGCTGATAGCCGTGTCCCTGGGCCTGGAGCGCATCTTTGAAGACATCTTCGATATACAGTTTGTTGGCAACAGTGAATAGAAGATAAAGACTGCTCAAGCCGATTCCCAAAAAGTTGGCCACGCGGCGCAATTGGCTAGTTTGCCTAACCCAAAGAGCCACCACCAACCCCGTCAACAAGGGTACTGTGTAAAGGGGATCGATGATAAAAATGGAGCCTATTATTACTCGATAATCGCTAAACGGTTGAAAGATTTGGGTACCGTAGGTGGTAAAACAATCTAAAAGGATATGGGTCAGCAAACACCAAAACACCAATTGGCTCCAAGCACGCCAAGGGATCTGGGAATGGCGATGAATACGTGAGATTACCCAACCCAACAGCGGCGCTGCCAAAACACCAAATAGCAAAGAATGGCTGATGCCACGATGGAAAGAAAGCCCTTGAATTTCGCTAAGGAAAGGATCCGCCAGCACATCTAAGTCCGGCAATGTACCCACGAGACCACCCCATAGGGCTGCTTTGCGACCAGCTTTTTTGCCGAGCACCAATTCGCCGACAGCGGCGCCTAAGGTTAGCTGAGTTAATGAATCCATCGTGTATTTATTATCTTTACGACTAAGGCGGGTTAGACATTACCTAATCTAACCGCTAACAATTTTTTTGTGACTCTGAGAGAATAGGACACTATAAAAAACAGTTTGGTTAACCCGCTTTTGAGTTTTTTCATGGACGCTGATTGTTCTACTACGCCACATTCCCAAAAACAACGCGCTGCCAAACTAAGCGATTATTTGAGCGCCGCACTGCAGTACTTGCTGCCGCAACGGTTAATCACCTGGCTGGCCTATAAGCTTACCCGTAGTCGGACAAGCGGGTTCAAAAACTTTTTGATTCGCGCTTTTATTGCCCACTTTAATGTGGACATGAGCGAGGCAAAAGAACCTGATCCTACCAGGTATCATGATTTCAATCACTTTTTTACTCGCCCACTGCGACCGGATGCTCGCCCTCTAGCTGTCGGTGACGGTGTACTCTGTTGCCCAGTAGACGGTGTTGTAAGTCAAGCAGGCATTATTGATAACGATACGCTTTTTCAGGCTAAAAACCGTCTCTTTTCGCTGACTCAGTTGTTGGGTGGCGACACCGCTACAGCCCTACCCTTTCAGCAGGGTAGTTTTGTCACCTTATATTTGTCGCCACGGGATTATCACCGGGTGCATATGCCAATGCGCGGGCGTTTACAGCACATGGTACATATCCCAGGACAACTGTTTAGTGTATCACCAGCCACCACCCGTCTGGTGCCTAACTTATTTGCCCGCAATGAGCGGGTAGCCACCTTCTTTGCTACCCCAGCAGGCCCCATGGCTATGGTTCTTGTGGGGGCTATCAATGTAGCCTCCATCGAAACCGTTTGGGCCGGCGTCATTACCCCGCCACGGCGAAAACAGATTCGGCATTGGGATTATTCCGACACGGAAAAACCCTCCATCGTATTGGACAAAGGCGCGGAAATGGGCCGTTTTAATATGGGTTCTACGGTCATCGTTTTATTTGCTAAACAAAACGTGCTGTGGGATGCAACCCTTGTTCCCGAAACCATGGCGTGGATGGGTCAACGGCTAGGCGAAATTCAAACTAAATAATATTACTTACTATGAGTCCACTCAACCTCGCAGGAATATGGGTTTTCTCCTGTGAATTCTATCCATTGTTCGTCTAGAGTTATTGTTGTAACGAACCCGTTTTGGCGAGATTATCCCCATGACAGAAAGTGCTGCCTCAACACCCCTTCCCGAATCGAGTGCGCCTGCTTCATCGGTTGATGAAAAGGCCGCTACGCTTTTAGGTATCGTCGATGGTTTAGTTCAGGAAACCCAATCCCAACGGGCCACCCTGCAGATTGATTTAGATAGCCGTCTTGCGGAAGATTTGAGTTTAGATAGTTTGGGACGCACAGAACTGGTGCTGCGCCTAGAACATGCTTTTCGGTTAAACCTCCCCGAACAAGCCCTCCTTTCCGAAACACCCCGGGAACTGCTGCAAATGGTTCTCAGCGCCGACACGATGACGCCGGGGAAAGAACTTCCGCAGATCCATTACCAGCCACCGCAAGCCACCACCGCGACACCTGAACAAGCGGTTACCTTGATCGATGTTTTAAATTGGCATACCCAAGTTCACCCGGAACGGGTCTGCATTCATCTTTATGGAGAGGAAGACCAGGCCCAGGCATTTACTTATAAGGCGCTGCAAACAGGCGCTCGTGGCGTGGCGGCGGGCTTACGGGAACGGGGTTTACAACCGGGTCAATGCGTGGCCATTATGCTACCCACGGAAACCAATTACTTTTTTAGCTTCTTTGGCACCCTCCTGGCAGGCGGTATTCCAGTACCCATCTATCCGCCCCTGCGTCCTTCTCAAATTGAGGAGCATTTACGCCGCCATAGCAAGATTTTGGAAAACGCTCAGGCGGTTATTTTGATCACCGTCCCTGAAGCCAAAAAAGTAGCGTTTTTACTAAAAACCCATGTGGACACCTTGCATCAGGTGGTGACTGTGGAAGAGTTGAGCAAAACTACATTTTCAGGCACCTGGATCAGCCCGCCGGTGGGACCCCAGGATATCGCCTTTTTGCAATACACTTCAGGTAGCACCGGCGATCCCAAAGGGGTTATGTTGACCCATGAGAATTTGCTGGCCAACCTGCGCACTATGGGAACTCGGGTTGAAGCAACTTCTACCGATGTGTTTATTAGCTGGTTGCCCCTTTACCACGATATGGGTTTGATCGGCGCATTTCTGGGCAGTTTGTATCACGGCTTTCCTTTGGTGGTGATGTCGCCATTACGGTTTTTGCGAAAACCCGCCAACTGGCTATGGGCCATTCATAACCACCGGGGCACCCTATCCGCCGGTCCGAACTTTGCCTACGAGCTGTGTTTACGGGCTGTTAGGGACGAGGATATCGAAGGACTCGATTTAAGCTCCTGGCGCATGGCTTTAAATGGGGCTGAGCCGGTGAGCTCGGTGACCTTAACCAACTTTACCGAACGTTTCGCCCGTTATGGCTTTCGTCCTGAAGCCATAGCACCCGTATACGGTCTTGCCGAATCATCCGTGGGTTTGGCCCTGCAACCCCCAAACCGGGGCCTTATCGTCGACCGCATCCAGCGGCAAACTTTTTTAGAAACGGGTCATGCCGTACCCGCTGATAGCGATGATCTCAATCCATTACAAGTCCCCAACTGTGGGCGACCCTTGGAAAGTCATGAGATTCGTATTGTCGATGGCAGTGGTCGAGAACTTCCAGAACGTCAGGAAGGCCGGGTTGAGTTTCGCGGACCTTCTTGCACCAGCGGTTATTATCGTAACCCGGAAGCAACCCAACGGCTGTTTCATGAGGATTGGTTGGATTCCGGGGATCGTGGCTATATGACCGGCGGTGACATTTATCTCACTGGTCGCGCCAAGGAAGTCATCATCCGGGGTGGTCGGAATATTTATCCCTACGAGTTGGAAGAAGCGGTAGGCGCCATCGACGGGATTCGCAAAGGCTGTGTTGCGGTATTTGCCAGCACCGACCAGCAGTCGGGAACGGAACGTTTGGTGGTGGTGGCGGAAACCCGAGAAACCACATCGGAGACCCTTGATCGACTGCGTCGACAAATTCGTGAAGTCAGCCTCGATATCCTGATGACACCCCCGGATGATGTGGTGCTGGTTCCGCTGCACAGTGTCTTGAAAACCTCTAGCGGCAAATTGCGGCGCGGCGCGGTGCGGGAACTTTATGAACAAGGGAAATTGGGGCGTGGCAGTAAGGCGCTCTGGTGGCAAATTACCCGGCTTGCTTTTAGCGGGCTTGGCCGCCAGGTACGTGGGATGACGCGGCGGGTTTCCGATACCTTTTATGCTGCCTATGTATGGGCAATTTTTATCCTACTCGCGCCTTTTGTATGGGTTGCTGTGTTAGCCCTGCCAAAGGTTGCCTGGCGCTGGCAGGTAGCGGGGAGTGCTGTGCGCTTGCTATTAAAACTAACAGGAATCCCACTGCATGTGGACGGTTTAGGATCTTTGCACAAGGACGCTGAGCACATATTAATTGCCAACCACGCCAGCTATCTGGATAGTTTTATTTTAGCTGCTTCGATGCCTGGCCGGTTAAGCTATGTGGCTAAACGGGAATTACTAAATTCATTTATCCTGCGAGTACCCCTCAAACGCTTGGAAACCTTATTTGTGGAGCGTTTCGACCTGCAGCGTAGCGCAGCCGACGCAGACCGGGTAAAACAAGCTGTACATGGGGGTCGATCTTTAGTGTTTTTTCCTGAAGGCACCTTCCGCCGTATGCCAGGGCTGTTACCCTTTCGTATGGGCGCCTTTGTCGCTGCTGCTCAAGCACAAGTCCCCATCGTCCCGGTAGCGATCCAAGGCACCCGCTCGATGCTGCGGGCCGGCTCTTGGTTCCCGCGCCGTAGCGTTTTACAAGTGACCATCGGGGAGCCTATCTTACCGGAGGGAGACGACTGGCAAGCCGCTGTCAAGCTGCGTGATGCAGCGCGAAAAGCGATGCTGGAGCACCTTGAGGAACCCGATTTAGGCACTGAGAAACCGCTGTAAAGAATTTAACGTTTACAGGCAACGAAAGGCGGGCAACTTGTTGTGCACTTTCTAATTAACTAAAGAGGGCATTTCCAAATCTATCTGATACTCCTAAGCTCAGCACTAACAAGTCGTGTTTCAAAATAATTTCTTACTGCAAAACGATCCGTTTGTTCTGTATAGCCATTAAATCTTGCAATAGCAGCTCCTACAATTTGACTAGTCATCTCATCGACCAGGTCATCCTCTATTTGTTTTGCGTAGTTGCTTTTTATTACATACTCAGCAAATTCATTAACGTTGCCAGTGCGAGCAACTCTGATGAAGTTTTCCGATATTTCATAGGATGTAGCATGCGCAACTAGGTCAGTGAAAAGCGCCAGCCATCGTTGATCGAGCTCTGTGTAATTGTATAAGCTGGCAAAAAAACGGGCTTTACGCTTTTTAACAACCTGTCCACGCAGCCCTCCTAGACTACCCATCATTGTCCCGAATATTTGAGCATAGCGTACATTTTCTGCCTCGCTGAGGTCAGTGTTCGTTGAGTTATAGTAAGACTCGGAAAGTAGCTCTGAGAAAGCTTTTAACGTCTGCTCAGAGGGTTTCTCTTGACTGAGTAATACACCTTTGAGCAGTTCCTCGATGCCTTGACCGTAGTTTTTAATAAGCGTTTTTTTACCTTCCTGAGGGCTGTTTACAAAGTCTGCATATATACTGTCTTTATGTTTATATTGTATTACCTCTGTTACAGTATTCTTTTGACAAGCGGATAATCCAGTAAATATCATTAATAATAAAAACCAAAACAATAATAGCCTTACCATGTTATATACTCTTAATTTTTATTTAAATTTTTATCGCCAGCAGACTCAGCGCTATTACATCTTGTTTCAAAATGATTTCCTACTGCAAAACGGTTTGTTTGCTCTACATAGCCATTAAATCCTGCAATCATGGCTCCTAGCAATTTATCGAACGTCCCATCAATTAAATCCATCTGCTCTGCTTGGGCACGATTACCGCTATTAAATAAATTACTAAAAAAAGGAACAACAAACGCATCTTTTGTAGCGCTAAGTGCAATACTGATTCCAGAAAAGAGGGTCGCCAAACCCGTTAATGCATTGACCATATTACCTACCCCATCCTGGTCAGCTGCATTCTCTACCTTCGCATCGTTGAAGGCGGCTTGCAAACTACCAAACAATAAACCTAAAGCTTGAGAACTCATTATGTTTTCTTTTTCACTGAGTAAGCTATTTGTTGCATCTTGATATAAATCTTTTAAGGTTAAGGAGACTGCTTTAATAAACTTGCCTTCGGAATCTGGGTTGTTAAAGATGGCTTCTTTAAAAAAGAAAGAAAAAGCTGTATTGTTTTGTATAGCATCGTTTGACGTGTTAGAGATTTCCATCGCAATCCCCTTCGGATCACTCACAAACAACGCCTTCAGTCCTTCGGTCAGCTCCTTTCGGGTGTGCGTCTCCCCCATGCCATCAC
>CAYRGG010000005.1:40664-110770 GCA_964423745.1 uncultured Candidatus Competibacteraceae bacterium | reverse complement strand
ATTGAGCATCTCTTCGAGATCCGGGAGTTATAAACGTGGCGGGCTCAACAAAACCGAAACTAGCGGTCTGGAAGTTTTCATCCTGCGACGGGTGTCAACTCAGCTTACTGGACTGTGAAGATGAATTACTCACCGTCGCAAACACTATAGACATCGCCTACTTTTTAGAGGCTAGCCGTGCGCAACGGAAAGGACCTTATGATCTTTCCTTGGTGGAAGGTTCTATTTCCACACCCGACGATGCTGAGCGCATTCGCAAGGTTCGCCAGCAGTCTAAATATTTAGTAACTATTGGCGCCTGCGCTACCGCAGGCGGTATTCAGGCTTTGCGTAACTTTAAGGACGTAGACCAGTTTATCAGTATCGTTTACGCTGAGCCTCGCTACATCGATACCCTAGCCACATCCACCCCCATCCAAGAGCATGTGCGGGTGGACTTTGAGCTACGAGGTTGTCCCATTGACAAACGACAACTCCTGGAAGTCATCAATGCCTTCCTCAACCAGCGCAAACCTAATATACCTCGCCATAGCCAATGTATCGAATGCAAACAGGCGGGCACCGTTTGCCTTCTAGTCGCCAAGGGCACCCCGTGCCTCGGTCCTGTCACCCAAGCCGGTTGTGGCAACCTATGCCCTTCCTGTGACCGGGGTTGTTACGGTTGTTTTGGGCCTAAGGAAACCCCTAATCCAATAAGCTTGAGCCAGCGTTTGGCTGAATTGGGCATGACGCAACGGGAAGTCAAACACTTTTATCGACTTTTTAATGCCAATGCCGAAGCCTTTCGCCAAGAGAGTCTGCGTCATGAAGAATAAGTCACCCCCTAGAACTCGCACCATTAGAGTAGATGCCCTGGCTCGAGTGGAAGGTGAAGGGGCGCTTTATGTGCGGGTCAAAGACAACACCATTGAAGAGTTTCAGTTTCGAATATTCGAGCCGCCGCGTTTTTTTGAAGCCCTGTTACAAGGACGGTTGTACAGTGATGTGCCCGATATCACGGCGCGCATCTGCGGCATTTGCCCCATTGCCTATATGCTCGGCGCCAGCCAAGCCCTAGAAGCGGCCCTGGGGGTCACTTTGCTAGAACCGTTAAAAAACCTGCGCCGACTTATCTACTGTGGAGAGTGGATAGAAAGCCATACCTTACATGCCTATTTGTTACATGCGCCGGATTTTCTGGGCCTTGAAGATGCGATTCAGTTGGGTCGTCAACAACCCCAGGTGGTGGAGAAAGGTCTGCGCCTAAAAAAACTGGGTAACCGTATTCTAGAGGTGATTGGTGGCCGGGCTGTTCATCCTGTCAATCTCAAGGTAGGTGGGTTTTACCGGACGCCTTCAAAACAAGCCATAAGAGCCCTTTGCGATGAACTACAATGGGCCATTGAAGCATCCCTCGATACTCTCAAACTTTTTGCAGGTTTCAACTTTCCAGACTATAAAGTGGATTACACCTGCCTATCTTTACGCCATCCAAACCATTACCCCATCACCGAAGGTCACATTGTTTCCAACCGGGGCCTGGATATCCCCATTGAGGATTTTTTGGATTATACGGATGAAACCCATGTTGCCCATTCTAATGCCCTTCAAGGCCATTTAAAAAATGGCGAATCCTATCTTACCGGTCCCCTTGCCCGCTACAACAATAATTTTGCTCAGCTCTCGGAGCTAGCGCAGCAAGCAGCCCATGATAGCGGGCTTGAGTCCGTTTGCAGCAATCCTTTCCAGAGCATTTTGATACGGGCCGTGGAAGTATTGTATGCCTGTGAAGAAGGATTACGCTTAGCAGAAGCTTACGAAGAACCCGATGCACCTTATGTCAATATAATACCCCAAGCGGGGGAAGGCCACGGCTGTACGGAAGCACCTCGCGGTATTTGTTACCACGCTTACCGTCTCGACGAGGAAGGGCGGGTGTTAAACGCTCACATCGTTCCACCCACTTCACAGAATCAAAGACAGATTGAGCAAGACCTGCGGGGCGTCGTCGCGCAAAATTTAGATCTTGCCGATAATGAACTAAAATGGCGCTGTGAACAAACCATCCGTAATTATGACCCCTGTATTTCCTGCGCAACCCACTTTTTAACGTTGCACATTGAACGCCACTGATTGCCTTAAGACGTTGATTATAGGAGTTGGCAGCCCTTTTCGAGGTGACGACGGTGTAGGCTTAGCAGTGATTCGGCGGTTGCAGGAGGATCCTAGGCTCCCCAAAGAAGTGCAGATGATAGCCCATACGGGTGATGGTGCTCAACTGATCAACCTATGGGAGCATAAAAATAAAGTCATCATCGTGGACGCTGCCCACGGCGGTGGTGAGCCAGGGACTATATATCGCTTAGATATGTCTAAAAACGAGATTGCACAAGAGTTAACAGGTTACTCGAGTCATTCCTTTGGAGTCGCTGACGCTATAGCATTAGGGCGTGAAATCCGCCGTTTACCTAAACAGCTGATTGTGTTTGCGGTTGAAGGAATAAAGTTTGATCATGGAACCTCCCTGTCACCTGAAGTTGCAAAAACTGTCACTATATTGATTGAGCAGATATTTGCAGCGTGTAAAATGTTTTCTTGATCAGTCAGTTACATTGAGTCAATAAAGAAAAACCGTTGGGCGAGATTCACGCCCAACGGTCAATTATAAGCATATTTGGGGTTAAGTTTGCGGTTACACTCCTGCCGGAGCCGGAGCCGGAGCCGGAGCCGGAGCTGGTGCAGGGGCCGGTGCAGGAGCCGGATCTGGAGCTGGGGCCGGGGCCGGATCAGGTGCAGGTGCAGGTGCCGGTACAGGAGCCGGAGCCGGAGCCGGGGCTGGATCAGGTGCTGGGGCTGGAGCGGGTGCTGCTGGCGTTATACCCCATGCACCAACTACTGGCAACAAATTTGCGCTTGGAGTCCCATACTGGATAGTGATATCAGCTGGACCACTGATGAAAGTATTTTTAAGTAGAAACTGACTATCAGTGGGATTGTACAAGCCTATTGAATCGACATTGTTTGCATCCCAATCACCTGCTACAGGAAGCCAACCAGCCGCTGCTGGCCCATAGTCAAATATCAATTCGGCTTCGCCGTCTAGCAGAGTATTTCTCAAATAAAATGTACTGGTATCCGGGTTATACAATCCTACTGTATCAGTACCATTTGCATCCCAATCACCTGCTACAGGAAGCCAACCAGCACCGGCGGATCCAAATAGAAAAGTACCATCAGCTGGACCAACCGTTAAAGTGTTCTTATAGAAGAAACGACCTTCTGCTGGATTATAAATACCTACCGTATCAACACCATTTCCATCCCAATCACCCGCTAAAGGTATCCAACCGGCGTTTGCCGATCCAAACTGTAATGTAACGTCGGCTGGACCCGCTGTTAACAGGTTCTTCAAGTTAAAAACACCCGTAGTGGGATCATATAAACCTACTGTCGTTACACCATCACCATCCCAATCACCCGCTAAAGGTATCCAACCTGCATTTGGTGGCCCGAATGAAAAATCAACATCGGCCTCCCCTGCAGACAGATCTTGTTTTAGGAGAAAAGCACTGCGGCTTGGATCAAATAAACCTATGCCAACTGCCGTGTTTGTTGACGAAGGAGGAGGAATATCACCTGCTAAAGCAACAACTTCTTCTAGAGCCAAGGCACGGTTGTAGATAGCAACCTCGTCAATGACACCGTCGAAAACACCTTTATTAAGGTGATTCGAATGTAGGTTGTTACCTATTCTAAGGGGTGCTGGACCTGAATAGGGTGTAACCGGCCCCAGTGGAACTGAATTTTCTAGGACGCCATTTATATAAATAGCGAGTGCCTGACCATCATAAACGCCTGCCACATGATACCAGCTATCAGCAGATTTAACAGTGGAGAAAACCGCAAAATCGTTGTCATCTATAGCGTTTTCAAGACCTGTCATAAATGATGAATTGGTTGCCCAACTCAAAAAATAATTATCAGAATTTGTATTTAGTGATCCTATTTTCCACATAATTGGATCACTGCGAGGATCGGTACCCGGCGTGGTCGGCTTAACCCATGCTGCGATAGTGTAGGGAGTGGTGAGGCTATAAACGTCCCCTATGTTGGGTACATCGATGTAATCATCAATTCCATCAAACAAATAGGCGCTATTTGGATTACCAAACCGATCTTCGGTTAGCTGTGCTCCATTTACTATTCCATTAGGCTGATTCAAAACGCTGTTATTAGCATTTCCCGTAAACGTAAAAAGTCCCAAAAGCCCATTGGGGGGAGGTTCAGCTACTGCTAGGGTTGCAAAAAAAGCTATTGGAAACACGAGTGCTAAAAAAGCCAAACTGAATCTTCTAGAATGATTCACGTAAAATCCCTCTGTTTTTAAACTAATTATAAAATTCTAGCAAAACATTATCATTCTACTGATAAAGCAATCAAGTAAAATAATGAAGAAATTTGAAACTTACCCTCATACCCTCAACCACTTTTTTCTTATTCACGAAGCTTAGCTTATCTAGCTCATATTGACCCCCTGAAACGGTTCAAGACGATCCGCAAAACGACTACATATCCCATCTAAACAAAAGCTAAGCCTATATATACTTGTAAATTATCCCTATGTATACATCAATAAATTAAAAAAATATATATTGGCACATAATATGCTCAATCAATAAACAGCCCATAAGCGTCTCCACAAAACGGGAGCCGCGCCAATCATATTATTTTCTAGGGTATTAGATTCTATTTGAGGGGGGTGCAGCAATGATTTTAAGCAAACTCATCTTGACTCCCTTCATGATCTTGGCAATATTTTATCCTATAGCCAGCGAAGAAACTGTAATTTGCCATTCCTGGGTCGGTAAAGTTGTTTCTTTTCAAGGTAGGGTCGAAGAACAGCGTTTTCAAACATTAGGATGGCAGCCCGTACAGGTGAACGCTTATTATTGCCCAGGCGATAGAATACGCACACTTGATGCTGGACAAGCACGTATCTTGTTATACGATAATACTTCCTTGCAATTAGAGGCTTGGACAACAATTACTTTTTTAAAAATTAAACAAACGCAAAAACCTTGGTATAACCCCTTTAAAAAATTGATTCAGTATCTACAGGGAAAACCCTTGCAACCAAAGGATGATACGCTATTTATAAACGCCGCTTTTTTAGGCCTATGTTGGCGACGCTGCTTTAACTACTTAAAGAGAACAGTACCTCTTTAAGGTGATCCAAAATTTTTCTTTTTATCCTTCGCCTTATATCACCACTCTCAACAAACAAGGCTATTAATATCAGCTGACCCTGAGATTAATTTCTTTTGTGTCTGAATATTCTTTTTTGACTACTTATTCAAGGCTATACACAAATTTAGCTATTCAACCATCATCTCTTTGCATCCTAATTTCGTATAACCCAGTGGGTATAGCGGAACCTGAACTCAATTTACTAAAAAAAACCGCGAGACTTTAAACCAATTGCTGTTATAACAGACTTACTTTTGATTTAAGTAGATACAAAACCATGAAAATATTACATGTTGACAATCACGCTATATTTCGTGCGGGTATTAAATGTATTCTCAAACCACTCGATACAACGATAGAGTTTCTAGAAGCCAATGACTTAAGTACGGGGATTCTGGTAGCCTTTGCGCATCAAGATATTGATTTACTGTTAATTGATTGTTCTTTAACCGATAACTATGAATTGGACAATTTAAAAAAATTGCACTCCTACATGCCCTCCACGCCGATAGTAGTTCTAACAGCCTTGCAAAACTCAGCTCATATTAAAAGCGCCCAGGAAATGGGCTTAGCAGGCTATGTCTCAAAATCCGCCACCAGCGCCACGTTAATGAGAGCGCTTCAGTTGGTATTGGAGGGTGGCCGTTATATGCCTCGGATTGCCACACTACATACCCTTCCAGAGAAAGGCGGATCGCCCACTTCGTCCCAGAAAGTCACTAAGCGGCAATCCCAGGTGCTAGCATTAATGGCCGAAGGGCTTTCAAACAAAGCTATCGCTCGCAAGCTCGGCGTCTCAGAAGCTACCGTTAAAGGACATGTTACTGCCATATTGATGGCGTTAGACGTGTCTAATCGGGTACAAGCTATTAATCGCTGGCAGGCTATGGGTGATGGTCTAAAATTAGCCTCTTGACTTGATTGCCTGGAACGCTATGGTTGCTATCAATAGATATCTAGCTGACTAAGATAATGACTTCTCAATAACATTTATCATATCTATTAACGAGGAAGCAAGATGTCATCGAGCTTGCATGGAGCAGATGACGCTGGTCAAATGCACATAAGGTCTCGCGATTATTATCGGCAGGTCTTTGAGCACGCTAATGAAGCCATGTTCGTCATCGATCCTGACCAGGACAAAATCCTGGATGCTAATTCTAAGGCGTGCCGAATGCTAGGGTATTCTCGAGAAGAGTTACTGGCTACGCCTATTTCCACTATTCATCGGGATGAAATCCCAAAGCTGTTAGAATTTATCAATGCTGAATGCCGGCAAGGTTCAGGATGGAGCGATCAGCTCCATTGCTTAACCAAAGGGGGGGCAACAATACCCGCTGAGATCTCGGCGGCTATTATTGAATTGGAAGGTCGCCGCTGTGTCGCCGCAGTGGTTCGCGATAACAGCGCACGGCAACGGGCAGGTATCGCCTGGCGCACCATCGTTGAAGCCACCACAGCGGTGACTGGTACCAAGTTTTTTCGTGCGCTGGTAAGTCAGCTAGCTTTGAATCTTGGTGTCCGGTATGCCTTTGTGGCTGAATTCGCCAGCGTGCGAACCCGCATTCGACCTCTTGCTTTTTGGACGGACAACCAGTTTATCGAAGGGCTGGAATACGATCTCGCCAATACCGCTTGCGAACAGGTCCTGGCCGGGAACCTGATTCACCACCCGGACAATGTGCAGAAACAGTTCCCCAAAAGTCACGACTTGGCCAAGTTGGAAGCAGTCAGCTATTTTGGCATTCCGTTACGGGATCACCGGGGAACCGTCATGGGACATATGGCTATGATCGATGATAAGCCTATGCCCGTTGCTCCCCTTGATCTTTCATTTCTGAAGCTGTTTGCTGAACGAGCTAGTTCAGAATTGGAACGGGAACGTACAGAGGTAAACTTACGTAAAAGTGAGGAACAGCTTCGCTTGTTGGCTAACTCTTTGCCAGGCTTAATCGCCTATGTTGATGGGGAAGAACGTTACTCGTTTAACAACGTAAACTATGAGAAATGGTTTGGCATTTCTCCCCAAAAACTCCATGGTCAGCGGGTCGCTGACCGACTTGGTAAGCTAACCTATAAAAAAGTTGAACCTCACATTAAAGGCGCGTTGTCTGGCCAACCACAACGCTTCGAAATTGAGCTGCCCCACCGCCAGCTGGGCAAACGCAGTGTCGATATGCAGTATATTCCCCAGCTTGAATCTAACGGCCAACCTAATGGATTCTATGCCCTCGGTATGGATATTACCGAGCATAAACAGGCTGCAGACGACCTCCTAAAAGCCAAACAGGCGGCGGAAACGGCCAATCGCGCTAAAAGCGAATTTCTTGCTCATATGAGCCACGAATTACGCACCCCTCTCAATGGCATTTTAGGCTATGCGCAAATCCTTAAACGCGCCCAGAATCTAACCTCGGACCAATCCCATGCCGTAACGGTGATGCAACACTGTGGAGAACATTTATTAAATCTTATCAATGATCTGCTGGATCTCTCCAAAATAGAAGCGCAAAAACTTGAATTAAACATCAATGCTTTTTCGCTACCGGAATTTTTGCAGTTGATTGTAGAAACTATTCGCGTCAAAGCAGATAGCAAAAATCTCGCCTTTCATTATAAAGTGATGGATAAGTTGCCGGAGAGCGTCCAGGGTGATGAAAAGCGACTACGGCAAGTGTTGGTTAATTTACTGGGCAATGCTGTGAAGTTCACCGAAACCGGGACTGTTCACTTTCGCGTGGGTTGTCGTCAGTCTCGGTTTTGTTTTGAAGTGGAAGATACCGGCTCAGGAATTCCAGCGGATCAGGTTGAAGACATTTTTTTACCTTTTCGGCAAGTCAAACAACCCCATAAACAATTGGAGGGGACCGGGCTTGGGCTGGCCATCAGCCAACGCTTAACCCAGGCTATGGGAGGGGAACTACAGGTGGTCAGCACGCCGGGTCAGGGAAGTCTATTTCGTCTTGAGGTGGAACTGCCAGAACTACCTCGACTCAAATCGAGTGCTGCTAAAAACACCCCCGCCCAAGTCATAGTCGGCTATCAAGGCCCCGTTCGGCGTTTGCTGGTGGTGGACGATAAAGCGTCCAATCGGCATGTACTGCGGGATATGCTAGCACCCCTAGGATTTGAAATGCATGAAGCAGTGAATGGCAAGGATGCTTTGGACAAAATCGCTACTTGTCATCCCCATGGAATTTTGATGGATTTGGTGATGCCGGTGCTCGATGGCTTTGAGGCTACCCGTCGCCTACGCAAAACCAAAGCAGGTAAAGACATTACTGTCATCGCCGTCTCTGCCAGTGTTTTTGAGCATGATCGCTCTGGAAGCGTGGCCGTGGGGTGTGACGATTTTCTGGCAAAACCCGTCTATATAGACGGTCTGCTAGCTTGTCTTAAAAACCATCTGCGGCTGGAGTGGCTCTACGCCCCGCCATCGTCATTGGCTGAACCTGCAAAGCCAGATCCGTTTTCTAACAAAGGGCGATTCACCTTACCCCCCGAAGCTCTTAAAACATTGCGGGAACTGGCTGACATTGGCGATCTCTATGGCCTTGGAACCTATATTGACCAACTTGAACACACCGAGCATCATCTCCAACCGTTCATAAACCAATTGCGGGAACTGGTACGTACCTTTCAAATCAATAAAATTCGTGATTATCTGGCCGACTCAATCCAAACCGGAGCCATAAATAATGATCCCTAACCAGGATACTACGGTCATGATTGTGGACGATACCCCAAGTAATCTTGGGGTTCTTTTTGACTGCCTGCACAATGCGGGTTTTAAAGTTCTCGCTGCCCAAGATGGCTTGAGCGCCCTAGGACAAGTGGAACGGGCTAAACCCGATGTTATTTTGCTAGATATTCGTATGCCGGGACTAGACGGATACGAAACCTGTGGTCGTTTAAAGTCTGCAGAGGTCACCAAAGATATTCCCGTGATTTTTATGACCGCTCTCTCGGATACCCAAGACAAGGTTAAAGCCTTTGCCGTCGGCGGTGTCGATTACATCACCAAACCCTTTAAACATGAAGAAGTATTAGCTCGCGTCCGCACCCACCTTAACATCCGCCGCTTGCAACGGGAACTCATGGAAAAAAATGCAAAGCTTCAGCAAGCTATCGAAGCCCATCAGCAGGCTCAAGCCACAGTGCGGTATCTCCGGGAAGAAATCAAAACCGAACATAATTTTGAGGAGATCATTGGCCAGAGTGAGGTCCTAAAACATGTCCTTCAGCAAGTGGCTCAAGTGGCAAATACCGACAGTACCGTACTGATTCACGGTGAAACGGGCACCGGCAAAGAACTCATTGCCCGGGCCATTCATCACCGCAGCGCACGTCGAGATCAGCCCTTGATAAAACTCAACTGTGCCGCCTTACCCTGCGAATTGCTAGAAAGTGAGTTGTTTGGCCACGAAAAAGGCGCCTTCACCGGCGCCACCCAAAAACGCAAAGGACGCTTTGAACTGGCCCATCAAGGAACATTATTTCTCGACGAAGTGAGCGAATTGTCCCTAGAGGCCCAAGCAAAATTGCTGCGGGTTCTGCAAGAGCAAGAGTTCGAACGGGTCGGTGGTGCGCAAACCTTGCGGGTCGATGTACGGGTTATCGCTGCCACCAACCGGGATCTCCGCAGTGCGGTCCAACAAAATATTTTTCGCTCAGACCTTTACTATCGCTTCGCCGTATTTCCCGTGATGATGCCTCCATTACGGGAACGGGAAGGGGATATTCCCTTACTGGCCCAGCACTTTCTCGACAAGCTGGCTCGCAAACTAGGAAAATCGTTGACGGGTTTTACGCCTGACTCTTTGCATAAGTTGGCACAACACAACTGGCCTGGAAATATTCGCGAATTACATAACGTCCTGGAGCGTGCCGCTATTCTCTCTCCAGGACCGTTGGTTGAAATCGACCAGAGTATGGATGTACCTCTGCACTCCAGTGATGAGTATAAGCCACCCAGTACAAGCACATTAGAAGAAGTAGAACGCAACCATATTCAACAAATATTAGTAGACACCCATTGGGTCATAGAAGGTCATCGCGGCGCTGCCGCTCTGCTTGGTCTTAACCCCAGCACCCTGCGTCATCGTATGCGTAAACTAGGCATTCGCAAACCCAGCGCTTCTTAATAACCTTTCCCGATATCCCTCCGTATATGGTGGGGCCAGCATATATGGCAGCTACCAACAATCCTCTCTCCATTCTTTACGGTATACCGGCCTTTTCCATCCTTTAAAAACCAACCTAACTCTCTAATCCGCAAAAAATTTTTTATAAATCAGCAGGGCCAAAAGACACTGGCATATGACTTGCTGATATTAAATTACCTCGATGTAGTACACCAAAATAACGAGTTCTGCTTAATAGCGTAAATATTAGTTGCAATACCCTCTTACCGGGTAACAGGTTTTTCTTAATCACTGATTAGGAGTCAATTTTTCAATGAGATTACTGCATACTGATGATTACGCCTTGTTTCGCGAAGGGGTCCATCATATCCTGAAACAACAAGATCCCAACGTTGCCTTTTTTGAAGCAAGCAATATCCAGACGACATTGAATTTCTTAGCAAAGAATAAGGATTTGGATTTGGTTTTGCTGGATCTGTATGTGGCCGGCATAAACAGTTTAAACGCATTAAAAACCATTTGGAGTCACCAGCCAAATTTACCGGTAGTGATTCTCTCGGCTTCAGAAAACCCCAATCATATAAAAATGGCTTTAGACGCCGGCGTAGCGGGTTATATTCTCAAATCTTCTAACGTAAATACCCTTGTGAACGCACTTAACTTAGTTCTCGATGGAGGCACCTATGCCCCGCGGATTGCTCCTCAGCGAAACGGTCGAGACGCGGCGACCACGGCAAATCCTCCTCAACAACTCACCAAGCGACAGTGTCAGGTTTTGGCATTGATGGCTCAAGGGCTATCTAATAAGCTTATTGCCCGCAAACTCTTTTTATCGGAAGCAACTATCAAGGGACATGTGACAGCTATTCTGAATATTTTTGGCGCTGATAATCGAGTACAAGCGATCAATAAAGCAAGACAAGTGAGTGAATGTCTTGAGGCTTTTATGACATCGGTAGCGCTTCCGGCCTTTGAGTAAGCATTGCAACGAAATGATGACCAAAATAATGATTTACCGTAACTACTCACCCTTGTGTCATTCTCGCCATGGACAGCAAGCACGGGTGATATCCGGTGTCACCCTCTATGGCAATTGGATTCCGGCAATCCCTACCAAAATGACGGGTGAGCAGTTATGATTTACCTTGCAATCTTTCCACGAACTGGATAATTTGCAAGGATGATACCTAGATTAGTGAAACCTGAAGTACAGCGTGCCCTCAAACGTCAAGCGGCGGTTGCCTTGATTGGCCCACGTCAAGTCGGCAAAACTACTCTAGCTCTTGAAATCGGTCAGACCTACGATGCGCTTTATCTCGATCTGGAAGACCGAGATGATCGCAATCGACTTGCAAATCCAGTTCTTTTCTTAGATAACTTTGAAGACCGGTTGGTGATCCTAGATGAAATTCACCGAATGCCAGAGTTGTTTGAATCCTTGCGCGGAATTATTGACAAAGGTCGCCGCCAACAAAAAGGAAAAGGGCGATTTTTAATCCTTGGCTCCGCATCCATTAATCTTCTGCGCCAATCGGGAGAAACTTTCGCCGGACGAATTGCCTATATCGATATGGCCTCGTTGTCAGTGCTTGAAATAGATAACAATCGTGTTGCCCGTGAGCAACTATGGCTGCGTGGTGGCTTCCCGGATAGCTATCTGGCGGACAGTGACAGTGATAGCCTGGCTCTGCGCAAAGACTTTATCCGCATCTACCTTGAACGAGACGTGCCAATGTTCGGACCACGTATTCCAGCCACAACCCTTGAACGGCTATGGACTATGCTATCCCACCGACAGGGAACAATGCTTAATGCTTCTGAGCTTGGCCGAGCACTGGAAACAAGCACTCAATCGGTAACGCGCTATATCGATCTTTTGTCCGATTTGTTACTGGTCCGCCGCCTTCCACCTTATCATACCAATGTCGGCAAGCGGTTGGTAAAATCCCCAAAAGTCTATGTACGGGACAGTGGACTTTTGCATGCGTTGCTTGGTCTAGAGACCCCAGAACAGCTTGCCGGTCATCCAATAGTTGGGGTTAGCTGGGAAGGCTTTGTTATCGAGACTTTGCTTTCTGTATTACCCTGGCGCTCCTCGGCTTTTTTTTATCGTACAGCTGTCGGTGCTGAAATTGACCTATTGTTAGAGCACAAAGACGGTACGACGTGGGCGATCGAAATCAAGCGTACTTTGTCAGCAAAAGTTGAACGAGGTTTTTATCAAGCCCGCTCTGATTTAAAACCGACGCGCACCTTTGTAGTACACGCCAATGACGATCGCTATCCGATCTCAAAGGAAATTGAAGCAATCAGTTTACAACTTCTGGCGGAAGAGCTTTTACGCTATCAGAATGTATAAATCCATAGGACTTATGAAAAACAATCCTTAAATATCACTACCGGGTTGACAGCTTCATAACCTTACTTTATTTTTAATGTAAATAGTAACAATTATTGTTTACATTAGATGACAAGGTATTTGGATTTCTATGTGCGCTACTCATGAAATGGAACAAAGCGAAGCCAAGCAATCGAACACCACTTTATGTACCGCCATCCCTATCCGACGCAAGAAACTTTGGCAACTGGACGGACATTTTCATTGTAGCGTCATCGGCACCTGCGTATCCCTCCATGAACTACGGCGGATCTGTCAAAAGATAAAAATTAGAATCGATGTTAATGTGAGCGATTATGAGTTACACCGGGGTTTCGTCAGTCTAGCCCATGAACCCTGTGACGCCACACGACTACTGCATAAACACCTAGATCGCAAATACAAGCGAGACATCGACCATATTGCCAAGCTCCGTTCCCTGGATGCCTTTTGCGATCTTTGGCAAGCAGCCATGAAAACGGGTCAGGTAGCCGGCCCTTATTGGGCATTGGTCACTCATCCTCTAGCGCCTAACGAATTGCTCCAACAGATCTATGGCGATGTTCATATGCTATCCCATTTATCCGGCGCTTCGGTTCGAGTGGATATGCAAAAGCTCACTCGGCTCCAGCAACGCAACAGCGATTTGGAAAAACAGCTCGGGGAAACGAAAGCAATCCACCACAAACAACTGACAAAACACCGACAAACCCAACTTAATCTAAACAACCAATTAGCCCAGGCAAAAACCACCCAAAGCGCTCTGGAAAAAGCTTATTTAGAGCTTGATTCCCTAAAAAACGAACCCCTTGTGAAACGTTTGCAAGCGCAACTGGATACCCTGTTGGGGGAGCTAACCGAAGCCAAAAAGCGTGCCCATCGCGGGGAGACAATGGTTGAAAAATGGCAACAATGGTTTGAACGCACGCAGAATTATAACCATGAATTAGAAACTCAACTGGCTGAGGTATGCCAAGAAAGGGATGCCTTAGAAAAAATCTTGAACCAACTTTATCATGCAGATGCTACAGAAGCTTGCTCAGCGCAACAGCATAACACCTGCCCCAATGCAGATTTATGCGGTCGTTGTATACTCTATGTCGGCGGCCGGTATTCCCAATGCAGCCAATTTCGCACCCTGGTGGAACGGCAAAACGGTCGTTTCCTTTACCATGATGGGGGTCGTGAAGACGGTCGGCAGCGATTAGGTACGATTCTGCTGCAAGCCGATGCGGTGCTTTGTCCCCTCGACTGTGTGAGTCATGATGCGGTGAACCGGGTAAAACGATTCTGTGAAAGTTATGCAAAACCTCTTGTCTTGCTACCCCGTGCGAGTCTATCTTCCTTTGCCAGGGGACTTGAACAAGTAGCAGTCTAAATTGTAGCGTTTTCGAAAAACCCTTAGAAGTCGTAAAAATCGTTTTTAAATCAACATATAACTCGCCAGCAACACTAACTTTCCTCGCTTTATAAGCCTGCCATAAATTAGTGTATCTACTTGTTAATTAGATTAAGAAGTATTACTGTTACGGTTATTTTACAAAGTCCTTAATCGTCTTCCACTAAAAATCCGGGAGGCGCTAGTCACCAGCAGCCATGAAAATACCCAACAGCTTATCATTGCGCTGATCTAAATCCATCAGTCACTAATGCTAATTTGTGTGAGAACAAGATGGGCGAACATACTGACAATCCAGAAAATCCACAAACTGCTCAGGATTCCACTGCATCGGTAAATCCTCAGAGTTCTACTATGCCCCAAGGCACATCAACTGGGGCAACCGTCAATGCTCCAGGCGGCGCCCATGGCTCGGCCGATCACAGTTTAGGTCCTGAAGCAGCCCACGGCGCAGCTCAACCGGGACCGCAGAGTCCCCACCCGGAGCAACCTTTACCACCTCAATACCCACCCTGGCCCTATGCGCCGCCACCCGGTTATCCTAGTGGGCCTGGCGAATACCATACTGTATCCAGTGGTCAAGGCTACCCTAACGAGAACCCTAGTCATAGGGTTTATGATCATGGCTACCCACCCCATGCACCCATGCCACCTCTCTACGCCCAAGCGCCTTCGCCCTATGGGCAAACACTACCACCCTATAATTATGCGCCCTATCCACCACCTAGTTATCCTCCGGGCAATCCAGGTGTATCCCAGGCTCCACCCCAGGGCGGCAGTGCGGATAGACCAGATATAAATCAATTGATTAACGGTATTGCCAATGGTGATAGCAATAGTCTATCTAGTTTAGGGCAAATCATGAACTTCGATGATAAAGAATTTTGGAAAGGCGCACTTATCGGTGCTGCCGCTGTGCTACTGCTGACCAATGATTCGGTGCAGCGCTCGTTGTTTCGCGCTGGCAGCAAAGCTACGCAAGCTGTAAAGAGTGGTATGGAGAAGGTGAAAACAGCTGCTGGTGAGGAACCTAAAGGCAGCGATAATGAGCAAGCCAGCGACAAATAACTAACTACACCGACCATCTGCCTGCACATAGATCTGTTTTGCAGGATAGCTGCTACCAGACAGTAACGTACTTAATTACAAAAGAGGAAAACAACCATGCAACCCTATTACCCCATGACCCAAGGACCTTATCCAGGGATGATTCCCTACCAATACCCCTTACCTAATCCTCATCCCGGCACCACCTATTGGGAACTAGGCAAGCTTGGCGCCGTGATGGGCGTATGCGGCGCTGGGGCAAGTAATTTACGACGTTTGCAACGGGCTGAAATTAATCCTGGTCAAGCCCTCGCCCATACCCTTCGCGCAGGGGTCGCTTCTGGCGTGGCGACAGCGACTGCGGGTCTGGCGGGTGGCCAGTTTCGTTCTTCCCTGGTATCTCTGGCTGCCACCGTGGCCGCGGGTACAGCGGTCATGTATGTGCTTAGCAGCGAATCTTCTGGGGAAAAATCATGAGTGATGAACAACGCTATCCCTATCCTTATGCTTACCCCTATTTCCAGCAACCTTACCCTCCGCCGGGTAGTCAAAACCCACATCCTGGACCGGTCTACCCGGCAGCACCAGGGATGGGTGGCGGTTTTCCCGGCCCACCCGGCTACGGGGTAGGCCATGAGACGACTCATTTACATGCGGCCCAGTCAGCTCACCCTCATTACGCGACTCAGCAAAACACCCCTTTTTTTAATGTTGGCAATGAGCGTTTTTTGCGGGGCCTACTGATGGGTGCCGCGGCCACTTACATACTCACCAACGAGAAGGTGCAACGCAGCACTATTAAAGGCATGGTGAGAGTGTGGTCCACGTTACAGGGAGGCGTGGAAGAGTTGAAAGAGCGTTTTCAAGATGCGGAAGCGGAATTACGCGCCACTGAAGACGAGGATGAGTCATGAGTTCCACCCCATCCCATCGGCACTCTTTGCATTATTTCAGCGACCACCACCAGGCGGACAATCACAAAATCTCTAAACTCACAACAGAACGTTATGTGATTGGCCTACTGGCTGGCGTGGCGCTTTTCTATGTGATGGGTAAAGCCCTGGGGCTTGGACAGTACTGAGTAGGCAACGTGGCGACCTGGGATTTCACCATAATCCATGACATGCCTGGCCGAGTACGCTTTAAACTCCCCGCCTTTGCGGATACAGCTCTAGATACCACAGCACTTGAATCATGGATGGAAGTATTGGCTGGCGTGCGCCAAGTGCGGGTCAATCGGCCAGCACGCTCTGTTATCGTTGAATACAAAGACGGCAAAACTAACCGTGCCGCCGTCGTCGAACGATTAAGTGCTTTTACCCAACAAGAAGTTCCGGTTACCAACCACGACATGCACCGGGAGGCTGGGATTGCGCCTATGGCCATGTCGGCCGTTACCTTAGCTACTCTGCCTTTTTTAAGGCGTCCCACGCAAAAACTGCTTACCCTTTTGGCGGTGAGTCCTACATTAACTAAGGGTTTAGATGTATTTATTCGCAAAGGCATAAAAATGGAAGTGCTGGACGCTTTGGCTGTCGGACTAGCTGCCACCCGGGGCGAGCACTATACCGCCAATATCACCAATCTACTCCTGGCCTTAGGCGAATTCTTAGAACGCACCACGGAACGCCAATCCAATCGCCTGTTACGCAGACTACTACGACCCGATCCGGCGACAGCCTGGGTGGAACGTCATGGCGAGTTGGTACAAATACCTGGTGACGAGGTCCTTGTGGATGAAATTGTGGTGGTGGGCGTCGGCGAACGTATCCCCGTGGATGGCCGTGTGGTGACGGGTGCCGCCCTGGTGAATCAAGCCGCCATCACCGGGGAAGATGTTCCGGTACGCAAGGAAGCCCCGAAACGAGTGGTCTCGGGTTCCGTGCTGGTGGAGGGGCGGATTCGCATTCAGGCCACCCAAGTGGGCGCCGACACCACCACAGCTCTAGTCTCACGTTTTATTCAAGAGTCCTTGAGTAAGCGTTCTCATACCCAAAGAATCGCCGATGAACTCGCCGATAAACGGGTCTATCTCACTCTGGTTACCGGTGGCCTAGTCTATGCCTTGACGCGAGATCTAACGCGCCTGGAATCCGTCTTCTTGGTAGATTACTCCTGCGCCCTCAAACTTGGCACGCCTGTGGCTTTTAAATCCGGTATGTATCGCGCCGCTACTCAAGGTCTGCTGATGAAGGGGGGCGACGCTATCGAGCATTTGGCAGAAGTGGATACCATGGTGTTCGACAAAACCGGCACCCTAACCCACAGCGAACTGTTGGTCACCGACGTGGAAGTGCTTGACCACCAACATTGCTCCCAAGAGGCGCTGCTGGCATTGGTGGCATCCGTGGAAGAACACGCCAGCCATCCCGTCGCCAAAGCAGTGGTTGACGCAGCGCGGGAACGGGATCTTCAGCACATCACCCATGGTGAGGTAGATTACTTAGTGGCCCACGGTATGTCCGCGATAGTAGAAGACCGACGCATCGTCATCGGTAGCCGCCATTATTTGGAGGAGCACGAAGGCGTTTGTTTTACACCCCATCAGGATCAAATTGAACGTCTGCAAAATGAGGGAAAAACCCTGCTTTATGTGGGTAGCGAAGGCAATCTCATGGGTCTTTTAGCCCTACGGGATACGCTACGCCATGAAGCGGTTGATGCCCTCGGCTCCCTGCGCAGCCTAGGCGTGAAACAACTGATTATGATCACGGGCGATCGTCAACAGAAAGCAGAAGCGCTGGCCGGCGAACTCGGGTTGGATGAAGTCTACGCAGACATGCAGCCAGAGGAAAAAGCGAGCATTATTGAGGCCCTGCAAAAAAGAGGACGTAAAGTTGCCTTCGTGGGTGACGGGGTTAACGACGGACCCGCTTTAGCAGCCGCCAACGTGGGTATCGCTATGCCCCGCGGCGCGGAAATCGCTCGCGCCACTGCGGATATCGTGTTGCTGGACGATCGTCTTATGGCAGTGGCGGCGGCTCGGGAAATCGCACAGGGCACCATGGGATTGATCCAAACAAATTTTAATCTTGCGGTAGGCATTAATACGGGTATCCTGGCTGGCGCAGTGCTGGGTTGGTTATCCCCAGTTAGCAGCGCCATTTTACATAATGGCACTACCATAGGCATTTTGCTCAATGCGCTAACGGGAACAAACTTTTCATTGCAAACCATTCAACAAAATGCCACTAAAACCGCCCAGTCCACTGTTACCTATAAAAGTGGAACAGCATTGGAGAATGGCTAACCAAATAATAATTGATTTGCATCAAAAACGAAGTCATCTATACTGGATAGGTGAAATGCAAATCATTATTATTCTGGAAAAGTATTGTATAGAGCCAACTAGAGCCAACTGTTATGAGCCATTACATCCATCATGTTCCTGGGCGCTTGCGGGTACGCTTCAAAGCTTTCCGCCATCCCCTCAAAACACAAACCATTGCTAAGCAGCTAGAAACCTTGACTGGTGTCCAAGAGGTTCGGATAAATCCCCATGCAAACAGTATTACGGTTCATTATAATCCTGCCCATATAACCCAAACGGATTTGCTAGCCTTACTTGAAAAGGCTGGCTGTCCAACCATGAGCAAAAGTAACCACGAAACAGCCGGACAGATGGGGGAAATGTTTGGTAAAGCCTTGTTTGGAGCCGTTGTACAGAAAACCGTGGAGCGTTCTGT
The DNA here is from genome assembly GCA_964423745.1 of uncultured Candidatus Competibacteraceae bacterium. GTDB lineage: Bacteria > Pseudomonadota > Gammaproteobacteria > Competibacterales > Competibacteraceae > CAYRGG01. The sequence goes on along the minus strand of CAYRGG010000005.1, from coordinate 91,891 downwards.
TCAATCGCTAGTAGGCGTTTTTCTATAATGCCTGAAACAATGTCTGCGGCAGAGCATTCACGACCCTTTCCTCTCGCCATGGCTGATCAAGGTGCGCAGATACGCATCGTGACCCTACGTGCAGGACGTGAATTGGATCGACGTCTTCGAGACATGGGCCTTAACCCAGGGGTTGAACTAAAAGTCCAGCAGCGTCAACCGGGCGGCGCCCTAGTGGTGATGCGTGGTGAAACCCGCTTAGCGCTAGGCGGAGGTATGGCCCATAAGATTATGGTTATTCCTATACAAATGTGAACACACTCATCTCTTCGAAGATAAGTATTACTTGCTCAGTCATCTTTAGGTTGCCATTTAGAATGGCGTTCGCCTAAAAACTATCAATAATTTTACCTGCTTAATGATGATCATGAGGAGACATTGCACATGACGACAAACCTCAGAGACCTGAGGGTTGGCGATCGCGGGAAAGTGGTCGGCTATGACGAAGGTGGTCGAGTTTACAAAAAAAAGTTGCTAGCGATGGGACTAACGCCGGGCACCGAATTTAACGTAACCCGCAGTGCGCCTTTAGGCGATCCTGTCGAAATATTAGTGCGTGGTTTTGCCTTAAGTCTGCGTAAAGATGAGGCGGCAACCCTGCGTGTGGAGAAGTCACAGTGAGTAAACGTTTTACTATCGGCGTCGTCGGTAATCCTAATTGCGGCAAAACCACCCTCTTCAACGCCCTTACCGGCGCTAAACAACGGGTGGGCAACTGGCCTGGCGTTACCGTGGAGCGCAAAATCGGTCTCTATAATTTTAAAGGCATCGACTTTGAAGTTATCGATTTGCCGGGCACCTATTCTTTGGATGTCATCGATCAAGCATCCTCTTTAGATGAAAAAATAGCCCGGGATTATGTCCACGGTGGTGAAGCCGACCTTATCGTCAATATTGTCGATGCCTCTAATCTAGAACGAAATCTTTATCTCACTTCCCAACTGGTGGAAATGCGAGCACCCATGATGCTCGCTCTAAACATGATGGACATCGCCACGAGCCGCGGGGTGGATATCGATACCCAAGGACTCAGTGCACAACTGGGTTGTCCAGTAGTGCCCATTGTGGCCTCCCAAGCCCGAGGTGTCGACGAGCTGAAAGAAACCCTCTTGCAGGCTGTAGAGAAACAACCTATACCCAGTGCGCACATTCCCTATCAAGCATCCCTTAGCAAAGCCATCGACACGCTAGTCCCGGAAATCGCCGATCTCGCCCGCACTTCCCATAGCGATGTCCGCTGGCTAGCGGCACGACTGCTGGAAGATGACGACTTGGCTAAAAAGATCAGCGGTGATAGCGTATCCGATATACGTCTAAAATCCCTTCGCCATGATTTAAACGAAGACATTGACATTCTCGTCGCCGATGCCCGCTATGGCTTCGCCAATCAGGTAACCCGAGACACCGTCAAAACAAAAACAGCGATCTCGGAAAGTGTCTCAGACCGCATTGATCGTGTAGTGCTTAATCGGGTTTTGGGTATCCCCATCTTTTTCGCCGTTATGTATTTGATGTTTATGTTTACCATCAACATCGGCGGCGCTTTCATCGATTTCTTCGATATGTTTACCGGGACTTTGCTGGTGGGCGGCTTTGCCGAAGTGCTCGCCCAGTTAAACTCTCCAGAATGGCTAACAGTAATGTTGGCCAACGGTATTGGGGGTGGCATTCAAGTGGTGGCCACCTTTATCCCAGTTATCGGTTTTCTGTATTTGTTCCTCTCCATGCTGGAAGACTCGGGTTACATGGCCCGGGCTGCCTTTGTCATGGACCGCTCCATGCGTGCTGTGGGGCTTCCCGGCAAAGCGTTTGTGCCGTTGATCGTGGGTTTTGGCTGTAATGTACCGGCGATTATGGCTACCCGTACCTTAGAACATCAGCGGGATCGTATCCTCACCGTGGTCATGGCGCCCTTTATGTCCTGTGGCGCTCGTTTGCCAGTCTATGCCTTGTTTGCCGCTGCTTTTTTTCCCATTGGCGGGCAAAATGTAGTGTTCGGTTTATATCTGATCGGCATCGCGTTAGCCGTACTCACGGGATTTATTTTAAAAAGCACCATTCTGCAAGGCGAAACCACGCCTTTTATTATGGAACTACCCCCTTACCACCGACCCACCTTTAAAGGCGTATTGATACGCACCTGGGACCGGCTTAAAACCTTTATGTTCCGGGCCGGTAAGGTCATCGTACCCATGGTGCTGGTGCTCAATTTCCTTAATGCCTTTGGCACCGACGGTAGTTTTGGCAATGAAGACACGGATAGCTCTGTACTGAGCGAAGTGGGACGCACCATTGCACCCGCTTTTTCGCCCATGGGATTGGATGAAGAAAACTGGCCCGCAGCGGTCGGCATCTTTACCGGCGTGTTGGCAAAAGAAGCGGTGGTAGGTACCCTAGACGCCATGTATACGGCCCTCGGTGAGGAAGACGCAGGCATTGCCGAAGAGGAAGCGGGTTTTAATCTCTGGGCGGGTTTTGCAGAAGCCTTTGCGTCTATCCCAGCTGGTTTGGCGGATTCCCTGGGTACCTGGACCGATCCGCTAGGTGTCAGCATTGGTGACGTGGGAACCTTAGAAACCGCCGCTGAAGAACAAGAGGTAACAACGGGCACCTTCGGCGCTATGGCAGCTCGCTTCGATGGCGCAGCCGGTGCCTTTGCTTATCTGCTTTTTATCTTGCTTTATTTTCCCTGCGTGGCGGCCATTGCCGCGGTTTATCGAGAAACCAGCCCAGGCTGGGCTCTGTTCGTTGCCGGTTGGACCACAGGTCTTGGCTATATGACAGCGACTATTTACTACCAAGCAGCCATCTTTGCACACCATCCGGGCACCTCGATGGCTTGGATCGGGGGATTTATCGGTCTCTTTATCGCTTTCGTTCTTGTGCTGCGCTGGTGGGGACGCCGGGAAATAGAATCTGCTTATCTCGCCGCCAGTGAGAATGCCTAGTTCTTTATTATGGGCAAGGATGCCTACATACAGCTTAAATTAGAAGGTTACTGATCATGCTGGCAGCGATTAACGCCTATTTAGCGGAACAGAAACGTGTTCCTCTGTTGGATCTCTCCCACAGGTTTCGATCAAATCCCGAGGCGCTGCGCGGTATGTTAGCCGTTTTGGAGCGCAAGGGCAGGGTGAGAAAAGTATCCACCGGCGCCGGGTGCAAAATTGGTGGATGCGAAAAATGCGACCCGGCGTCTCTAGAAGTTTATGAGTGGGTAGAGGGGAACAACACCTAAACTAGAGCATCGTAGTTTGATAGAACCCTGATTTTGCGTAAGCCTTGAGAACTTTACGCTACCGTCGTTACATGATTATCCCATTGTATCCCTATCCGCTGCATACTAGCCATCACAGCCATTTCATCATTACTCATAGCCGCCGTTAACAACTGGCCCTCGCCAGTGGTGATAAGAAAGCAACCAGGCATAACAGCGGCTGCAACACCACAGGCATCTGTAGCCGTCAAATGACCTAGACAACGACCAGTCTCAACTGACCAAAACAAAATCTGTCCGTCCCGCGGCGCTGTAGTCGCGGCTACTTTGCCACTGGTATCCACGGCTACACTGCCGATATACCCCTGGGACAACGCCACCCTATCCTGCTGCCAAAGCCCATGGGACCCATCGGTACGCCAAACCCCCACCAACGGTAGCCTGTTACTCAATGGTCCTTGATTTTGCATACCAAAAACCACATCGCCTGCTGGTGTCGCCGCCAAATGACGTATGGATAACTGGTGTAAATGCGGTGGCAAACGAAGTTCCATTAATAACTCGCCAGTGTGGGCATCCAAACGCACCAGCGACGGGGACATGGTAGGCAGGTTGAGTTTGCTACGGCCACTGTCAGGATGGGTAAGAATCCCACCATTGGCAATAATCAGCGTGTTACCGTCAGCACTTAGCACCAGCTCATGGGGGCCTATCCCGTGACTTGACCATTCCCCAACAGGACGGTATTCGTTACGGACGCTTCGCATACCGATCACACCGCGTTCGCCATTGTAATCATTTTCAGTGGTAAACAATAACTCGCCATTTCGGCTAAACACCCCGTGTCCATAAAAATGACGACCGGGCGTTGCACTGAGTACATCCCGTACCCGACCAGTCGCCAGATCAATCACTGCAGCAAAGGCACCCGGTCGACGCGCTACCACAATAGCTCTATGGCGATCAGGGGCAATCACCACCCCGTGGGCGCGATCCGGCAATGGATTTCGACTCAATATACGGCCGTTGCCATCCAACGCAGCAAGACCGTAGCGTCCCTCGTCATCCCGATAAGGGCTTAGCCAACGCGGTCGATCAGCCACCTTAGCAGACCATGACTTACCCAACGCCGCCACCGATCCTGCCCCCAGCATTGTCAAAAAAGCACGTCGTCTAATAATCACAAGTGATGCCTCATAGCAGAGGACTTGGGTAGCTCATGAAAGAGGTGTCGACGGCCCGGATGGCCGTCGTCAAGCCCATAGGGACGTGTTTACGGCGTCCTCTGGAATGAGCTGCCTAAGTCCTAGCCCCATGTAATTCATGGACAAATTGATTAATCCCCATCCAGGGAATTAAAACCGATATTAATGTCAGCCGCCTGGGGCACAGTACTTTGTAGTTGGTTTTGCAACGTTTTAACAGCCGTCAACGACGCCTCGACCTGCGGCCTGCGGTCTGCATCGGTCACTACCGCGCTAAGGGGTTTTGGTAATGCGCTAACCGCCTCCAGCGCCCGATCAAAAGCGGTTTGTAGTTCAGCGTCCATGACAGCCCCTTGTTCTGTATTGCGCACGAATTGACTAAAACCCACATCACCATCCTCATCACTCTTATAAAGCGCCTGGGCGCTTTCTAAATTTAATACAATATTGCGTTTCGACCGTTCGCTACGCCGGTTTTCCGCCAAACGGGGTTTCGCTTTTTCCAGAGACTCGCCCAGTACCCTGGCGAGCTTTAAGTCAGTCACCATTTGCAATAATGTCTGTAGATTGGTGAAAAGCTGCGCCGTCGCCGCTTTTTGGCTTGTAAAGTAAATAGAATGTTGATCTTGCTTCGCCAACGCAGGGAGCATCTCGGCTTGCCATTCTTTGACGACATTTTCCCCTATCTGAGCCAGGTTATCACCGATAGCCCGCAGCACCTGGCAGCGATACACTACCTCAGCTGCCTTATTATCGTCCTCTGCCGTAAAACTTGCTAAAACATCGTCGGCGAACAGCAACTGTTCCAATGCCGGTAAGCCCTGTACTGCCACGCTACCCTTTGCAAAGGTTAAGGGTTCCAACGCGGCCGGATCTTGCTCACTGAGCAGCCTGCGTAAACCTCGTCCGACAGCATCACGCCGTTGCGGCCAGTGATTGATTCGTTCAGCCCGGAATAATAGCGTAATAGGACCAAAGGTGATGTGTTGTAACCCCATCCAAACATCGGTTACCCCATGGAATGCTTGTTGCGCATCCGCCAGCGTCTGCGAGTCAGGGTTGGCGCAAAATTGCTCTAGGGTAGTGGCTAATTGAGATGTAGTAGTGGCTAGACGTTGATAACGGGGTAATAAATAGTGCTCAGCGACGGCAACATTAAAAGTGCGGTAGTCCTGGCTTGCTGCCTCAAGGTTTTTGCTGGTTATGGTCAACCCGCAAACCAGCGCTATTAAAAACAATAAGCACAGCCACTTTTGCTGACCCGTAAAAACAAACGGCATAAATACCATCCTCTAAAGATTTTCAACAAACTGAAGCAACTGTACCCGTTCTCTTGCCGGCAAGGCGAGAAAGCGATCTCGCGCTCGACTCCCCTCGCCAGCATGCCATAAGATGGCCTCTTTAACAGTACGAGCACGAGCATCGTGTAATAACGCCACATCGCCGGCTGCAGCTAGCTGTTTGCTAATACCCCATAAGGGTGCTGTGCGCCACTCACCATCAGCCACCCTACCCCCAGAATCAGCCAATCCTGGACCAAGATCGTGCAAAAGAAAATCGGAATAGGGAAAAATCGTCTGCTCGTCGACCCTAAAACTGGCTTGATGGCAAGCCCCACAACCCACCCGTTGAAATAATTGTGCACCGGCACGATGATCACGGCGAGCCGTTGTTGTAGGTGGCGGCAACGACCGCAAATAATGCACCATCAGGCTCACCATCTGCGCCGACAATTCCACATGATCAAAATGCGGACTGTCGCCATGGGGCGCTTGTAGACAAGTGGGCTGTTGGAGCGTACAGTCCCCTGCATGGGCTGCCCGCAGGGGTGAAGATAACCCCATATCCAGTAACAAGGCCTGAGCAGTCTGTTGCTCAAGGTCCGCAGCGTCGAGTTTCCATCCATAGCGGCCCAATCGACGTGATTGATGGGTATTATTGGTTAGCCAGCGAGGTCGCCCAGAGACGCCGTCAGCGTCCCGGTCATCAGAATCACTTAAAGCTAATATCGCCGCCTCTGGAATCCGTTCTACCCAACCAAGCCCCTGCAGCGCGGGGGCAAACCGGAACGATGTTCCTTGTCGATCCGCCAATGGACCATAAGCGAGGTTAGTTAACTCATAAACAGGTTTCCTCAGCACAACTCGCTTACCAGACAAGGACATCTTACGAAATCCATAATCAACGCGGATTTTCCCTTCAGGACGGAGGCCAGGAACAGCCTGGGTTTGCAGTTGGCGACCATACCGCTTATCCCCAGCAAACCTGACAACCAGCGCTGGCGAGCGCAACGTACCGTCAGCGCCAATCTTCAACCGTCCCCGGCCACCCTGGGGATGGCAGCTCGCACAGGCACGGGCATTATACAGGGGTCCAAGTCCATCAGCCGCATCGGTGGACGCGGGCGCGGCTACCCACTGTCGTTCAAATAACGCCCTGCCAAGCACAGCATCCAGGGCCCAACTAGGATCAAACCCTAACGCGACACCCAGCACACAAAAAGCCAGGAAAAATCTGCCTACCACTACAGCAACCCTTTAACCAACTTTACTACCAATTAGTTCAGGATATATGCACAAAGGACTTTCGTAGCTCGTGAAATGAGGTGTCTGCGGCCCGGATGGCCGTAGTCAAGCCCACAGGGAGGTGTTCTTGGGGCGTCCTCAGGAACGAGCTGCGTAAGTCCCTACAGTCAAATGTATTTTTATTGCACGGCCCCTGGGTCATCAAGACTATCCGAGCCTTCAATTTCAATACTAAGGTCTAGTTCATTGACAACACCTTCTAGGGCACGGGTTTGGGCGACTAATTGGTCGACTACATTCTCGACGATTTGATTGCCCTCAGTGTTGCCCGCGCCAATCATCTGGTCATAGGCCATATCCCCCGCATCGGCTTTGTCTTTCATCTTTTGCATGGCGGCTAAAGTTTGCTTCATCTGGTCAAGCACCTTAGCGTTTGCTTCAGATGCCCGAGTTTCCGCGTAATCAGCCAAACCCGGTCCCGACACGGTGCTACCGTCTAGTCGCTCATAATTACCCGTATAGATGTTGATCATGCCCACTTGATTATAGTAATGGGAGTTATGGGTGTTATCGCTGAAGCAGTCGTGTTCTTCCTCCGGATCGTGCAAAAGCAGACCTAGCTTGATCCGCTCACCGGCCAATTCCCCATAAGACAGACTGCCAAGGCCGGTTAAGATGGTGGCAAGTCCTTGTTGGGGACTCGCTTCTTCCAATGCCTGACGAGCAGCGCCGTCAGCCTTCCAAGCCACAACCATTTCCTGTAAATCGTCCATGAGTAGCTCGCTGGCGGCTGACAGATATTGCCCACGCCGCTCGCAGTTGCCGCCGGTGCAATTAGCCGTATCAAAATCACTGGCCGGACGGTTGCCAGCCCCCGCATCCGTACCATTGAGATCTTGTCCCCACAGGAGAAACTCTATGGCATGATAACCAGTGGCCACATTGGCTTCGATGTCGTCTGCCTCATGCAGTTGTTCAGCCAATAGCGTTTTTGTAATCTCACTGGCATCCACCTGGTTAGAACCCACCTGGAGAAGCGGATTGGCGATAACATTGGCACCATACAGCGGATTATCATCGGAGGTTTCACCGTACAAGCCAGTGTCCACATAATCAATCAATCCTTCGTCCAAGGGCCAAGCATTGACCCTTCCCTCCCAGTCATCGACGATGGCATTACCGAACCGATAGGCTTCCGTTTGCTGATAAGGCACACGAGCCGCTTTCCAAGCAGCACGGGCTTCTTCTAGGTTTTCGGCAGACGGTTTTTCGATGAGATCCGCGATAGCCTCATGCAGGGATTGAGCGCCGGTTAGCGCATCTTCATACATGGCATGGGCAACATCAGCATAATTCTCAATAACCGCCTCAGCAGTGACTTCAGCGCGGACACCACCACTACCGACCATCAATAAAGCCACTAGCAGCAGGCTTATTATTCCGGTACGAATTATTATTGTCATGAAAAAACCTCTTTACGGCAGAGTTGAGAAACGCTATAACTATAGACGCTAAACGCTAATAATAATAGTTATCAGTAAATTTTATTTAACCTATTGAATAGAATTATAGTGAACAATAAGCCATTGCCATCTACCCCCCGACCCCATCAGCGACGGCAAAAATATTTTTTCTCAGCACTTTTACCGTCACCGTTGAGTTGGTTCACATGCCTACCTAATAACTAATAGCAATGATTTTCACAGCGGTATTTTAATTTTAAGATGAACCAGTTAACTAGTTCCCGTTTTTGGCGCATCCTGCTGGCAGGCCCCCTGGTTTTTGTGACTGCCATATTGGTGATGGCGGGCGCCGCCGTCTGGTTACCACCGGGGGCCGCAGACATTAACAATATTGTTATTCCGCTGGTGTTATTCCCAGGGATCTGGGCGGCGCTCTTTTTTTATGCGTGTTTGGCTCAGCATCTCAAACGCGCCTATGGGTTTTTGGGCTTTTTGTCACTTAGTCAGGCGGGACTGATTGTGACACACCTATTGATCAGCGGCGGTTCATAATGGCTATAGTAACCACTTATACACAGCAACAGGGTCAGGCAAAATCACGGTTCAAAACGCTACTGGCTATCCACGGCTGGTCAGGTGCTTTATTAGGGTTGTTGTTGTATGCCGTGATCGTCACCGGCGTGGTGGCTGTCTTCGCTCACGAGATCGGCAACTGGTCAAACCCCCTATCGGCTTCCCCCAATACTAAGCTAGGAACCGGTTTAGACGCCAGTCTTCGTCAAGTTGCCACGACTATCCCGCCAGATTTTTATGAAGACATCAGCATTTTTCATCACACGGGGGAACGAGTAAAAGCTTTTTTTCATACCCATCGCAAACAAGAAAACGGTGCCATTCAGGAAGAAGGGGTCGAAATCGACCTAGATCCCAATACCTGGCAGGAGCTGGATCGACGTGAAGGGACTGCCGCCCAGGTCCGCGCCCAAAATACGCCTAGCGCACTCAGTCAATTCCTGGTAGACCTGCATGTGCGTTTATATTTACCTGATCCCTGGGGATTATTACTGACTGGCGTGTTGGGCTTAGCCATGCTGGTGGCTGCTGTAACGGGTTTAATCGTTCATCGCCGCCTGCTCCGAGAGCTGTTTGTGCTCCGTTTAAGCCAACGAAATCCCCTTCTTACCCGCCGCGACCGCCATACGCTAGCCGGTTCCTGGAATCTACTGTTTGCTTTTATCTTAGCATTTACCGGCAGTTTCTTTAGCTTTGCGGGTAGCTTCGGTATTCCGGCCATGGCCATGGTGGCCTTTGGTGGCGACCAAGAAAAGATGATTGAGACCGTGGTCGGTAGGCCCGAAGCCAGCGACGCAACCCCTGCCCCATTGACTAATCTTGATACCGTACTGGCCGACGCCCGTATGAGATCGGCTGGCGCCGAGCCTGGAGCACTAATAATTCAGCGGTGGGGCCGTGCAGATGCGGTCATCACGGTTAGCATGATGGCGGCAGACGGGGCATTGAGTGGACGCACCTTCGTGTATGACGGTGTGAGTGGTGAGCTTAAACAGGAAAAACCACTGATTGGCTTGCAACCGTCGGTTGGCAATACCTTGGTTTCCCTTATGGGTCCCTTGCACTTCGGTAATTTCGCGGGTGTCGCCTCTAAAGCTGTTTGGTTTGGTCTTGGCACCGCCAGTGCTTATGTGGTGCTAACCGGTTTATTGTTGTGGACCCACCGCCGACAAGATCAACCGCGCTGGCAGCCCTTGGCGCGACTCACCGTTTGGATGGGTTATGGACTGCCGCTAGCGCTGGCCGCTAGCGCCTGCGGGTTTTTTAGCGCCCACTGGCTTGGCACTGCGCCGTTGACAGGGGTAAAAGGGGGATTTTTAGCAGCCGTCTTTGGCGTATCACTGGCGAGCCTGGTCACTACCGACCCAGCTATCTTGAGAGTACGTTTACTAGCTGGCAATATCATGGTACTGGTGTTAGCACCCATATTGCGCTGGCTTGCCGGTGGCATGGACTGGGGCGCTGCCCTGCAGGCTGGCTGGTGGGAAATACCTGCCCTCGACTCGCTGCTGTTAGCAGGGGCCGTGATGAGTCTATTTGCGATCCACCGGACTGGCCGCTGGAAGCAACCCTACCGGCTACCTATACCTAACTAATAGCCCGCATCTATGGGGACGTTGTTAACCCTTTTCATGTATGGCTTGAGCTTCGCCGCCCTAATGCTCCTAGCCTGGCGCGATCCACGCCGACTGACCGCCGCTCGGCTAACCCACCAAACGAACCCGATCAGCGGTTGGCGGCGTAGGGGACTTTTCTTCATTGCCACTCTACCCTTGCTTTACGCCACACACCAAGGTAATTGGGCCGCAGCACTGATCGCCATGGGTCTGCTGCTCTGCATGGGTTGGGGGCTCACCCTGTGTTTTGCCGTGCAACGTCAGGAGAAGCGCTAAAATGTTAGGTGACCGCTGTCGCCATCCTGCTTTTTTCTATTCCTCAAGCGCCGTTCGGCGCAGCTCAAAAAAGGTCATGATAATAATGCATAACCCAGTTAAACTCGTGTGGACTGCCTTGTTGATAGTTGCCGCTTCTCATACCCTAGCTGAGCAACAGCATCCGAAAAAACAACTTAAAAGCACTTCACTGGTTAACGTCTTTTCAGAGCAGCTGCGCAACGGAGGATTAGCTCAGATAAACTCCGCAGACGATCCAGTCAACACGGTCGCCGTCCCTGAGCAAACCACCAATGCAGCGGATGAAGCCGATGCGACGGGTATAGAACTGGATCCCATAACCGTCACCGGCGAACTACAAGAACGCACCCTTCAGGACACCCAAACCAGTGTTTCTGTCATTCCCGGCGAAGCGTTGGACGAAAGTAGCGATATACGCCTATATGATGTGATCGAGCGTACCCCAAACGTCAATTCCCTGTTTGGTGAAAAAGGATTTGCCATTCGCGGTATTAGTCAAAATGGCTTTGGTGGCGGTGGCGGACGATTAATCAATGTGAATGTGGACGGCGCCTCGTTACCCACTGCTCAGAGCACCTTCTTCGGTCCCTACAGTACCTGGGACTTAGACCAGATTGAGGTACTGCGTGGCCCGCAATCCACACAACAAGGGCGTAACGCGTTGGCCGGTGCCATCAGTATCCGTTCCGCCGATCCCACTTTTCAGCGCGAGGTCAAGTTGCGTACCGATGTCGCTACCTTTGACAGCTACCGAGTCGCCGGTGCGGTGAATGTACCCCTTATCGCCGACACCTTGGCTGGACGCTTAGCCTTCGACCGCTTCAGCAGCGACGGTTGGGTAGAGAACCCCACCCGCGACGAGGATGATTACGACGGGCGGGACTTAACCCTCGCACGGGGCAAGTTACTGTTTGAACCCAATGAAGCTCTTCGCACCGTGTTGAGTTATAGCTACACCGATAACAGCGGTGGCGAAGATTTTGTCGCTTTTGAGCAATTTCCCGAGGAACGCTTCAATTTCTCCGATGAAGCAGCCGAGGAAGGCAGCACTCACCAGATTGCTACGTTGAATGTCGACTACACCCTGAACGAGCATTGGGCGGTGAGTTCCGAAACAACTTATTATATCCATGACTATGAACGTCGAGAAGATGCCGATAACTCACCCACTCCAGGAAATCTCTTACAACGTGAAACCGAAGACGACAGCTTCACCCAGGAATTGCTGCTGCGCTTTGATAACGAGGACAATCTGCGCGGCGTTTTTGGTTTCTATTACACCCGCATTGACAGCACTCAGGATACCTCGGCCATTCTTCCGGGTACGATTCTCGATCCGGCCTTGGCGGGTGCCACCATAACCACACGTTTTGACGACGAAGTTGACACTGAAAATGTGGCACTATTCGGAGAAATAGATTATCGCCTTTTTGAGCAATGGACCTTGACCGTTGGCGCCCGCTATGACCGGGAGACCGAAGAATCTATCGACCGTTCCAGCCGCTCTATCGATCCGCCGGTGATTGAACTACCTCCCATTCAACCGGTGGACACGGACACGACGTTTGACGCCTTTTTACCAAAAATCGGCATAACCTATGACTGGACCGATGATTTTAGCACTGGCTTTACCGTACAACGCGGTTACCGTGCCGGTGGCGCACAACGCAATCTTGTCACCGGTGAACTCAATGAATTTGACCCAGAATTTACCTGGAACTATGAATTGGCGCTGCGCTCTACCTGGCTCGATGGGCGGCTCACCCTCAATGCAAATCTTTTTTACACGGATTGGACTGACCAACAAGTCAGCGTTTTTGGAGCCAGCGGTAACATCTTCGACACCAATACCGTCAATGCTGGCGAATCGGAACTCTACGGTTTTGAGGTGGATGCCCAGGGGCGGTTGACCGATAACCTAGACACCTTCGCGGCCCTTGGCTTTGTGCATACGGAATTCACCGATTTTGTCAGCGGCAATGAAGATTTTAGTGGTAACGAGTTTGAGTTTGCCCCCAATATCACTGCCGCCTTTGGTGGTTCCTACTTCTTCCCCCACGGCTGGGTGTTGTACGCAGACGCCAGCTACACCGACGAACATTTTAACGACAACGCTAACCGTCAGGCTCTGGAAGTGGATGACCGCTTTTTGGTGAACGCTCGGTTTGGTTACGAAGGCGATACCTGGTCAGCTTATGTGTACTCACGTAATCTTTTTGATCAAAACTATGTAACTCAATTCGCCGATGAACAACGCAGCCTGGCTCGAACCGGTGAACCACGGGTCATCGGACTGCAGGTGAATGCGCAATTCTAACTAAATAGCTGGCGTAGGATAGTAATTGGTTTAATCTATGTAAACCCTTTACCAAAGTCAGCCATCTTTAGGACTCTATAGAGAATGACGGCTACCCTGGCTAGCAATCCGACTGATGAGGGCTGGCTGACTATATCAGAGTTCCCACAAAAAACCTGAAGCACAATGCAGGGCTCGATGGTGGTGCAAACCTACTTGGAACAAGCCTATCTAGAGTATAGGTGGGAACTACTGCGGTTTCTCAGCAAACGTCTTGGCTCACCCAGTCTTGCCGCCGACCTTGCCCATGACCTCTATCTCAAGCTGCGCCACGCCGAGGATCTACCCCCCATCCGCGATAGCCGCGCCTATCTCTTCGGCATGGCGGCCAATCTCGCCACCGACTATGTGCGCCTAGAGAAACGCCGCAGTGAAATCCGGGCAGAGGCCGATGGCATTGTCTGGCGCCAAACCGACAAATTGACTCCAGAACGTCAAACCTTGGGACAGGCTGAACTCGCGTATCTAGAAGCCGAGATCGCCACCCTTAATCCTCGCTGTCGACAAGTTTTCTACCTCAACCGCTATGAAGGCAAATCCCAAGCCGAGATTGCCAAGAAACTTGGCATTGGTCTGACCACGGTCTATAAAGACCTAAAGACGGCGATGGCGACGCTGATGGCAGCGCGGCGGCGTTTTCATGGGGCACAGCTAGACCCTTGTAGACCCGACGGCCCAGACAGCAGCAACAACAATAAGGGTGAGATCGAGTGATGTTACACGTCTTTATAATAAAGGGGGCGCATTGGCGCCACCGCCGGTGGATGTTTCGTTACCCAGCAGGCCAGCCCGTGGCCCTTTGCAAGCGGCAGGTTTAACCGATGGACGAGCCGAAGGATCAGCAGGCGCCAGGACCCCACAACCAGCGTCATCCCATTGACGATGCAGCCCAGGACTGGTTCCTACTGTTGACATCAGGCGCACCGACGGAGGATGTCCGCGTCCGGTTTGACGCCTGGCGGGCGGCCGACCCGCGCCACAATGAAGCCTATGACGAGTTATGCACACTCTGGAACGATATTGACGGTTTGCGCGATGCCTTCGCGCCTCCTGGTGCATCGTTGCGGACGCAACCGGTTGCAGAAGAGAAAGCCGCCTCCCCAGCCGCGCCGACTCTACCGCAGCGCAAAAAGGGCTTTTACGTCAATCGCCGACACGTCATCTGGGGCACCCTTGCAGCCGCCTGTGTCGTGTTGTTTCTGGCCGTGACGCCAGACATAGCCATGCATTTGCTGGCTGATCACAAAACCGCGGTCGGCAAGCAGGCGCACATTGCTCTGCCGGACGGCTCCATCGCCTGGCTCAACACCAACACGGCCATCGCGGTGGAGTACGCGGAGGGGAGACGGCAGATTTCTCTCTTGCAGGGCGAAGCTCAGTTCCAGGTTGCGAAGGACGCGGCCCGCCCCTTTGCCGTCATGGCACGCAAGGGGCAGACGACGGCCTTAGGCACCCTCTTCATGATACACGCTGAGCAAACCAGGGTTGCCGTCACGGTCAGCGAAGGAACGGTTAAGGTTGCCTCGCCGGTTGGAGGCAGCGGTGCTCAGGCTGCCCAGGCTGAGACAGCGATTGTGGGTGCAGGTCAACAGGTGCGCTACCGCGAGGGGGCAGCGCCGGGGCGAGCGCACGATGTGGATGCCGCTGCCGCGACGGCCTGGCGAGACGGGTTCATCGCCATCAAAAATTTGCCGCTGGCAGACGCCCTGGCTGAAATCGACCGCTACCGCCCCGGCCGGATCGTTCTCCTGGCCAATACGGATGAGCTTGAGCCGGTCACTGCACGCCTGTCCATTGCGGCCATTGACAACGGCTTGGCAGCCCTCGCCGCCACCCAGGGACTAACGCTGACGCGGCTGACAGACTACCTAGTGCTGATTCGATGAGCCTGCGCTGCTGGCGCTGTACCATCGCATCAATTCATGCCGCACAGAAATGATAAAAGGTGGTAAGCTTTGAATTTCCTGCCATTCTTTCTTTTGCTGACGCAGATTGAGTGGCTGTCCTTTTTGCGGGCGGAGAGATTGGGTATGACGCAAATGGTTTATGAAGTGTATGATGCACTAAAAAGCATCAATGTGTCAGATGAAAAGGCCACGGAGGTTGCCAAAGCACTCGGTAATCAAGATGAGAAATTGAATGAGGTAAAGTTTGAGCTCAAGGAAGAGATTAGAGAATTTCGATCTGAATTCCTTGCACGAATCTTAAAATTAGAGTCTGACATTAATGCTCGAATCTCAAAATTAGAATCAGACCTCAGTGCAAAGATTCGCTTGAATGCCTGGATGTTGGGTATCGTAATCGTTATGCAGAGTATTGTGTTAGGTGTGGTCTTTCGATTTTTGTCTCCATAAGGTTAGTGTTCCTGAGTACTTGCCTATAAATTATCCGGTGTTATATCAGAAACGCTGTGAATACATCCATGTACGCTCCATCGCCGTCTCCCAACGGCGGAGGCCCTTCCATAACACCGGATAAATTAGGGCGTTTTACTTACCTATTAAATCCATTGATTTTAATTCTAAACTTATCTTCTAAAAAATAGACTGATCCCCCTCTTCTACTATTTTAAATCGGCATATTGAACGGCATTCAAGATAAGGTGAAAGCCAACGAGTGACGCCACCCCCGCAGGCGTTAGGACGAGATCATTGGCTTTGCCTTAATCAATGACGCAACAAAGTTTACAAAAAGAGCACTGGTTTGCTGCGCCTCACTCGTCTGCTTAAGAGAAGCATTGCGAATGCCTCGCATTTGCTACATATATAAACTGCAGACCTAGGGTGCAAAGAAATATGGCGTTATACAACAATTCCAAATCGGCGCAACACTCACACCGAATAACAGCGAACCCCCAAACCCTCCTCGCCAGCACGGCGCTCATATTGGTTATGCTAGTCACTCCGGTAGCAGCGGCCCAGGACTTACCCGCCGCGCCCGACGGGCAGCGAGAGCTGGTCCAGACGAGCGAGACCCAGACCTTTTCTATTGCCCCTCAACCCCTCCCCTCAGCCCTTGACCACTTCTCTGAGCAGACCGGCATTTCTTTCGCCTACACCTCGAACCAGCTTGAAGGCGTCCAGTCACCCGGCGTCACCGGTAACCTGACGCCCCGCCAGGCGCTAACACGGTTGCTGGCTGGCACGGACGTCTCCTTCACCTTCACCGATGAGAACACGGTGACGCTGGCAAAGGCGAGTGCGCAGGACGGCAACGGGCCGATACAGCTTGGACCGATCACCGTTGAAGGGGCTGCTGAGTCCGCTTATGGGCCCGTGGAAGGCTACCGCGCCTCTCGATCCGCGACGGCGACACGAACCGATACGCCAATTATGGAGACGCCGGTGTCAGTTCAAGTCGTGCCAGAGCAGGTCATCGAGGATCAGGCGAGCCCTCGTTTGCGTGACGTATACCGAAACATTAGTGGTGTACAGCCGGCATTCACCGGCTTTAACGTCGCTTCGACGGAGGTTCCAATCACTCGAGGTTTCCAGGATTCTTCAATCTATCGGAACGGTTTTAGAATTTTTGATGTCGCCCCCGTTGAATTGGCCAACATCGAACGCGTCGAGGTGCTCAAAGGACCCGCATCGGTTGTATATGGGCTGGGTGAACCTGGTGGCCTCCTAAACATTGTCACCAAGCGTCCTGTGAACGACACTTTCACGATCGTAGAGCAGGAGTTTGGTAGCTACGACCGCTATCGGACCACGGTGGACGCCAACGCGCCTCTGACCGAGGATGGCTCGTTGCTCGGGCGGCTTAACTTCGCCTATACATCAGACGATACTTTCCGCGATCACGACGGCATCGATCGCGTGTTCGTTGCACCTACTCTAACCTATCAGCCCAGCGACGCCACGTTACTCACGCTGGACTTCTCCTACAGCTATGAAGAGTACCCGTTCGATCATGGGGTGGCGTTCAACGCGGACGGTGAGCCCGTTGCCGACATCTCGACATTCCTCGGTGAGCCAGGTTTTCGCAGCGAACGTGAAGAGATTTTCGCGGGATATATTTTAACCCATGATTTCAGCGAACAGCTGACGTTCAGGAACGTCTTCTCGTTTCAATATCTCGAAAACAGGTTGAACGCCTTCCGGCATTTCGGCAGCACCAACGCCGACAATACCGTTGACCGGACCTTCCATCGATCTGTACCTGAAGCAACCACCTTCACGACGACCGCAGATTTGGGTTACGAGTTCGATCTAGGTCCAACCCACCATGACGTTCTTGTAGGTGTGGACCTACGTTGGAGCCCAAGGTTCGGGAACGGTAATGACGGTCCACGATCTAGGGGCCCCTTCCCTATCGACATCATAAATCCGCAATACGGCCAGTTTGGTACAATCAACTTTGACAACTCAGTTGAGTTTGATGAAGAAGTAAAGTGGGCAGGCGTATACTTTCAGGATCAGATCACCCTCTTGAACGACCGGTTGCACCTGCTTATTGGAGTGCGCTATGACTATGTGGATCAATTTGTCAAGTTTGTAACTCCTACCTTCAATTTAGAAGGCGATCAAACAGATTCCGCGTTCACGGGTCGCGTTGGTGCGCTTTATGAATTGACCGACTGGCTAAGCCCTTATATCAGTATGGCGCAGTCGTTTAACCCCACCTCACCGTTTACGACTAGCGTTGATGGGCTCGATCCAGAACGTGGTCTTGCCTACGAAGGCGGCGTCAAACTGAGCTTATTCGACGGCCGTTTGACTTCGACTCTAGCCGGATTCCAAATTACGAAGGATAACGTACCCGTGACTGATCCGAATAATCCAGATTTTTCGCTCAATGGTGGCGAACAGCGAAGCCGTGGATTCGAGTTCGATATTACGGGCAAGTTGATTCCCGGCTGGCAGGTGATCGCGAACTATGCATACACAGACACGGAAGTCATTGAGTCCGATACGCTTCCTGAAGGCAGTCGATTCCTCAATGTTCCCTTGCACAGTGCAAGTCTCTGGTCGAGTTATGACTTCCAGCCCGGATCCAATTTAGACGGATTTGGATTTAGCGCTGGTGTAAGGGGGGTTAGCGATAGGCTTGGCGACAACGCCGGCACCTTCGACCTTGACGGCTTTGTCGTGGCGGATACCGCCCTGTGGTACCGAGATACGCTGGACGTGAACGGATATGAGTTGCCGATCAGAGCACAACTCAATGTTCAGAATCTATTTGACAAGGAGTATTACGAGAGCTCTGACTCCACCGCGAACGTGTTCCCTGGTGCGCCGAGGACGGTCATCGGCACGGTTTCCATCGGGTTCTAAGACACTGACAATGGAGATGCATGGCAGGTGGTTCTAGAAAGCGTAGACTTGGAAGGCATCGACCTCTTGCAGGGAAGACCCTTGAGCCTAGACTGTGGTTGTTCAGTTAGTACGATCACCCATACCGGGACTGCCGACATGCTGACCGGCAAGGTAAGATAGATTTTATTGTTTTCACCCATGTCGATATGAAGAATATGAGGATCGGCTCCTATCTCTCCTTAGCAAAAATTCTATTGTACGTCAGCATGCCGTATGATAGTCTTTAAAAAGTTATTGGAGATGTACTATGTCAAGCAAAACCGAACGTGTTGAAGCAAGATTTCCTGCTGATATTAAAGCGTTGGCTGAAAGAGCTGCCTTGGCCAGCGGCTGTACCCTTACAGACTACCTGGCCAATCTCGTGCGAAGCGATGCTCCGCAAAGACTCAAGGCTCACTGTGAAATTGAACTGACAAATCAGCAATTCGACAACTTTATTAAAGCCTGTGAGAACGCTCCTGCCCCCAGTAAGAAAATATTGGACGCGGCCCGCAAGTTGGATCAAGAGGGATTTTAATTGCCGCTTGAACAGGCTTTTGTCGCAGGGGATAAGTCGCTGCATGATTTGAAAACCTTTGACTGCGGCAAGCCTTCGATGAATGAGTTTTTGTCGCGCTATGCAGTCAAGCACGCAAAGCTGGGGTTTAGTCGAACCTACGTTTTGCCTAAGCGGTATAAAACTGGTAAAGCCCCTGTGGCAGCTTATTATACTTTGGCCTCGTCAACGGTTACGCGCAAAGCTATTCCTTCCCAGCAAAGCCTACCTAGATATCCCGTGCCTATTGTTATGTTAGGCCGTTTAGCCGTTGACAGGGCTTATCAAGGTAAAGGCTTAGGAGAGAAAACGCTGGTTTATGCTCTCCGGCATGCAGCATGCCTAACGCAGGCTGGATTGCCCGCTTACGGTCTAGTGCTAGATGTATTAGACGAGCAAGCCCTCGCTTTTTATCAACACTTTGAGATGTTCAAACCTTTCACCGATAACCCAATGCGTTTATTTGTTCCTATGCATACGCTGGCGCAGATTTAGTGTGGTACTTTTTATGATGACAGGTAAGCACGTTTTATTTGAACCCAATACAGGGCTTTAAAACAGGTTCTGACGCTGACACGGCTGACAGAATACCTGGTGCTGATTCGATGAGCCTACGCTGCTAGCGCCGCACCATTAACAATAAGGTCAAAGCCAACGGGTGACGCCACCCTCGCGGACGTTAGGACAAGATCATCGGTTTTGTCTTGAAAAAGCCGCGGAAATTCACTACTTTGGTTCATAAAAAGACCATAAAGCAATTTTACGGTCTATACATAGATCATATCTACAATGCCAAAGTCCATCACACGCACCTACTCACGCTATAGCCGCGCTGCAATGGCTTTGCTCGGTGGGTTGATCCGCGAGGCGCGGAAAGAGCGCAAGCTGACGGCCCAAGAAGTGGCTAACCGTGCGGGCATTTCTAGAGGGCTGCTGCAACGTATCGAAAAAGGCGATCTCAAATGCGAAATCGGAGCTGTATTTGAAGTCGCCGTTATTGTCGGCGTCAAACTCTTTGATGCCGATGAGGCCACATTGACAAAACAGTTAAATCAGACAAAGGATAAGCTAGCGCTCCTGCCAAAGTCCATTCGCAAGAAACCCAAGGCGGTGCGCGATGACTTCTAACAGGGTCAAAGAAGCCTTCGTGTGGATTTGGCTGCCAGATGTAACGGAGCCAGTCGTGGCCGGACGGCTGGAAGCCGATAACGGTAATGTCCTGTTCAACTACGGTAAGAGCTATCTGGAGCGTATTGGGGATCAAATTCCTGCGATGCCAATTTACGAACCCGAATTACCGTTGCAGGCTGGCGTATTACCACTACCGGAAGGATTGACCATGCCCGGCTGTATCCGAGACGCCGCGCCCGATGCGTGGGGACGGCGTGTGATTATCAACAAACAGCTGGGGCTTAAGGGGGCTGGTACGGATACAGCTGAACTGAATGAACTGACCTATCTGCTGGAATCCGGTTCAGACCGGATTGGTGCACTGGATTTTCAGCGTTCACCGACCGAGTATGTGCCGCGATCCGCAATCAATGTCAGCATGGAAGAGCTGATTGAATCCGCCGAACGTGTCGAGAAAGGCGTGCTGCTCACACCCGAGTTGGATCAGGCATTGTTCCATGGTAGCTCCATCGGCGGTGCGCGTCCAAAAGCCCTGATTCAAGATCAAGGCAAGAAGTATATCGCCAAGTTTTCATCGAGCACTGATCTCTACAACATGGTTAAGGCCGAGTTTATCGCTATGCGGCTGGCCGCACTGGGCGGATTGAATGTTGCGCCAGTGAAATTAGCCAAAGCCGCCAACAAGGACGTACTGCTTATTGAGCGCTTCGACCGACTTCCCAAAGACAATGGCTGGTCACGCAAGGCTATGGTGTCAGCACTGACGCTGCTCGGCCTAGAGGATATGATGGTGCGCTATGCCAGTTATGAAACGCTGGCTGAGATTATCCGCCACCGCTTTACCGACCCGAAGGATACCCTGAAAGAACTGTTCTCTCGGCTTGTTTTCAATATTCTGTGTGGCAATACTGACGATCATGCTCGAAACCATGCGGCCTTCTGGAATGGTACAGAACTGACCCTGACACCTGCCTATGACATTTGCCCACAAGGCCGCACAGGCAATGAGGCTTCATAGGCCATGCTGATAGCGGACAACAATAATCTCAGCCAGCTCAAGTCCTGTCTTGAGACCGCAAATAACTTCCTGCTTTCGCAAGACGATGCGCGCAGCGTATTCGGACATTTGACAGAGACTATCGAAAAGCATTGGGATGCGATCTGTGAGGAAGCCGAATTGAACGAAGTGGATAGGAAACTTTTCTGGAGACGGCAGTTCTTGAATCCCTACTCCACAATCGTTACGTAGAGTGGTTAAGAAGTCATCGAGTCCGACACGCTTCCTGAAAGCAGTCGATTCCGCAATGTCTCCCTGGACAGTGCAAGTCTCTGGTCGAGTTATGACTTCCAACCCGGATTCAGTTTAGAAGGATTTAGATTCAGCGCTGGCGTAAGGGGGGTTGGCGATAGGCTTGGCGACAACGCCGGCAATTTCGACTCGATGGCTTTATCGTGGCGGATGCTGCCCTGTGGTACCGAGATACGCTGAGCATGAACGGATTTCTGACTTACCATAGTGTACCGCCTTCGGTAAGACTCGAACTCATAGCGAGTATTGCTCTCTATAAAAACGCTGTATATACTTCTGCCATATATCATGAGGAATTTAATGATGAGTACAGGTTCTGTTTTTGAAAATAACCGGACCCAGGCAATCAGATTGCCCGCAGAATGCCGGTTTCCGGATGGCGTCAAGCGGGTGACGGTACGGAAGGTTGGCAAAGAGCGGATTCTTTCCCCGGTGGAAAATAGCTGGGATAGCTTTTTTCTGTCTGAGGAAGGCACCACTGATGACTTTTTGCCCGAGCGGGCTTCACAGGAGCAGGCAGAGCGAGAACCCTTTTAGTGCTCAAATATATGCTTGACACCAACATCGTGATTTATGTCATCAAGCGTCGCCCTCCAGAGCTCTTGGAGGTGTTTAATCGGCACGCTGGGCACATGTGCATTAGCGCCATCACTGATGCCGAACTGATACATGGCGTGGAAAAAAGTGAACGCCGAGAGCACAACCTGCGTCAGGTTGAAGATTTCACCTCGCGGCTTGATATGCTGGATTACAGTCCCAAAGCCGCCGGTCACTATGGAGATATTCGTGCCGACCTGGAACGCAAAGGTACGCCCATCGGAGTGAATGACCTGCATATTGCAGCCCATGCCCGCAGCGAGGGCCTGATTCTGGTAAGCAATAACCTGCGTGAATTTGAGCGTGTCACCGGGTTAAGGACCGAGAACTGGCTGCGTAGTTCGGGGTTAGAGTGAAAATCCCCAGTCATCATTTTACGTCACCCCTGTTTATTTAGATTTCACAAATTCCATCCCTGGCAGCAAAGAAGATAAGCAATGAGCAAAAAGAAAAAGTGCTGTAAGAAATTTAAAAAGAAAGGCAAAACATGCGGTTCTTGTCCACTGGCGGGTAAACTTGGCAAAAAGAAATAGCCAGCTTATTTATCCATTCATGGACGTTTAGCTGCCGCTTAGCCGCCACTTAAAATAAAACGCCTGACCACCTCAGGCTTCCAAGGGTTGGTCATTCAATGCAACGCTTTACTCTGTGCTGGCAAGGATGAAGCTTCAGGCATCTGACGTATGGCGATCGCCTCCCACTGTTCTAACAAACTGCGGTAAGTGGAGCAGCGACCTGGCAGGGATGTCACCTCGGGGTGAGCCAGGTACAGGCGTAGATGTTCGACAATGGAGTTAGCCAAAGTGGAACTGGGTCGCAGCGTATAACGCGTCATCAGATAGCACAATACGGACTGCAACAAAGCGGCATCGGGTCCCTCTTCGCCGGCGTCTGAAATTTTAACTGGGATATGGTGCATGGAAATTTCTCGGTGGAGATTATTGATTTTTTCATGAGTAAAGATGGGTTTTCTGTACGTGACAAGATTTATTTGCCATAGCCATCAATAGACAATTGAGATACCTGGCCAGGATGAGAGGGATGACAATTCCCGAGACGTCCTTTCATAGGTCGTCATACACCGGGTATTAATTGCTAAAAGCGAAAGTTGATCGCACAGATATTTATCGATAATCACAAAACAAATGATACTTATTTGCAAAGAGAGGTAAAGACATCTTGCGAGGCTCTTTGATCTATATCAAAAATCCACGAGAACTCGCTAATTTCCCTATAGCCGCCAAACCGATGACAGTATCTGTCCATTCCAGGTTTCCAACGACACGCTGATGGCGGCTGCTTTGGCGATGGTTTCTGCAGCGACTCTAACCGTTGGTCCTGTTGGCGTCAGCTTTAAAGACTGCTCGACGGCGACACCCTCCTGTTTTATTTTATCCCCCTGTCGAGGGTAGCCTACATTAACGCCTGACTCGATTAGTAGGTAAAGCCAGGCTTTTTTGATATTTGGCCGACACTGTTCACACCTAACGCTAAACCGCAGCGCACCTGTATAGCTACCCTGCCCCTTGATACCCGCTATCGGCGTGATTTGCAAAGATCCCACCGCCTGGGTGAGCAGTGCTTGTTCCTGGGCAGGTAAGCCGCTGCCGCTAAAATGACGGATGTACAACCCCATGAAGACTATCACTAAAACCATCGCTCCGTAGTTCGCCCAGTGCCAACGGGTAGTCAGAGTGCGCAGTCGGCGCCAGGCCAGCCACGCACCGGTAACCGCCAAGCCTGATAACAGACAACCGCATATAAACCAGATGAGTTTGGTGGCTAAACCACCCACATAGCCAAAATGCCAGGGATCGGCAAGCTCGGTGATGTATTGCAACGGTGTTAACTGATCTGCTTTCTGTACCCGAATGACACTGGCGTCGATGGGGTTGATAAACACCCGATTGGCACGATCCCGCACCAGCCAATCGTCACTGCGGCCAAGCAAGGTAACTGGCTGGTTGATGCGGGTGGGCAGTTGAATCTCGGTGACCCTTAACTCAGGAAAAGCCGTCTTGACTGCAGCCACATAGCGATCAATGGCAAAATCCGGCAGGGTTGCGCCTTGGACCTGCAACAGGCTCTCAGGCAGGGTCTCCTCGCGAGGGGCCTCCGGGTTGTGCCCGCTCTTGATCATGACATACTCGGTGAAATACCACAGACCCGTAATGCTGATCAGCACTATAAACCCTATGGACCATATACCCGCCGCTCGGTGGCTGTCGCCGACGGCGACGCGGACACCGCGATGGAGGCGCACCCGCGATGCAGCAGTCAGCCAACGCCGGGTTATCCACAAACCGGTCAGCAATTGTCCCACCAATACCAAGGCACACACACTGACAATGATCAAACCGACGCCGCCGGGGATGATAAAAAGATAGCGGTGCAGATCACGCAGTAGGCGCTGGACGTTGAGCCAGTGGCCTTGGCCCGTGACCTCCCCGGTATAAGGATTGACAAACACCCGATGGGGGCGTCCGCCCGGCGTCTGGGTGCGCACTTCGGTGGCAAACCAGGGGCCGGGTCCACGGGTCATGGTGATGACGGCATCATTGGGACGCTGAGCTTTGGCAGCCGCATAAATGTCTTGCCAAGAGACTGGCTTAGCATCTACTCCTAGGCTTACCCGTCGATCCGCGTCGATTAACCAGTCAATCTCATGGCTCAAGGTCGCCAAAGTGCCACTGATCAGCACCAGGCTCAACAATAAAAACAGCTGAAACCCCAACCATGAATGCAGCTTAAACAAGCTACGTCTAAGGGTTTGGGGCTTTTTTTTCACATTCCGAACCCCCTTCAGAAAGTGAATCTCACTCCGGCGAGAAAGGTGCGCGGCACCCCTGGATGCGCATCGAAGATAAGGCTTTGGTTAGTCGCATACGTCTCATCAAATAGATTCTCGATACGGAAAAAAGCTTCCATGTATTCCGTGGGCTGATAGGCAGCAAACACATCAACCCGGTGATAGCTAGGTAGGTATTCGGAAGGCAAATCGCTGACATCGTCGGTGATGACGGGGGTGAGATCAACCGGATTGACGATAACACGGGGCTCGGTGATGTTGTCAATTCGGCGGCGGCTTTCATAAACCCAGCTAGCGCCTAACGATACGTCCTTTAAGGCTCCGCTATCGAAAGCATATTGGGTGAGTAAGCTAATATTATGTTCTGGCGTCTCGGCAAGCTCAACGCCACTGGTTTCAAAACCGCGGCGAATCTCGGCATCGATATAGGCATAGGCTAAACGGATATCCCATTGGGGCGTTACCTGCCCCACCAATTCCACCTCTAGTCCGCGGCTGCGGCTGAGTCCATCATCGCGAAAACGTAGGGCATCTGGATCAGCAAAATCTACGGTGTCTGGGTCGGCGTAGCGTTCGTTTTCTTCTTCAAGCTGGAACAACGAGAGACTCAAGCCTAAGCGCTCTGCAAACAGTTCGGTCTTAAAACCCACTTCTAAATTTTCGTACTCTAGGGGCGGCAGCACTTCGTCGGTGACCGGATCGATGCGTACGCTTTCACTGCTAAACCCGGTTCCATAGGAGGCATAGAGGGATAGATTCTCCAAAGGCTTATAGACAAGACCAAAACGGGGGCTGAGCTTGTCGCCGTCAAAAATAGTTTTATCATTGGTCAACACATTTTCACTGCTAACGTCGTACTCGGTATAACTGAGGCTAGCGAGTAACTGCCACTGGTCGCTAATATCCATTTGGTTCTGCACAAAGGCGCTACTAAATTCTCCTTCCCGATCGGTAAACGAGGGTCGATCAGCCACCGCTTGACAGCTACCGTATTGGGGGTTGGAAATACTGATAATGCAGGGCGCTAAGTAGTAGTCCGGGCTGTTAAGGTTGGTGAAACTACGGAAATCTCGGTTTTCTTGGATTTGGTCACGGTATTGGCCGCCGAACGTCAAGCGGTGCTCAATGGCGCCCGTGCGCAGCAAACCATTGACGATGAGATCAGCAAAATAGCTTTGCCGATCCTGGTCACGAGTGGTGCGATTGCGATAAATCGTATCATTTTCGATTACTGAAAATGGCGCTGGCGCACCGCCTAGAATTGCCAGGGGTGTGCCTACCTCAAATGAAAAGGGCACCAAAGCACGATTATCCAGAGCTGCTCCTTCCAGCGTTTGCCGGTCAAAGCTGAACCGCCCCGTCACCGACCAATCATCGTTGATATACTGCTCTAGGGTGGTTTGAATCGATACGGTCTCGTTATCGTTATCACCAGCATCCGGTTCGCTGAAATTACTGTCGATGGAGGCGGCAAGCTCGTTATCGATGACCGGCACCCCACGATCGAAGGGCTGCTCGCGGCTGACATATTCGCCTTCCAGCAATAGCGATGTGTTTTCACCGGCATCGATGCGCAAGCTAGGCGCAATCGCTAAGGTAGTCTGGTCAATAAAGCGTCGAAAGGAGTCGTTGTCCTCTGCCAGTCCGTTGATCCGCAGGGCAATGGATCCATTTTCCGTCAACGGTTGCGAGATATCGAAGGTACCTTGGTAACGGGCGTCCTCATTGGCCACTTCGAGGGCAGCCCCATAGAGGGATTCATACAGCGGGCGTTTGGTCACAGCATTCACCTGCGCCCCCCCGTTGCCACTGCCATACAAGGCACTGGCCGGACCGCGTACCACTTCAACACGCTCAAGCCGATAGGTATCGGTAATCCCAATGGTGCCGCGACTAAAACCGTTGATGAGTATATCGGTTTCAAAGCCCCGCGCCCTGAGCCGGTTGCGGGTTACTCCAAAGGAATTACTGCGGGTGATGCCGGGGGTAAAATCGGCAATTTCATCCAACACATTGATATTGGCGTCTTCCAGAGCATCCTGGGTGATGATGGAGATAGCCGCCGGTGTATCGATAGTTGGGGTGTTGGAACGGGTCGCTGTGGAAGCATTGCCGGCGCGGTAGCCGTCAATGGTTCCAAAACCCGTAGGCCCAAAAAATGTCTCGCCAGTAACCTGGATAGGGTCAAGCTCAACGGCTGAGCCGTTTAAGCTTTCTTGGGTTGCGGCTGGGTCAGGGGTGGGTTGCGCCGGTTCGGCTACAGTACCCATGTCGGCGTCCGTATTCGTTGGTGCATCCTGCTGCTGTGCATGAACAAATGGAATGAAACATAAGCTCACCAGGATAGGACAGTAATTTTTATTCATGTGACTCATCAAGTGGAGTTAAAAAGCAGATCGTTGCATAGTAGACCAATAAATTATCAAAGTTGCAAATAACAATAGTAATTATTTTTATTTGCAACTTTGATAATAAACTTAGCTAAACGATGCTTACAAAGAAGGATGAGCCATAGCAGATTGACATTCGCTATACCCTAACGCTTCGATAAATCTGCTTTATCATCGAGTAATGGTTCGTAGCGTTTATCCGTTAGGGTTTTTAGAAAAGCAACCAGGGCATCGATACGGCGACTTTTTAATGAGCGTCCCTGGGTTAATTTGTCCATGGATAGGTTTTCCGGCACTTCCGGCTTGTCCCAGGGCTTCCCCGTTTCTGGGTTGATCTGGCTTTTTGAGCTACGGCTGTTGTACTTGTTATAGAACAAGACTACCGTACGCAGATCTTGGAACACCCCATTGTGCATATAGGGTCCTGTCACCGCCACATTACGCAACGTGGGCACGCGAAACTTACCACGCTGATTTTTTTCGGTCACCGCCGGGTTTTGCGCCAGACCTTCGTCCACCCCTTGGTCAGGTAAAAGCGGATTACGGGGTACGCCGATATTATGATACTCAAAATTACTAAACAATTCTTTACTTTGCCCGGGCATCCGACTGAGTTGATGGCATTGGTTGCAATTGGTGAACTGTTGGGAGAAAAACAACACCTGACCCAATTCCTCTTGGGGAGTCATCTTGTATTCTCCTCGGAGATAGCGGTCGTATTTGGAATCAAATGTGGCGAATTGCGGCGATTTTTCAAACGCGGCAATACTCTCGGCGACCGCATCAAACGCACTTTCTTTATCATTGAGCACTTTGGGTCCAAAAAAAGCGTTGAGGCTTGCCACATAGACGGGATTTTCCCGCAAACGCTGGAGCACCATATTGGTATCGAGCATGGCCATTTCCTTGGCATTGAGTAACGGACCCGTGGCTTGCTCCTTAAGGGTATCGGCGCGTCCATCCCAAAACAGCCCTCCCCGATACTCCCCATCGGCGTGGCGTTGGAAGGTAGGGATAAACCGGGCATAGCTGGTGGTGGGGGCATTGCGATTACCCAGAGAATGACCGTCATCGCCGGTGGACACAGCGCGATTCACCGGGTTATCCCGAGGGTCTACAAAACCCGCTTCGGGAGCATGGCAAGTGGCGCAGGCCATTTGCCGACTTTGCGAGAAGTTGATATCGAAATAGAGCGCCTGGCCCAAGGCTTCTAGAGACGGGAGGGGTTTCTCAGCATGTACAAGTGGGATTTCTACAACTACAAGCGCCAGGAGACTCAAGGCAGCTATCGCCCTAGAGCGGGCATTGTACACAAGAAAAAAAGGCATATTAAACATGGAGTAAACGAGACTGCTAGCTATCATCTTTTTACAAGATACGCCGGATAATGGCATTTACAAGAAAACATTAATACGAACTATTATAATTTGCAAATATATATCAGCCTCCATTATTTTTGGAGACACTGAACTTGGGGAAGATGAGATAGTCAAGGGATTAAGGTGGCACTTAAAAACTAATCTATTTTCGTGACAGCCTCGGGTTATTCATTATCAGAAGCTGTTTTAAAAACCCGCATAGGTTCGCTGAATCAAGGCGCAGTGCCTTCGAGCAGCGCAGTTTACATAAGGTAAATGAGCAGCGGAGAAGGTGCTGCAACGCCGAGTCGGCGGACATGAGCAGATTTTAAAACAGCTTATCAGACCTAAGAGCCCCTTGAGCGAAGTTATGACAAGGGCAGTGCTTGCCGTCAGCGGCAGCCGTCAACGTTTTTAGTATGCCGCATTTATTACCCTCGACATTGCTATTGCACGTTCGGCGCAGAGCCACCAACTGCTCCTTTAGCTGCTGTAGCGCGGTGATGCGTTGTTCAACTTGGCCGATGTGCTGATCTATCAAATGATTAACGTCAGCACAGGCTGTTTCTGTGGCGTCGCAAAAGTTAAGCAGCTGTTTGATTTCGGTTAACGACATATCTAGAGAACGGCAGTGGCGAATAAAGTTGAGCCGCTCAGCGTGGGCGTTGGAATAGTCTCTATAACCCGATGACGTGCGTGCAGGCGCTGCTAGCAAACCCTCAGCCTCATAGTAGCGCAGGGTTTGCACGTTGCAGCCCGTTAGTTTAGCAATTTCTCCGATACGCATAATCACTACCCTCAAATAAAAGCCTTGACCCTATAGTAACTAGAGGGTTTTTAATACACAACAATGCTTGCAAAAAGTCCCATTACGTCATCTTTGATTAGGAGATTTTTATGAGTGGCTGTTGTTCCCATGATGCCAAATTCGATGGTGCATCCCAGCGCTATCGCCGGGCGCTATGGGCCGTTATTGTTATCAACGGCGTGATGTTTCAAGTAGAGATGACAGCCGGTATTGCCGCTAACTCACAAGCCTTGTTAGCTGATGCCCTGGATTTTTTTGGCGATACCCTTACCTATGGGTTAAGCCTATTTGTTATTGGTCATAGCTTAACCTGGCGAGCACGGGCTGCGTTGTTCAAGGGTTTGAGTTTGGCGGCAATGGGACTATGGGTTCTGGGTTCAACGGTTTATCAAGTACTCATCCTAGAGACGCCGGTCGCCGTCATAATGAGTGGTATTGGCGTGTTAGCTTTGGCGGCTAATATGGCCAGTGTATTGATCCTTTATCGTTTCCGCGACGGTGACGCCAATGTGCGTTCGGTTTGGTTGTGCAGCCGTAATGACGCCATTGGTAATCTAGCCGTGATCGGAGCTGCCGGCGCTGTCTGGTTTACCGCCAGTGCCTGGCCTGATCTATTGGTGGCTGGGGTAATGGCAAGCTTGTTTCTGCGTTCGGCCTATTTGATCATCCGCCAGGCTTTGCAGGAATTACGTATCGACCGGGAAGCGCAGGCCAGCGAGGCGACGTGACCAGTACAAAATAACCGTTGGCTGAGGTAAGATTAAGAATGTACGTAAGTCTACAAAGCAATTGGTTTAATATATTCATGCTCATTAAATGGGTGCTAAGTGACTGAGATCATTCAAACAAAACCAAAACTATCTCATGCAGCCTACGAGACTGATTTTGCGGCTTGGTTATCGCGGCAGCTGGAGTTTTTGCGCGAGGGCCGTTTCCAGGAGCTAGATATTGACCATTTAATTGAGGAAATCGATGATATGGGCAAGAGTTTGCAGCGCGAGTTGGCAAGCCGCCTTCGTGTTGTTCTCCTGCACCTATTAATGTGGCAGTATCAAACTCAGCGCCGCAGCTCATCCTGGCGGATAACACTGAATACTCAGCGAGCCGAACTTGAACTATTACTTGAGCAGTCACCCAGCCTACGCCCACGTATCAGCCATGTGCTTGAGAGTCTCTACAGCAAGGCGCATCGGGATGCGGCGGCGGAGACCGGATTGCCAATAAAAACCTTTCCTGTCGCCTGTCCCTATTCGGAACAACAGCTACTAGAGCCGTGGTTTCCTAATTCACCCGTCGCTGAAGCAGAATAAGCGTAGCGACGCCAAAGAATAATAAGACTAAAACTATTACAATTCTTGCACTGGATTTCAACTGCTAGGTTTTGCAAATAGACACTAGGTCAAGCACTACAGACCTTTGCACCCTTGGCCGCACAGATGTCAGTGATGATATCGGCTAACTTGAGTACGCCCGGCCCTGCTTTGTCCCGGTCAGCAAACACAAGATAAAGGGGAACCATCCGGTAAGCGCCTTCGCGAAGCTGCAGTCGTTTGAGTTTACCGCTAGCCAATAGATCTGCAATCATAGGCTCAGGCAGCCACGCAAAGCCAAGGCCGTCGACGACACACTCGATGCGACGCCGCATATCACTGACCGTCCAACGCTTTTCGCCCACCAGCCAACCGGCATCAATGGGTGACGAGCCTGGATCGCGAATGACCATCTGGCGTTCGGTAGCCAGGTCATCCAGACGAATGGGAGCTTCGCTCTGGTGAAGCGGGTGCTGGGGGTTTGCCACTGCCACTAACGGAATGGTTGTTAATGCACGTCCGATAAAACCCGTGGGCACATCCGGTAACACGGCCAAATCCACCTGGCGTTCCGTTAACAGCTGTACAGTGGCGCTCAAAGCAGTTTCATGCAATTGCAAATGGGTTGAACGTGCCTCAGGTTCAAACTGGCGCAATACGTCTCGCAACCAGTCCGAAGGAAAGATGAGTTCCATCGCCAAACCAATTTCCGCTTCCCAGCCTACTTTAAAATCTCCGGCGAGCTGTTCCAGTTGATCCAGTTCACGGTTAATGCGCCGTGCCCGGCGCAGTAAAGCCAAACCTTCTTCGGTTAATTGACTTTGTCGTCCCTCGCTGCGAATCAACATCACATCAAGACGTTCAGACAATTGTTTTAAAGCATCAAATACCGCCGATGGTGAGCGATGCAAATGCTGAGCAGCACCGGCATAGGTGCCCGCATCAGCAAAAGCGATGAGGGCACGCCATTGATCGATGGTGGTTTTATTCGGCATAGTTGAATAATAACTTCAGTTTTATCCGATTCAAATCCAGTCATATCGAACTTATGATATTACTCACAGGACTTACGCAGCTCGTTCCAGAAGACGCCGTAAACACGTCCCTGTGGGCTTGACGACGGCCATCCAGGCCGCCAACACTTCTTGCACGAGCTACCCAAGTCCTGTTTTTGCGTAAGTCATGACTCAGTCTTATTCATCCAGCCAAGAGGAACACACCCATGACGACACTTAAAGGTAAAAAAGCCCTTATACTTGGTGGCAGCCGTGGCATTGGCGCAGCTATTGTGACACGACTAGCCGCTGAGGGTGCGGCCATCACGTTTACTTATAGCGGTTCCCAAGAAGCGGCAGAAACATTGGCCAGTAACACAGGGGCGGTAGCTGTGCAGGTGGACAGTGCCGACCGCAAAGCAGTCACTCAGTTCATTGCCAATCAAGGGCCGCTTGACATGCTTATTGTTAATGCGGGTGTTGCTCTGTTAGGACACGCCTTAGAGATTGATCCCGATGCTGTAGACCGTATGATCGACATCAACGTCCGCAGTCCTTATCACGCCTCGGTGGAAGCTGCTCGGTACATGAATGACAGTGGCCGCATCGTGATCATCGGTTCCGTCAATGGCGACCGCATGCCATTCCCAGGAGGGGCCGCCTATGCCCTCACCAAATCCGCTGTTCAAGGTATGGTACGCGGTCTAGCGCGGGATTTTGGGGATCGCAATATCACCGTCAACAGCGTTCAACCCGGACCCGTTAACACCGATATGAATCCCGCAGATGGCCCTATGAAAGACCTCATGCATTCATTTATGGCCATCAAGCGCCATGCTCAGCCGGAAGAGGTTGCCGGTATGGTGGCCTATCTAGTAGGACCAGAAGCCGCTATTGTCACCGGTGCCATGCACACCATCGATGGCGGCATGGGAGCGTGATATAGGAGAAGATGCTGCATGTTGCGTCAGCACGTACAGCCGAAGTTAACCTTAACTACTTTCGTTGAACCTGTATCGACATAGCCAAGAGTTCGTGTTAATCGATTTTTATTAGTGTCAGTTTGTCGATAGCATCAAAAAAAACTAAACTATAGCTTAGCTAAGTTGAAATTTTTATTTCATTGTAAGGATAAGCTATGCAGTTAGTTAATGTTCACGATGCAAAAACACAACTTTCGAAGTTATTAGAGCAGGTTCGTTCGGGAGAGGATGTTGTTATCGCCAAAGCGGGTGTGCCCATCGCAAGGCTAGTACCTTATAGACCCCCCAAATGCAAAATTACTCCGCCTGGGGCCATGGAAAGTGAAATATGGATTGCCGACGACTTCGACGAACCGTTGGATAACGTGTTTGAGTGCCTCGACAAGGAAAACCCTACGTAAGGCTGCTGCTTGATACGCATCTCGTGTTATGGTGGGAAATGGGCAGTTCAAGACTGCCGGGCGAGTTTCGAACCCTCTTCGATGAGGCCGAAGTAAAAAAGACATGGGTATAGTGATGAAAGCGCAAGATATAGATGAAAAAATCAAAAAACTACCGCCTTATTTGATCGATGAGGTGGCTGATTATATTGACTTCTTACTGAGTAAGCATGGTCTACGGCAATCCACTAGACCCAGCGAAACGTTCACGTTTGCTTGGGAAGGCAGTTTATCAAAGTTGAAAGGTCAATTTTCGTCGGTCGAATTGCAGCACAAGGCAACAGAATGGCGCTAATGTATCTTGTCGACACCAACATTTTTCTTGAAATCTTGTTGGCCCAGGATAGAAATGTCGACTGCAAAGAATTTTTACAAACGCATTCCGCCGAGATTGCTCTCTCAGACTTTACGCTACACTAAATAGGCGTCATTTTATTTAGGCAAAAGCAGAGTCATTCTTTTCAACAGTTCATTGAAGATATGCTCCCAAAAATCACCCTCCTTAGCCTTCCAAAAGAGCATTATAACCACGTAATAAAAGCAAAAAACTCCTCTAATTTAGACTTTGATGACGCATATCAATATGCCGTGTGTCATGCATTTAATCTGTCTCTGTTGACAGTGGACAAAGACTTTCAAAGGATAAGTGACCTAAAGGTGATTTTCTTATAATTAGTTCAGTATTAGTCTACATTCAGCACCTGATTGACAGGGCGAAGAATCACAAACACCAATGCAAGGAGAAACAACGCACCAACGCCGCCAGCATAAAAGACACCACTCAAGCCCCAGGAACCAAAGGCAAGACCACCCATGATAGGACCGACCGTCTGCCCGAACGGCACGGCGACCGCGACCACGGCCATGAAGCCGGCGCGTTGCGCATTGGGTGCCAGCTCCGCGAGCATGGTTTGCGTTGCAGGAAAGATGAGGCCATGGGCCGCGCCGAACAGAATGCTGGGCAGCAGCAGCCACCAGACACTTGGCATCGACGGCGCCAAGGTGAGGGCGACACCATAGAGAAGGAAGGCACACTTGATTAATGCATTACGAGACAGGAGCCGTTCCAACAAACCGAGCTGCGAAGAGGTAATGGCGAAGGCAATCGCCATGCCGGTGATGAGCGTACCGATCTGCACTTCAACAGCACCCAACTCTGACGCAAGCATCGGCAGGTAAGTAAGATACGCCCCGAACAAAAGGATGAAGACGGCGGCGATAAGCAGTAGGACGCCAAGCACCGCAGACCGCATTAAACTTTGCCAGATATCACCGAGATAACGTTTGATTGCGAACGGTGCCGTGCTCTTTGCCAAAGGCTCATCGAGCGAATGCCACATCCAGATACCGACAAAAAAGGCCACCACCGGCAGGGTGAAAACGAACCGCCAACCGAACGACGCCAGTCCGCCGCCTAGCATAGGATAAACAGCCAACCCAGTGGCGATCATACTCGCATTTAAACCCATTGCCACGGTCAAACGGCGCCCGCTGTAAAGATCTGCGAGAAGAGCGAGTGCAAGGGCCTCCAAGCTGGCGGCGCCGATGCCTTGCACAAAGCGCAGCGCAAGTAACACCTCAAAGCTAGTGGCAAAAGCGCAAGCGACACCCGCCAACGCAAACAGAAACAGTGATGGAATCAACACCGGCTTGCGACCGAAACGATCGGCGAGCAGGCCAAATATCGGCGCCCCAATCATAATGGGTAGTACAAAGGCGGTCGTCACCAGACCGATGTCCTGGGGTGACAGCGCGAAGTTGCGACTGATGCCTGGCAGCGCAGGGCCAAGACTCATCGTTCCCATGACCTCCATCAGCGTCACGCTGATGACGATGAGCAGTTTGTGGTCGCGGAGTGCGGGCAAGTCGCTGCCCGGTGCTTTCAATGAGGTCCCAGACATCAGAAAGTCCCCCGTGTTGCGGTGCCCGCATGCGGTTTGGTCTCTTGGTTCTTTGTAGTCCGTTGTGCCAGATCACCAGTCGTCACATGGAGCAGATCCTCAATGCCAAAACGCTGCATGAAATCTCTTTGCCACTCTGCGGCCACGGCGTTTACTTGCACCGCGCCATGATCCTGCGGATCAACCACCACGCGGAATGGACGCTCGCCCTTGGGCTGCTCGATCAGATGGCGAATGCGCTCGGCGACCTCGGCTATATCAGTGCGTACACCCGGTCTGTTTAGATCGTTGAGGCGTGCCGCCAGCTTTGACGGCAAATCGGCGATGCGGTCATAGGCATCAGTAACGGTTTTATCATCAGCATGCTGCGCACCTGCGAAATGATTGGTTCCAGACGTATAAGCACCTGGCTGTACGATTACAGTATCAATGCCGTAGCGACTGTTTTCATAATGCATCGTCTCCGCGAGCGCGTCGCCAGCCCCCTTGCTGGCGATATAAGGTCCCTGGAACGGCGACAAGATACGGCTGGTGACGCTACCGATATAGAGCATCAAACCATCTTGCTGCGAGCGCATGTGTGGCAGCACAGCACGGGCGGTGCGCAGCCAACTTACACAGTTTGTATTGAAAGTACGCAGCAGTTGCTCCGGCGTAAACGCTTCCGTCACACCCACCACAAGAACACCGGCGTTATTAATAAGCACATCGATCCGCCCGTGCTGCGCAATGATCTTATCGACTGCCACCCGCGCACTGGCTTCCGATAGTACGTCGAGTTCAATGGGTAGCAACGACCACTCCATGTGCGCGGCTTTTGTGCGCATATTTTCGGCAATGGCTGAGTTCTTACGGGATAATCCACGCATGGACGCGTAAACCCTATGACCCGCCTCGGCGAGTGTTTCGGCGATCATTCGTCCGAATCCTGACGAAGCGCCTGTGACGAGAATGACGTTTGACTTCATCGTAATGCCTTCCATTATTCGTTCCGAAATACAAGGTAGCTATGCCGATCGTCAAATCGCACTCGCGAGAGCATCCATCGGCAATGCATCATCTCACCAATAACCGCCGTTAGCACCGACGCTCTGTCCACTTACCCAGCCCGCTTCGTCGCTTACGAGGAATGAAACCACTTGGGCGACGTCTTCGGGTTCGCCGATGCGACCCAGCGCATGCTGTTGGGCAAATTGCTGCTTAATCTCCTCGCTCTTTCCCTGGTTGAAAAGGTCGGTATTGGTGGGACCGGGGCGCAATGCATTGACGCGGATGCCCCGTTCGCCAAGTTCCTTGGCGGCAACTTCGGTGAGCTTCTCGATCGCCATTTTCGAAGCCGCGTAAGGCCCATATCCAGGAATGGGAGCGCCCTGAAAACTCGCCGAGATATTGATGATGCTACCACCATCCTGGAGCCGCTTGGCCGCTTCGGAAAGGGTCAGAAAAACACCCTTCAGATTAGTGGAAACGATGGTGTCGAACTCCACCTCGGTGAATTCGGCAAGCGGTTTTCTGATGGCGCGTCCGGCATTGTTGACGAGAACACGGACCGGTCCCAGGCGCTCCGCCTCATCAAAAAGGCGCGCTGCGGAAGCGGCGACCGCCACGTCGCCTTGCACAGCGATCGCCTGTCCGCCGGCGTCCTCGATGTCTTTAACAACTGCATTTGCTTGGTCCTCGCTGCCGGCATAGTCAACAACGACGGCAAACCCGTCTGCTGCAAGACGGCGGGCTATCGCGGCACCGATGCCACGTGAGGCCCCGGTAACGATTGCGGTTTGGCGTGGTGTCGTCATAGTCATGTGCTGTTCTCCTCGTTAGTGATTGATTGCGGCGAGCGCCGCCTACACGGAAGAAGATATGCTTTGCAATTTAATTTGTATATTGCATAATAGTTATTTTAATTATGCGTCTAAAACATATACGTAATACTGATCTCAACCTTTTGCTGGGCCTAGCCATTCTCATAGAAGAACGCTCGGTGTCGCGAGCGGCGGAGCGTTTCAATCTAAGCCAGCCGGCCATGAGCCGCGTACTGCAGCGTCTGCGGGAAACTTTTTACGACGAACTCCTGATCCGGACCAAGGATGGGTACGAGCCCACCGTCAAAGCACGGCGGCTATTCACCGAGCTTCAGGAAATACTACCGCGCTTGGATACCATGCTGCGTGATGATGATTTCGACCCAAGTACTGCCAATGACTGCTTCACCATTGCGTGTACCGACTACGCTACCGTCGTGCTCGGACCGCGGCTTAGCGAAAGGTTGTTTAACGAGGCCCCCAAAGTATCGCTAGCAATCACCGCTTGGCATGACGGCGCTTTTATCGACTGCATACAAGGCCGGTTGGATATGGTGCTGTGGGTCAACGCCGCGCCCGAACCGCTGGTCCATGAAGTCATTTTTCAAGAAGATTTTGTGTGTGTGGTATCGGCCGACCATACGGCCGCAGGTCGTGCGCTCACCCTCAATGACTACCTGCATTACCCACATGTGATTGTCGATGTACTCGGCGGACAGCAGACGCTGATTGAGAATAAGCTTGCTAACAGCGGCTTACGCCGCGTGGTAGGATTGCGGGTGCCGTATTTTGCTGCGGCCGTAAACGTTGTCCCCGGCACCAATCTGATCGCGACCGTGCCGCGACGGATCGCCAATCTGTATGCGACAACCGGCCAGTCGCAGGTGGTCGATGCGCCACTGGAACTGGCGCCGTTTGATTACATCATGGCATGGCATCCGCGGCTGAGCGACGACCCCGCCCACCGCTGGCTACGGCAACTGATCGCCGCTGCGGGCAGTGATGCGTTGGCCTAGCCATAAGGGGTTACGACTGAGCAACATGCTGTTGGTTAAGGTGCCATATGAAGGTCTTGCGCAATGCGGCGTAGTGGGGAAAGTCGAGCTTAAAATTATTTTCACTGGGGACAATTTTCGCGGCTTTCCATACGCTTTGTCATCATGTTGCGAAGCCATTGATCGCGATGCTGGGGTTTGACAAAGCTCTCGGGAATCCCTTTCACCTGTATCAGCAGAGTGCCCGGTGGCTGAGAGATCTGGATGGTTTCATTATCGGTTTCGGTCATGGGATGAATGACCGCAATATTCAACTCCGGTATACGTTGCTGCAGGCGCTCCACCGTGCCGAGAAAATCTGAAGAGTGAAAATTGCCGTTTAGGTGCAGTACCTGACGCCCCGGATTTTGTCTCAGGTGACGGGCTATGGACTCGGCCATGGTGTCGTCACGCACCGCCTGGGCTGCGAAGCTGCGCTGCATCATGGTCTGCATGGTTTTTTGTGAATTGCTGTCAGCGGGTAGTGTATGGGCCGAATCCTTGTGCATAAAATCAAGGAATTTCTGCCGGTACGCACCGTCTTCAACATCGATACGTTGCGCCACATGACGACGCTGCTCAACCGGGTACTTATCCAACACCTCCAGACCAAAACGGCCCACGCAAATCACCATCTGATTTGGCGCATTCGCCGCAATCACCAGCAGTTGGTGGTCTCGGGCAAATTCCACCAGCGGCCGGTAGGAGGAACGGTAATGGTCCCAGGCACGGGCCTCCTGGATCAAATATTCTTCACCGATTTCCCGGGCTAGGTATTGATCAAGCAGGGGCTGGGTATCCCGTTCAAATTGCTCTAGGCTCAGGCTGATAGGACGGTTGTGGCCATATAACTGTGCCAACAACTCCATCTGTGCCAGGTGAATCCCGGGGTGATTGTGCAGCTCACCAAAAAAAATAACATCATAGTCCTTCAATTCTGTGGCGGCCTGCACAGTGGTGATCCCGCCTTCCGGCTCAGCGGGAAGAATCCAGCGGTAATCATACAGGTGGACCAGCTCGGATTCCTGGGAGGGCGACATGGAGCAACCGGCCGCTAGGATTAACAGCGTCACCGCACCGAGCAAAGGTTTCATGGATTTAATCATTTACTTTTTAATTGGGCTTGGGTCTGGTGTTGTTTACCATCCCGCAGATAATGGATACGGATAGTCTGTCCCGGTTTAAGGGTTTTCAAGAGTTGGGAGATATCCCGAACCCCTTTGATGACCGTCTCATCGATAGCCACGATAATGTCCATTTTACCCAGTCCTGCCTGGGCCGCCGGTGAGTCGGGGACAACACCCTCAAGCCGATAGCCGTCACCTTGATAGGTGAAATCTGGAATACTGCCAAGGCTGACCCTGC
Organism: uncultured Candidatus Competibacteraceae bacterium; assembly: GCA_964423745.1. Lineage (GTDB taxonomy): Bacteria > Pseudomonadota > Gammaproteobacteria > Competibacterales > Competibacteraceae > CAYRGG01. Next base: position 52,515 of record CAYRGG010000005.1, on the reverse strand, counting down.
GGCTGCCAGGGCTTCTGGCGGCAGTCTCCCGGCCTGCTAATTGATAGGTCATGGACGCCTCGCGACCCGCCAAGTATTCCAGCACTTGTTTGCTGACCTCGGCGACTTTGACCAAACCATCGGCGTCGATTTTGTCAGCCGTATCACCCGGTCGGTGGTAATCGGTATGGGCACCGGAAAAAAGCTGCACTGCCGGTACGCCGGCCTCGTGAAAGCTGATCTGATCACTGGCATCCAACGGCTCCCTCACCAAAACGGAAGGGATGCCGGTTACGAATTCGATACCACGGAAGATAGGGGGCCATTCGCTGGCACTTTCCCCGCCCAGCACTATCAGCTTGTTATCAAACAGCCGGCCCACTGAATCCAGGTTTACCATGGCAATGGCTTTAGACACCGGATAGTCCTTTTCATACTTGACGTAATGTTTCGAACCCAACCGACCGGCCTCTTCCCCACTGAAGGCGGCGAACACAATACTGCGGTCAGGTTGGAATTTACGCCCCATGACCCGCGCCAGTTCCAGCATCACGGCGATGCCGCTGGCGTTGTCATCCGCACCAGGATGAACCTTGCCCCGGTTTTGCCCGCGCCCATCGGGCCAGCCTAGGCCCAGGTGATCGTAATGGGCGCCCAACACTAGGTTTTGCCTAGACAGCTGCGGATGGCGACCTGGAATGACGCCGATGACGTTTTTCAACCTCCGGGGCACACCATCTTCTCCCTCAGCGGAAAAAAATTGGTAATAACTGCCGTTATCACCGCCCGGTTTCAGACCCGCTTGCTTGAATGCTTGCGCGATATAGTCTCCGGCCTGTTCAAGACCCGTCGAACCTAGACCTCTACCTTGGCGTTCTGGGTCACTCAGGTAGCGTACTGTTTTCATCATAGGCGTCGCATCAAACGCCGAGACCGGCTCGATCAACGGGGTGGCGGCGAGCAATTCTCCCTGTTCTGCATTCTCTTGAAACACTTTGCTCAGCGGCGAATCGGTCACTGGCCAACGCCCTTTAAGTCGGTTTTCCGGCTCCTCGCCAGCGAATCCCAGATAACTGTACTTGTGGTAATGGGGAAGCTTACGCGCCAAACCTGGCAGCGCACTGGCCAGGTCAGCCGTAATCAGAGTCCGGGGGTAGGATTGGTTATTGGCCCCAGCACTGCGAGTGACCCAGGCAAAGGCATGGTTATCCTTGTTCATAGGTTCTTGCAGCACCTGTACCTCCCCGGTTTCAAAAGTGACCGGATGGCGTGTCAATTCACCTTGTAGTTGCGCAGCAAAGCGATTATCCCAGCCCAGCACGACCACCGCCCTATCGCCGGGTAACGAGGCAAGCTCTTCATCGGTGACCATGCTAACCCGCTCCGGCCCCATCTGGGAAATAGCCTGGGCGAATCTCTGCCAGGCGGTTTTCATGTCAGCGCTCGCGTTCTCCGGTAGTACCACCAGCAGATCGCTGGCGCCAAACACCTGGGTGAAAGCCGGTGGCGTTTCCGCAATGGCCAGTTTGCGGAACAGATCAAACTGGGGATCGATGTCCACACGGGTGGGCGCTGCGGGCAAGTCTAGGGCATAGGTTTGTCCTTTGCTTGTCATGGTGACGCTAAATTTTTTGGCCGCTGGCTGATCTTTTAGTGTCACCGCCACTGGGATAGCCAGCCTGTATGGCTCACCGGGCTGAACTTGCGCCAGAGTCAGTTGCAAGCGAAATCCCTGTGCTGACTTTTCAACCCTAGATTCTTTCAGTACCAATTCCGGCGCACCGGTGCGCTGCACCCATTGATCGAAAAATCCCTCGAGGGATACACCGGAAACCTGTTCAAACACCTGCTGAACATCGTTAAAAGAGGTATGGCGAAATAGATAATCCTGATAGAGCGTCTGCAACGCCTTAATAAAGGTTTCATCACCCAGTTGTTTGCGCAGCATGTGGAATAGCATCAAGGACTTGCCGTAACCCACCGCCTCGGTGGCTGAACTGTGCCGGTTTTTGAACCCAGTGAGGGGGAAATCCCGGTTGTTGGCTGCGTAGTCCCGGTATTTTTGCAAACTCTGCTGGCGGTAATCTTCCCCTTGACCTTGCTGTTCCTTGATCAGGTGATCGGCGAGGTAAGCGGTCAATCCCTCGCTCCAGTTGCCGCTGGCCATATCCACGTAGACACCGTTGCCCCACCAGTTGTGGAGGATCTCATGGGGGTAGGAGGAGTTGATGATGAACGGCAAGCGTATGACCCGTGAACCGAGCAGCGTAAACGAGGGCATACCGAAGCCGGTCTCCCAAAAGTTTTCCACCAACGCGAACTTGCTGTAAGGATAGGGGCCGAGCAATTGCTCATACATTGCCAAGTAAGCGACGGTAGCATCCAAGTATTTATCGGCGAGTTTTTGATCCGGCTCCCGCAGAAATACCTGGGCCTTAACGGGCCTCTGTTGTTGCATCGCTTCACGCTGATATTCGGTGAACTGCGCCGCAATCAGGTAAATCTCTTGCTGTGGCTTGTCCATGCGCCAGCGCTCCCGGGTCAGTTTGCCGTCGCTCTGCTGTTGTTGGCGGATGCCTTGGCTGACCGAAGACCAGCCAGCGGGTAATTCCACCTGCATAGTATAGGTCAGGTAGGGATAGCCTGCGATATGTGGGTACCACAGACTCCCGTAGGCCAGAAACACACCCTGCGCATCGATAAGTCCGGGGCTATTGCGAAAACCACGGGGCTGTTCGGCACTGCTGGGACTCAAGGGGTGATGGATGACGCCGGTATATGCAACCCTCACCTGGGTCGCGTCTGTTGGCAGGGTGATGCGGTAGCGTTCCAGATCATCGTCACTTTGGAGCTTATCCACAGTCACAGCGCCCTGATCGGATAGAAAACGGGGCTGCAATCCAGGGTGCAGACGCAGTGTCAGGTTTGCCACTGGTTTGGGTAACGTGATGCGATCGGTCACGGTTATTGTTTGACGCTGGGGCTGGAGTGCAACCTTGAGTTCATGGTACAACGGGGAGTGAACCTCCTGGGCCAGCAGTGGGCAACTCATCAGCCACAGCATAATCAATAACAGTGTTTTCATTCACTCCTTCCAGTCTGCGATAAAAAAGGTCGGTCTGATTAAGCAAGGCTTATCTGCCGCTAGCCTGTGCCACGGTCTTGATACTCAAAAACATCGGTTGTGGTTTGGGTCTATCCCCTAAGCAGCCTTGTACAACGTCTAGCGCGATAAAGCCGAAGCGCTCATAAAAAGTCACCGCGTCTGACTTAGCATCGACCACTACGCCTACGCAACCAAGTTTGTCGCGCATCTCTAGCGCCAATTCAAACATCGCTTTAAGTAACATGATCCCGATGCCCTGGCCTTGGTGATCGGCATCGACGGCAAGCCGGGCGATCCGCAACACCGGTAGCGGATAGTTTCGAAGGCGTTTTTTGAGCGCCGGTGATAGCCTATCGGCTTCCAGATGAGCCGCGCTGACCGTCACAAAACCGGCTATGCGCTGCCCAATGTCGACAACATAGGTCGTGCCGATATGATGGCGAAACTGGTTCTGGCTCGCATAGCGCCGCAAGAAACCATCTAGCTCAATGTTGCCGGAGTGAAACGTTTGACGGTCATCGTCTTGCCGCAACGCCCTAATCGATAACGAATCAACGCTGCTCACGCCACAAATCTTGCAATGCCTCAGTGGGCAAGGGCGGGCTCTCTAACGCCTTTGCGACCGCCTGCATGGAACTTTCAGACAGTACCAGCCGCGGTGAAATGATCACATTGTTGGGCAGTTCGCTTAACGCCTGAAGATGATGAAGTAGCGCATCTTCCACAATGCGAGCTTTTTTTAACCCTTGGTCTTTGACCAGGCTTTCCAGCCGCGCTTTAGTTGCGGCGGAAATGTAAGCCGAAATTTGAATCGTTTCGCTCATAGCCTTAATTGAGTGTCTACAAAAATGTAGAATACGGCGATTGTTAGTGTTTGGCAACTTCATCGCTTGATATGCCTAGGGCTAACGCACCAAAAAAGGGGGGGGTTGACAAACTAGCTTAAGCTAAGCTTAAGCAGTTTTACTGCGAGCGGTAACGTTCTTTTCATTCACTCTTTCCAGTCTGCGATGAAAATGTCGGTAGCCCGTGGTTTCTGGGGGTTACGGTTGGAGCCAAAGACGATCTTTTTAGCATCTGGCGAAAACATCGGAAAACTGTCGAAGACCTGGTTGTCGGTGATGCGCTCAAGCCCGGTGCCGTCGCTATTGATCAAGTACAGCTCAAAATTAGGGCCGAATTGCTTGATGTCCTCACGCCAGTCATCCATGTTGCTGGAGAACACGATGCGTTCACCGTCTGGATGCCACGAAGGTGCCCAATTGGTGGCCCCATTGTTAGTCAGGCGTTTTTTATTGCTGCCGTCGGCATCCATCACCCAAAGATCAAGGGGCATGGACGCGATGTAATTATTTTCCATACTGTCACGCCATTGTGACTTTTCCGCCTCGGTTTGTGGATGCCAGGCACGCCACACGATTTTGGAGCCATCCGGCGAAAACCACGGGCCACCATCGTACCCCTCAGTATCAGTCAGGCGCTTAACATTGCCGCCATCCGCATCCATACGGTAGACATCAAAATCACCCTCCCGTTGCGAGCCAAACACGATCCATTTGCCATCCGATGACACAATGGGTTCGGCGTCGTACTTGGGATTATCGGTCAGCGCCGTGAGATCGGAGCCGTCCGGGTTGGCCCGGTAAATTTCGTAGGGATAAAGCGGCCAGGCATAACGAATGTCACTGGGCAGGTTTGGCTTGGGTGGACAAGGACCAGACAGGTGGCTAGTGGATGCGAACACGATATGCCGCGCACCGGGGTAGAAAAATGAACAGGTATGGGCACCACGGTCCGGGCTAACCATTTTTTTGCTGGAACCGTCGATATCCATGGTCCAGATCTTATCGCATTGATAACCATCCCGGTTGGATTGATAGATCAATTGGCGGCTATCAAAACTGAAATAGGCTTCGCCATTGTCGCCCTCGAAAGTCAACTGAGTCAGATTGGACATATGCTTGTCATGGGACGGTTGCAAGGTCACGGCGGGTTTATCCGCAAGCACGGCCATTGCGTACAATAGGCCACCGATAAGGGCTATGTTTTTGATCATAGGGAACTCAAAAGGGATGGAAAAAAAGATGCGCAGTTGACGCAGCAGTATGGATGGCGTTTTAGCGCCAACGCCAGTTCAATCTGGCAAGAAATTCTATGTTTTGGCCTATTTTTATTTACTACGATTCCATAACCTTAACCGACTCGCTCGCTATGCAAATCGAATATAATGAACAAGGCGTCCTTGATGCCTTCCAAGTATTGAAGTTCAAGTGTGCCTTGCTTATTGCGAACGCGTGATATGTCGATAGCGCGCAACTGCTTCAAGTTGATATGACGCTCTTTATCCAGTCCGTTTTGTTGGGTCGGCATAAGATTAACGGCAAAAGGTCATGTTTTATGGTTTGGAAGAAGGGGGGCAACGATAAGCGTTCGGGAATTGGCGTTGACGAGGTCTCCCTGAATAACAACGCAAGGCCGGAGCTTTTTGGTCTCCGCGCCTTGGGTCGGCTCAAGGTCAATCCAGTAAATATCAAGCTGGCGGAAATCGCTCACGAGTCCAATCCATCGAACAGCGTATTATCCCATGTCTGTAATTCCTCTTGATAATCCGGGTCTTGCGCCTCCTCTTCATTGGCTTTGAATAAAGCAGCTTTCAAAGATTTAGTGTATTTCCGTTTAAGCAACTGGCTAATATAAGCACTGCGGTTATCGCCTGCCACTGCATTGAGAAACTTGAATGCTTCATCATCAAGAGTAATGGTTGTTCTATACGACATGACAAAATCCTCATACAATTTAGTGTTCCTGTTAAGGAATATTATATTGTATGTTTTTTGTCGAAAAAAAGCAGGGTACACTTTTTATATTCGTATAATGATTGACGGCATAAAAACCATTATACAGGTAGGTTCGGCGCGGAAAGACCTTAATATTAACAGAGAATAAAGGGGTCAAATCGCTTTCTTCACTTAGCAAGTAAAGAGGTCAAGTAAAAGTAAAGGAGTCAAAAAGTAAAATGACTTGCATGTGCATCACTATATTAATGCAAAGAGGCCGATGAAAGACCACGTATCAAAACCCTTGCTGTCTAACGCCAGGTGGACAGCAGATTTTTTGTTTGATATGCGATCAGGATGTTGAAATCTCCGTGCAGCCCCGGATGGACAGCCACCCCGAACAGATTAGGGTCAAGGGTTAAGAGCCAGTGAAGTTGTCAGCCTGAATTTCTCGCTTTTCTCACATCAATAAAACTTTTGATAAAAAAGACCAAAGCGAGCAAGGTGGAGGCCATCATCAGACCGATGCGAAGCATCGCCATAGCATCTTCACGAGCCAGAGCCCCACGCAAGGGCATCATCAAGGCTAAAAACACCACCAAAGTAATCACAACCGCAACATGCGCAATCATCTTATTGTCGTTCTTTACACCAGGCAGCAGTGCTAACAGGATAACGCCAAATAGAGCGGGAATAAGAGCTGTTATGGACGGTGTACTGACACCAAAGTAGGCCCAAGCGGAGATAACAATCAAGGTGATTGCATTAATGAGACTGGCAAGGTATGGCTTCATGTGGTCAACCCTAATAGTGAATAATCGACGAGATACAATGCTTTTAGACCCCTCGTCCCTAAGACTGTTAGCAGGGTATTTTGTGCGGGTACATTAACTCACTCAATCTGGATCGGCAAGGCATAAACCCCGGTGAACTGCGTGCCTATAAACTTATGATTATCGCTTTGGTGGTTTAAAAGTGCGGTTACAAAATTTATTGACAACAATAATTAGTATCATTTACGCTTTTGAGCCAATTTGGTATGCTTTTTGTCTGGCTTTGAGACGCTATGCTTAGCGTCTCCAGAAAACTAGGCGTTAATGGCAGCAGGTCTATGATTGAATTGAATTGATACTCGCCGGAGAATCAATTCCCTTACCGTTCGGCCGTTACACTATTGCGACAGTGGATTTCTATTTCTAATGCGCAGGCGCGATGTCCTTGATGGGCATGCCGATTAAAGTTCTGTTTCTTAGCTACTGGCGCGAGTTGCACAGCTACTTGACGCAAAAGCTGGGAAACACCGAAACCGCCGCCGACCTCACTCAGGAAACGTTTCTGCGCATCGCGGAGTACAGCGACAACAACCCCGCTGCCGTGATCAACCACCAGCGTGCCTACCTCTACCGGACGGCCTACAACCTAGCGGCGGATCACCTCGACCGACACCGGCATGAGAAAACCAGCCCCCTATCCGACAACGAGTTGGCAATGGTGGCTGACCACAGCCCGTCGCCTGAACAGGTGGTTGGCAGCCGTGACGAGTTAGCGTTGGTGCGTGCGGCGGTATTAGAGCTACCACGACGCACGCAACGCATCTTTGAGCTAACCCGCCTGGAAGGCTTAACCTACCGTGAGGCTGCTCGTCGCCTTAACCTCTCCGAGAGCACGGTGCAAAAACATCTTGCCAAAGCCACCGAGCATGTGATGCAGCGGTTACGTGCGCCGTAACGCCGCAACCGGTTTTCACCCCCCTACCCATGTCGCACAGCAACCCTCATGCCAAAGCGCAACAACAGCAAATTGATGCTTGCGCTGCGGATTGGGTTGCCCGCCTAGGAGGGGCGCCCCTCAGTGCGGCAGAACACCAAGCGCTACACCGCTGGCTAGACGCCGACCCGGCCCACGCCCGAGCCTTTGCCGAAGCGCAGCAGGCTTGGCAACGGATAGGCGAACTGCGCCTGATAACGCCTGCCGCAAAGCTGGCGCCGCGACGCCACTGGCAAGCGGCGGCAGTGCTGATGAGCGGCCTATTATTAGCGCTATTGGCAACGCTAAATGTGGACACGGCATGGGTGTTGCTCAACGCTGATTACCGTACTGGTCCGGGTGAGCGGCGTGCGCTGCGTCTCAGCGACGGCAGCCACGTCGATCTCGGCCCCGAAAGCGCCCTGGCGGTGCGATTTACGGCACGCCAGCGCTGTGTCGAGCTGCTGGCTGGTTTGGCTTACTTTGCGCCGCAACCGCGGGACACCGACGAACGCCGCCCGTTTAGGGTGACAGCGGCCGATGGCACGGTCACCGCCCTGGGCACAAGGTTTGTTGTTGACCAGCTGGGGGCGGTGGTTGACGTGGTAGTGGCGGAAGACCGGGTAGAAGTCGCCCTGGCGGAGACGGCGCGGGTTGTTCTCGCGTCAGGCCAAACCGTGCGTTACGGCGGCAATGGATTGGGCGAGGTGCAGGCGGTTAACCTTAATCACGTTACGGCCTGGCGGCGCGACCGGCTGATCGTAAATCAACGACCCTTAAGGGAGGTGATAACAGTACTCAACCGCTATCGGCGCGGCCGCATCATACTAGCCGGCAGGGCGCTGGCAGCGCGGCGGGTCAGCGGGGTGTTTGATCTAGCCCAGCCCGATACCGCGCTTGCAGCGATTGCCCGCGACCTCAAGCTCAAGCGCTTGACACTACCACTCTGGGTGACGCTGCTGCACTGAAAAGAAGCGCTCGTTTATTTACTGTGTTTTAGTTCTAATCCCGTCTTATAAAGACGAATGCGAATTGTTCGTTATTCGTCGATTCACTTGACCTGGGATAACTATGAAAAAACACAGTCTGTACTTAGTCCTTTTACTCGCCCTAGCAACCAGCACAACACCGGCCCGCTCACAATCCGCAGCAGACACATCGGTGACGTTGGATATTCCCGCACAAGACCTTAACAACGCGCTGCTCAGCTTTGCCGATCGCGTCGGGTTACAGCTCATTTACGACGTCGCGCTGGTTGAGGGGTTGCAAAGCGCACCGCTAACCGGAACCTTCACCACCCAGGTTGGCCTGGACCGGCTGCTGGCGGGCACCGGCATCAATTACCGATTTAACAACGACGGCACAGTCACTCTCAGCAATAGCGCGGCCGTGGTGCAAGACGACGGCGCGGTAGTGCTAGAAGCGATTACCGTCACCGGCACACGCCAAGAAGGCTACCGGGTGAGCGACACCAACGCACTGGGTATACCCCTCACCGTCCCGGAAACGCCAGCGTCGGTGACTATCATCAGCGATAGTTTACTGAGCGACATCGCTGCTCGCGATGTGGACGATTTTCTGCCCTATGTCCCTGGGGTATCGGCGGCGGATAAAGAAGGCGGCATCCGCAAAGACTTTAACATCCGGGGCTTTCCACAAAATAGTTATTTTGTGGACGGCGCTAGGCTGTCCGTTGAATCGTCAACGGTCCAACCCATCGAGACCATCGAGCGCATCGAGGTACTGAAAGGGCCTTCGGGCGTCGAGTCAGCGCTGGCCTCGCCGGGCGGTTATATCAATATCGTCACCAAAAAACCAGAAGAGGCGTTTTCGGCGTCGCTGTTTGGCGGCGTTGGAGATGCCAACTTTCAGCGCATCGGCGGCGATGTCACCGGCTCGCTGTTGGGCGATGGCGCGGTCTCAGGGCGGCTGATTGCCATCTACGAACAGCAGCAGTGGGCGCGCCCTGGGCAAGACAACCGTCCGCTGACGACTATCAACCCCTCCCTGCGCTGGCGTCCGACCGACGATACCACCTTCGATGTGCAGTACCTGTATACCAAGCAAGACAACCCGGTAGACCGCGGTATTATTTACTTGGAAGGCGCCGGGTTTGACGATAATTTCGCGCCGCGGGACTGGAGCTTCCACCAAGACGACGATAGCTTTGAGGTGGAGGGGCAGCGCTGGGACCTGCAGCTGGAGCACGCCTTTAACGATGTCTTATCGGCACGGGCATTTTACCGTAAGTTCGACGAAGAAACCCAAAGAGGCGGTTTCAGAAACGCCAGCAATGAACCGTCTGACGACATCATCTATCAAGAAGACGGCTTGACCTGGACCGGCGAGCGACTGTTTCCCGCCTTTCGTTTTCCTACCGAAAGCATCGATGTTGACGATTATGTAGTCGGTACCGAAATCACCGCGACGTTCCCGCTTGGAGCCATTGAAAACACCGTTAACCTTGGTTTTACCCGGGAAGACTCCACGGCATTTTTCTTTAGTGACGATCCTAGCACCCGTTATATCGGCAATAGTATCGAGCTCGATATCTTAGATCCCAGTAACGACGTCGATGACATCGAGCAGTTTGTAGAAACCTTTACCAACTTCGAAGTGACCTCAGAGATCGACAGTTATTACGGCCAGTGGCTGGCTGAATGGACGGTGCGCTTTCGCACCCTCGCCAGCGTTCGCTACGATAAGGTCGAGTTTGGCGAACGGGAGTCTCTTGACGCTCTCAGCGCCGCAGCTATCGCTGACATCGAAGCGAGCTTTGCCCCTGGTCCGATTGAGCTGTTCGACGAAGTTGCAAGCGACGATTTAACCTCGTTCCGTTTGGGTGGCTCATACGATCTGACCGACAGTTTAACGGTTTTTGCCGGCTACTCGACGGCAGAGGAGCCGCAAAACGGTTTTTTACGCGATGGTGGCACGATCGATCCAATTGAGACTGAATCGTGGGAACTGGGCACCAAGTGGCAGTTTGCCGGCGGGCGAGCGTTGCTGACCGGCACCATCTACTCGCTGGAGCGGGACAATATCTCGGTTGAAGATCCCGATAACGACGACACCGAATTCTTTGTGCTGCCGTTAGGGAAGGTGCGCATCCGTGGCCTGGAAATAGAGGCTGTGGGTAAACTCACCGATACCCTATCGCTGTTTGGCGGCCTGGCGCTGCAAGACTCGGAAATTCTGGAAAGCGACGACTCCATCGAGGGCAATAAGTTTGCCAATATCCCCGAGTTTCAGGCCAGCGCTTTTGTGAACTACAACGGTGCGGACTTTGGTCTATCGGGGCTTGATCTCGCCCTCGGCATTGTCCATCAAGGCGAGCGGGAGGCCAACAGCGCCAACCAGTACCAGCTGCCGGACTACACCCGGGTGGACGCAGCGGTGGGCTATACCTTTACCAACGACATCGAGATTCGGTTTAACGTTGAAAATGTGTTCGACGAGGTCTACTACACGGCCGCCCAGGACAGTATCTTCGGAGCTGACCAAATCGCCATCGGCGACGAGCGATTGTTTCAGGCCAATTTTTTGATGCGCTTTTAACGGCGCGAAGGGCCAACATACTGATATCCGCCTCTACTGCCACTATATCGCCGCGTACAGCGCACTGGGGGCGGTAGGTGAATTTATTATGCTTACCTGACTGACCAGCTTACTGAAATCCTGGCGTTGATCAGGATCTAGGGCTAAATTGCCAGGCGGTTCAGGAGGGATCACAGCCGGGTTGGGCTACGCTGTTACTGTACCTACCATCTTTTTGGTGTAAACCCGGCTGAGTTTTTCACCTCCATAAGCTCATCCCCTACCCCTAAGACCAGCAGCCCTTGGCGCTCGGCATAGGTCAATACGCTAGCCTCGATGGCGAGGCTTGCCAGCATCCCTACAATGGGCATAGCGGCCTGTTCCGGGAAAAACGTCCGAAACGCCTCCACCTCCTCCCAGAAACGGTCCACATCACTGCTGCGCAGCGTACTCTTGGTGCTGTTCAGACACACCGTATCGGCGGTGAAGGCCAGCGCATCGAATTCCCGCACTCGACCATCGGCCAGTTTACGCCGACGGCGCACCGCCATGTCCACTACCTCCTGGTTTAACACTTCACGCACGATACGGGGAACACTGGGCGCTACCAGATCTTCCACCAGGGTTCCCATCTTGTTGGCCAACTCACCCCAGCGCCGGTTCATCTCCCGGTTCTCCCGGCGGCTCTCTTCCTTATAGGCTTTCA
>CAYRGG010000005.1:0-40564 GCA_964423745.1 uncultured Candidatus Competibacteraceae bacterium | reverse complement strand
TCTCGTCCTTGAACTCTTTCATCTCGTCCTTGAACTCTTTCATCTCGTCCTTGAACTCTTTCATCTCGTCCTTGAAAGCTTGTAATTCCAACTCAGTACGGGTTTGGGCGTTGTAGAGTTTGTTGAACTCAATGCCTACCGTGGTCACAAAGTCGCGCACAACTTCTTCTAAGCTATCAACCCGTTCATCTAGGGAAGCCATATAAAATTACCCTTAGCAAGACACAGTAACTAGTTGGTTATCCTTGCACAACAGCCGCATTCACGCAACTTAATCCAGGTTCTGGCCCTTAAGAATAAGGGCTGTTCAATCTAATCTTTGACCGCTGCTGGTTAGCCTTAACACTAAGCTGAAACCAAGGCCATGCGCTACGGCAATAAAGACATCAAAAATGAAATTGCAACCCATTCTTATCTATGCTATCTTAAAAATTAACAAAAAACCCTACCATTACAACATATTTGACAATGCCCTACCCTGCCAGCCCAAGCCTTAATACGTTGTATTTTGATCACAATGGCTGGCTCCGTGGCCGGGGATTTCCGCACCGCTGCCGGCGAGCAGCGCCGCCTAGCCCTGCCGGACGGCAGCCGTCTGCACCTTAATACCGCCAGCGCCGTGGATATGGCCTTCGCGGCAGACACCCGCGGACTGGTGTTGTATAAAGGCGAAATACTAGTAGAAACGGCATTCGATCCAACGCAACTTCAACGTCCCTTCCTTGTGCAGACTAACCAGGGGCGCATCCGCGCTCTCGGTACACGCTTCACTGTGCGCGAGATCAGCAACGGCCGGGGCGGGCAAACCCATGTCACTGTGCTCGACCAAGCCGTCAGTATTCGTCCGGCTCTGGTCACTGCCGAAACCCGACTAGAAGCTGGCCAACAAGCACACTTTACCCGCACCCAGCAACCGCTCGCAAGGTTCGCCCCCGTCGGGGAACCTCCCTGGATCCGCGGTCAAATCATTGCCGACCGGCAGCGCTTGGGTGATTTTATACAAGAGCTAGCCCGTTACCGCCCCGGTATCCTTCGTTGTGATCCGGCCGTGGCGCATCTGCGCATTTCCGGGGTTTTTCAAATCAGCGATACTGATCAGGTGTTGAGCATCGTCGCCGAAACCCTGCCGGTGCGGGTATCTCGCCTGACTGATTTCTGGGTTAGCGTGGGTCCAAAGCGCTAAGGGGTAAGGGGTTACCTGATTTTGTATGGAGCCATGGTAAAGGATCTTGAAGGATAAATTGTCTTGAACCCCTGGTTTCATTGATCGTTAATCCCGAGCAACTTCATCGCTATAAGCCACGCATCGCGCAGGCCGTGATACGACCTTTCCGCTCGCTTTTTTTTGCTTTTCCCGTAAATCCTGGCAAATAGCCTTCAAATCATAATTGAACTGTGCAGCGTATTGCTGACGGTATTGTCGTACTTCTTCAACGATTGGATCTCGCCACATCGTGTTAAACCTCCATAAGTTGTTGAGGCGTACAAATAGTCGGCGATTCAAAGCCCGCAGAGTGGCAAATAGCTTCGATTCGGTGCTGTAAGGCAGCATTTGCTATGTGAGTACAATTCCACGTTAGCAAATAGTCAATTCCATTGACCGTAGCAATAGCAATGTGTAACGCATCAATGACGGCTTTTGCCGGGAGAGGAACCTGTTTTATCAATGCATCCGTCAAGTTGTCGACGACTTCGGTTACGTCAAGAATGGGAATGCCTTCGAGGACATTAAGGCGTTCGTGGGCAGCTTATGGGTCACCAGTGCTACATTCTGCTACCACTGCTTCGGAGATGTAGAGATCGAATTGTTTGCAATGCTGGTCCCACCAATCTCGTGTGAGTTGTTGATTCCCCGCGGTTATCAAATCTCGGCCCGGCCGTGACGTGAGATAACCGATTATGCTGGTTTCAAGATAAACGGTGGGCTTCATAAATTGCCATTATCATCAGTCATTGGATTTTGCTGGCTAACTTGGATCTTCAGGGGTAGAGGAAACATAATTTCTTATATCTTCGTACTCATGCAGCAGCGCGGCACCCATTAGCGGGCGGTAGTGACCAGTCAAACAGCCACGAATTACTTCGCGGTTTGGGCTATTACCCTCCCATGGCGTACCAATAAACACGTTAGTATCGACTACAATCGTGACTGCCATAACATCAAGATAGCATATGCGCTATTGAAAAATTCAACAAGCGTCGTCAATCAACAAACCCAGAATATATCGTTAGATTTTTTGTCGGCTGTGATTGAAAAAATCAAATTCTATTTTTTACATATCCACGGATGTTCACACTCTTAATATCTCCTAATAAGCGGCGAGCACTACGAAGCACTGCGCACCTTCTACATCGAACACTAGTCGGCACTCGTCGTCGCCGAGCACTTAGGCTATGAGCGTTGTCCCACTGCCCAAATGCACCCAACCAAGCCACAAAATCCATAGCTATTATTCACTAAAACGTTTTTTGCTGTCCCCTTTTCCACGCTCATTCGGCATAGCCCATGAAACCCTTCTTTTTCACTGCCATTTCATTATTGACTGGAGTCTGGAGATGCAGACTTTGAATTTGGCAGAGAGGAATATGGGGTCTACGGTTATAAGAAAGAAAATTGGCATGTAAATTTGAGCATGGAAAACATCTTAGATGACAATTATGTGGCAGGTTCTCGAAATGCTCATGTTATAAAACAAGGCCCAAAGCATTTTACAATATTAACGGTGACGTATGAATTTTAAGAGAGAATTTGCCTTTTAAGCGCTTGGTACACCAAATTAGTTAGTAAAAATTATTCCTATTTATATTTGCATCACTATCTAAACTCAACTACGCTTAACGATGTCCCACCGCCATCACAAGAGAGGATGCATTGCCATGAACGCCGTTGTCGAAAACGCCCAAGACCGCGCTGCCGGTGCCATGGATACCGAACGATTTGGCTACACTAACCCCTACAAAGCCCGTTATGGCAATTTTATCGGGGGCCAATTCGTCGAACCCCAGTCCGGCCAGTATTTTGATAATATCACCCCCATCACCGGCAACCTGCTCTGTCAAATACCCCGCTCTAACGAACAGGACATCAACGCGGCCCTGGACGCAGCCCACCAAGCACGGGATGCCTGGGGCAAGACCTCACCGGCTGAACGCGCCCTAGCGCTCAATAAAATCGCCGACATCATGGAGGCGAATCTAGAAACCATCGCCGTCGCCGAAACCCTGGACAACGGCAAACCCATCCGTGAGTCCTTGGCCGCCGATATTCCATTGGCCATCGATCACTTCCGTTACTTTGCCAGCTGTGCCCGGGCCGACGAAGGCTCGGTCTCGGAGATTGACCAGCACACTTACGCCTATCACTTCCACGAACCCTTAGGCGTGGTGGGGCAGATCATTCCTTGGAACTTCCCTATCCTCATGGCCTGTTGGAAGCTGGCGCCAGCCTTGGCGGCAGGCAACTGCGTGGTGCTGAAACCGGCGGAACAAACCCCGGCGTCGCTGTTGATAGTCTTGGAACTCATCGCGGACGTGTTACCCCCCGGCGTTCTCAACGTGGTCAACGGCTTTGGCCTGGAAGCCGGTAAACCCCTGGCCTCCAGCAACCGTATCGCCAAGATCGCCTTCACCGGCGAGACTACCACCGGGCGTATGATCATGCAGTACGCCAGTCAAAACCTGATCCCAGTGACCCTGGAGCTGGGCGGCAAAAGCCCCAATATATTCTTCGCCGATGTCATGACCGAAGACGACGCCTTCTTTGACAAATGCCTGGAAGGCTTTGCTATGTTCGCTCTAAACCAAGGCGAGGTGTGCACCTGCCCAAGCCGGGCGCTGATACAGGAATCCATCTACGACGCCTTCATCGCCCGTGCCGTGGAACGGGTCAAGGCCATTAAACAGGGTCATCCCCTCGACACCACCACCATGATGGGCGCCCAGTGCTCCCAGGAGCAGCTAGAGAAGATCCTCACCTACCAGCAGCTCGGTAAGGACGAGGGGGCTGAGTGCTTGACGGGTGGCAGTCGCGCTGACTTGGGTGACGAACTCGCCAACGGTTTCTATGCTCAGCCGACGGTGTTCAAGGGCCATAACAAAATGCGCATTTTTCAAGAAGAGATTTTCGGTCCCGTGTTGGCGGTGACGACCTTTAAGGACGAAGCAGAGGCCCTGGAAATTGCCAACGATACCCTCTATGGTCTTGGCGCCGGGGTGTGGACCCGCAATGGCAGCCGCGCCTTTCGCATGGGCCGGGCGATTCAGGCGGGACGGGTGTGGACCAATTGCTACCACCACTACCCTGCCCATGCCGCTTTCGGGGGTTATAAACAATCGGGCATCGGCCGTGAAAATCACAAGATGATGCTGTCCCATTACAGTCAGACGAAAAACCTGTTAGTTTCTTACGATGAAAACGCCATGGGTTTCTTTTAATGGCTCAGGGAGTTAGCCACGCTAGCAGCACCCCTGTCGGGGGTGCTGGAGCGGCTGTCACAGCCAGCGCCGCGGCCCTGGATTTGCTGGCGCAGATCAAAGCCCGCCATGGCGACGATCTCATCTTTCATCAGTCGGGGGGCTGCTGTGACGGCAGCGCACCCATGTGCTTGCTCCGCACTGAGTTTCCCCTCGGCGCTAACGATCTGCTCTTGGGTGAAATCGGTGGGGTGGCGTTTTATATGGGTGCTGACCAATACGCGCGCTGGGCGCACACGCGCTTGCTCATCGATGTTGTCCCCGGCATTGGCGGTATGTTCTCCCTCGATAACGGCACAGGCCAGCGCTTTATCACCCGCTCGGAAGTGTGTGCCATTGATCCCTAGAACGATTGGTTTCCTACATACAACTTGAAATGACATGGTGCCGTGCAAGTGCCCTACGAATTATCGCTTGCCCACTCTGACCAAGTGATGATGCCATGATTGCGAGTGGCCTGATAAGATCGTTGGCTGAGCTTTTCACAGAAAAGCACGATATTCATGCAATTCCAGCGGGCGCTGGGAACGATAAGCCCGTCAAAATTTAGGAAGTGAGCGGCTTCGGCTATATCCTGCGATCTTGGATATTCCATTTCCCGTTCCTGATAGGATAATTGACCATAGTGTTCTACGTTCAGTCCTAGCGCTGCTAAAGCGCTGGTATCTACTAGCTTTAAAGCATGCGACAGCATTGCGTTTATTTCATGAAGTTCATATCGAACTTGGGACGGCATTATAGGCTGGCCTCGCGATAAGTGAAAATACATCTCAGCAATGGCACCGTCCTGTACTTCTGCGGTATAGAGTACGTCAAACGTGCCATCATCCCAGCGACCCCCTGAACGGCTACAGCGGCAGGGGTCGCGTCCTTCTTGGGTAGCTCGCCACACCGGTTGCTCAAGCATGACAGGTTCAATCGCCTCTAGGGCATCTATTAATCGATTATCCCGAGGTGCGTCCCTTCCTGCCATATTTACAGAAACGCCTCGGCATCCAAACGATCAAGAATTTTAAGTACCTCAATTGTTCGAGCTCCATGAATTAAGTCTATGGCCCGCTCTCCGTTTAATTGCGGGTGTCGTGAATATAACCAGGTACGTATTTCTTCCGTTGAGTAATACTCTTGAAGTCGTTGTACAACATAATATAAGTCAGACAGTATCAGCTCATTTTGCGGTTGGGGTTTCATAGCTCCCTTGCGCCAGCGCGAGACGGTTGCTGGTGAAACGTCAGTCACGTTAGCGATATCGGCGCCTTTTAGCAGGTCGTCCGCCAGTAACTTTTCCAAATAGCTTGCTGCTGCGCCCGGAGTATTGGTCGTCATATCTGATCTGCTTTGTGCTATTGCTTTATGCCGTGTATTGGCAAGCATGTTTATTTTTTGTTTCATAAAATGAATTTATGCAATAAATAAATCAATATCAAGCAGAGTTTTGTTTTTCTAACGAAAGAGTCGATAGCCGCAAACTAAGCAAATCGTTTTCAGTTGCTTGGCCGGTGCTTATGCAGACTTGTCCGGTGGCGCTTTCACGGCGACCGTCAAGCGACCACCGAACTCGATTAAGGACATGATGATACTGGCTAAAATACTTATCCTCACCATGTTTCATCTGTTGCAACGCCGCCGTCACTGTGCGACGACCCCGCGCTAACAACGTCCCAACTACTCACTTCGCAACCGTGGTGCTTCGAATTTGGGTTCTGGGTAAACCCGCATTGTCAAAAATCAGCGGTTATCGACAGCCCCACCGTGCGTGGCGTTGATAGCTGTAGTCCACCGTTCTCATTCACACCCCAATAGCCCTCGTCAAAGACGTTGTCAACGAACATAGGATTCGGTTTTGGTTCGAAAGCGGCGAAATGGAAATTGAGTCAATGTGCCTTCTTCATCTTGTACACGCCCGAACGCTGAATAAAAGCCGTTGTCGTCGTCGCCATCAACCATACCGCCGCCGGCAGACAGTGACCAGTTGTCGATAAACTCCCAATGTACGTTGGCGTAGTAACGATACCCAGAGTCTTGAATGAATGCCCAGAGTTGGGAATAGTTTAGCGTTAAATCGTCTGGCACATCGGGTATCGGCACGCGGGCCTCAAGAAAAATATCATCACGGTAGCCATCCGAGCGATCCACAAAACGCGTAACTTCCGCCCCTAAAGTCAGTCTGTCAGTTGGCTGCCAATCGAGATACAGTGCGTAAGTGCCGGTTTGTCGGTCAAATTTACCGACCTTTCCGGCTTCGTCCTGGGAAAACCCGTTAAAGCGCAAACCGAATTGTTCGTTTGCCCCAAAGCGGCGGGAAAAATCAACCGCGAAAAAGGGGCTGCCTTCTTCTTCATAACCCAGCGTGAGTTTATTGATGGGTTCGCCTGCCGGGCGTTTAGGTACTAAATTAATCGTGCCGCCGACGCCGCCAAATATACCAATGCCGCTGTTAAACGCATTGGCCCCTCGAAACACCTCAATGCGTTGTAGGTTCACCACGTTAAAATAGCCATCTCGTCGATGCAAACCAGGAACGCCGTCGTAGAGTACGCTGCCGAAATCAACTGAAAAACCTCGGATCGATAACCCGTCCTGAAATCCAGCACCGTTAACCTCTTGGCTGACCGAAGGATCACGAAGCACCACGTCCGTAGCCGAGCGGGCGTTGGTGTTCTCGATTAAGTCATCGGTAAACCCAGTAACCGAAAACGGCGTGTCTATGATAGAACGTTCGCCGATCACGCTGAATGAAGTTTGGTCACCGATCACAGGGTCAGTCAATCGCGCACCCACAACACCAATGGGATCGAGGGTGACCTGGCCAATCTGATTTGTCCTCGCTGGTTCAAGAGTCACCGTTTGCGCGTCGATAAACCGGTAGCTTAGGCCGCTGCCAGCTAGCAGCTCGGCCAGGGTCAGCTCGCGGCGCCCGGCGGCGCCGGTACGAATATCGGCAAGATAAAACGTCCACGGTATTGACTGGCGAGCAAGCCAAACAGAACCACCCACTAAACCCAATAGCAGTATTGATTTTTTTAATACCTGGCGTCGCGACAGTTGTCGATCCGCAACGTCAATCAGTGTCCCGCGAGCGAGGGGAGTTGCCCTTGAACCGTGTTGCGCGGTATGCGCGATACCCTCTAGCCGTTGCCAGGCACGTTCGTGGGCCGGAGCAGCGGCACGCCACTGGGCGCAGGCAGCTTGTTCTTCGTGAGTGGCCGCACCAGACGAGAGTTTGACGAACCAGGTTACCGCCTGATCGACGATTTCCGGTGCAATCGGTTCTGAATCCGCGTTTGGTTTAGACAAGGGAATTGACTGCTAACATCACCACCACAACGTTTAATCGTAGAGTGCGGCATAACACTGTTTGAAGGCTTTTGCCAAATCCTTGCGCACCACGTTGACCGATAAACCTAACTGCTCGGCAATCCGCGGGTAGCTTAGCCAGTCAACTTGGGACAGCAAAAAAATCGTGCGGGTTCGGGGCGTCATAGCTTCCAGCAGGCGAATGACGGCTTCCAGCGCTTCCATGACCAGTTCACGCTGCTCGGGCGACGGCGCGTAAGCTGGGGGTTGGGCGGCCAAGGTGGCAAGATAAGCGCGTTCTATATCCATGCGACGCCAGTGATTGAGCACCAACCCCTGAGCAATGGTCGTTAAGTAGGCGCGTGGCTTGCGAATTACGACGTTGTGCTTGGTCAAAATGCGCACAAAGGTGTCGTGGGCCAGATCGGCCGCTACATGCTGGCAACCTAAGCGTTGTGTAAGCCAACCGTGGAGCCAACGGTGATGGCTTTCATAAAGGGCGTCTAACATGTGGTGAGCACTGGCATCGTCGCTAGGTCTGATGTAAATCGCAGCTACTTGTGCGGCTGCTTATTATGATTCGTCGAAGTGGCTTTTGTAATAAAATAGTTAATAGTAGTAGTTATTATTATTGTTTGCAAATGATGTGCTCAAGGCTTAATATCACCTGTAACCGGTGTAGCCTACAATGATTAACTTGTGCTGATTTATGTTCAGCCTGTATAAGATGTGTCAAATCACCTTAATCCTGAATCAAGCTACTGAGTCAAGCAAGGGGTACGCATCCCATGAAAAATAACCCCTCAACCACCGGGCTACGCATTGCCCTGCACAATATTAGCAGCCTGCTAGGCGCCTACTTCTTTAGTTGGGCGCTGACCGCGTTTGGCATCGTGACTCTGGTGGCCCTGGGAGTCGACTTTCAGGAAGCCGAAATGGCTATGAGCGTGCTGGCGTTTTTGGTGTTTCTGCCGCTGTTTTTGTGGGCCTTCGCCTATGACCGTCCTGGTGTGGCTAAGGTTTTTCATGCTGCCTAGGAACGACACCGTAATCGAGCAAGATCTCGATAACCTCTACCGAGATCACCATCATTGGTTGTTGGCATTGTTACAGCGTCGCTTGGGCAACCGCTCGGATGCAGCGGATCTCGCTCACGACGTTTTTGTGCGGCTTCTAAACCGACCCCAGTCGTTCACTCATTTTGACGGCGCCCGGGCTTACTTAAGTACCCTAGCTAAGGGACTCTGCATCGATCTGTGGCGCCGACGGGATATTGAACAGGCGTATCTTGATGCCCTGGCTAGTCAGCCTGAGCCCACTATCCCTCTGCCGAGCAACAAGCCATCGTTGTGCAAGCGTTATGGGAGATCAATAACCTGCTGCTGGGACTGCCGGCTAAGGCGGCTAATGCCTTCGTCATGGCCGTGATCCAGGGTCACAGCGACAAAGACGTGGCCCAGCAGCTGGGTGTTTCCGATCGCATGGTGCGCAAATACGTGGCCCGCGTAATGCTGGAATGTGCGACGCTGGATATTAACCTAAACGTCTGACAAGAGTAGTCACGGCCCATGACCGCTAGAGATTTGCCCACTACAAAGCAGCCTAACAACCCCATTGCCCACCAGCACCTGAAGGCGGCTGCCGACTGGTTTGCACAGTTGCGGGATGGGGAGGCCGACGAAAAAATTCGCCAGGACTGGCGTGATTGGTTGCAGCAACACGATGATCATCAAGCCGCCTGGGACTATGTGACAGCGGTGGGCCAGCGGTTTGAGCTGTTCCAGGTTGACACTCAGGGTCGCACTGCCGCCTCGGTGCTGCAAGACCGCCAACATAGGCGTTTGACCCGGCGCAAGCTATTGGGAGCGCTGGTGGGCGTCACCGGGGCTGGGTTGGCCAGTTGGGCCGGCTATTCTTGGACGCCGCTGCCCGCATTGTTGGCCGCCTGGCAAGCGGATCAGCGTACGGCCACCGGCGAGGTCCGGGAACTGGCATTAACTGGAGGCGCTCGATTGTGGTTAAATACCGCTAGCGCGGTGAATACCAACACGTCCCACGGCGTACAACAGCTTAGCCTGCTGCAAGGAGAAATTTTTATCGCCACCGGCGGCAAAACCCGGTACCCGCTGCGCGTGACTACCCGCCAGGGACGCATGCAACCCCTTGGCACGCAGTTTGTCGTGCGTCAGCAAGACCAGGCTACACTGGTGGCGGTATATCAAGGCGTCGTCGAGATACACACGGCAACCTCCGCCGAGCGGCGGCGTATCGAGGCAGGCCAGCAGGTGGCATTCACAGCGACCCGCGTCAGCGCTATCGAAGCGGCTGACCCAGCCCGCCGAGCCTGGGTTCACGGCATACTGCTGGCGGAGAACATCACCCTCGACGCACTGGTAACCGAGCTAGCGCGCTACCAGCGCGGTTATCTGGACGTGTCGCCGGAGGTTGCAAGCTTGCGCGTGCTGGGTGGCTACCCGCTGCGCGATCCCGCTAAAACACTGACCATGCTCGCGGAGATTTTGCCCATTCGCGTTCACCGCCCCCTACCCTTTTGGACCCGTATTGAGCCTGCTCGATAGCCCGCCAAACCTCAAAATACACCGATACTGTTATGCGTTGAGAAAAAAATCATAAATTCAGGTTCCGCTTTTTGTTCCTCATTCGATTCCTTTAGTAGAACAAACGTTCATTTTGACTGCTGGGGAATTCTATGTCTCAAAACAATAAGCCTACCAAGGGCGCACGCTTACTATCGCTATTTCAAATACCGTTGCTCACCTGTACGCTAGCATCGGTGCCGGTGCTGCCATTGTCGGCACAAGCACAGCAATCCGTCAGCAGCGAGGTCCGTCAGTACACTATTCCGGCGGGTCCGCTGGATAGAGCACTGACGCAATTTATCGAAACCTCCGGTCTGTTCTTGGCGGGGACGGCAGACTTGGCTGCGGGGGTACAAAGCCCCGGTGTGCAGGGGAGCTACACGGCCGAGCAGGCCCTAGAACAGTTGCTGGCCGGCAGCGGGCTGAGCTACCGCTTCTCGAACGCCAATACAATCACCTTGGAGCCAGCACCTGCGCAACAGGTGGGTGAAGTCACTTTGCCCATGATGGTTATCACCGGTATGGCTGATCAGATCGAAGGTTTCCGCGCCAGACAATCCAGCAGTGCCACTAACATCGATGCCCCACTGATCGAAACGCCGGCTACGGTCAACGTCATCACGCCAGACTTCATCGAAGCCATTGGCGGTCGAAGACTGGATGACGTGATCCAGTATGTTCCTGGCGGTGGGGTAAGTGCTTCCAATAGGGACGGTACTTTTCAACTGAATATACGAGGCTTTGATACCTCACAGAGGGGTGGTGGGGAGGGCACCGGTGGAGTCATTGTCGATAGCTTGAGATTCGGTGCCCGACGCTACCACTATGACCCTGCACTTTATGAGCGTATCGACATACTCAAAGGGCCGGGCGGGCTTCTGTATGGTGCTGGCAGTCCTGGGGGTACGGTCCGCTACGTAACCAAAGCGCCACAATTTGAGTCTGCCCATCGTATCGAAGGAACCGTTGGCAGCTATGATACCAGGCGCGCTGAATTCGACAGTACCGGTGCGCTGAATGAAAGTCAGACGCTGGCCTATCGGCTAGTGCTCGTAGCACAGGACGCCAACCAGACTGTTCATGGCCGTAACGATGATATTTCTTACAATGAACGTTTCATTTTCAATCCGCAACTGACCTGGCTTACCCCCGGCGGTGGTGAGCTACGTTTAAGCTATGAATACAGTCGCCATGACAGCCCTCTGGACTACGGTATCTTCCGCCTTAACGATGGTCGTTTCACTTTCGATACAGCCCCTTTTTTAGGGCCTGACTCTTTTAATGAGCGTGAACATCACATTGGCAGTGTGTCGTTTTCACAACCCTTAAGTGAAGGCTGGGCATTACATCTGGCCGGTAACTATTCCCAATCAGATATAGAAGCACTTTGGGACTTCGCCTGTTGTGGACCCGATACCGACAACAGAGGGGCCAGAATTACCCGGAGCTTTACTGAAGATTATGACGCATATGGTTTGCGGGCGGAACTTAAAGGTAAACTGCAAACCGGTGGGGCTGTCACACATGACATCACTCTGGGCGTCAGTCGGTTCAAGGCTGATGGGGATAATGTACAGACTCAACTCTTTGAAACTGGCGCTATCGATCTGACCAACCCAGTTTTTGGTCCATACGACTTAACCAATATTGATCCTTTTCCTGTTTTGAGCGGTAGTAGCGAGACAAGTGTTTACTTGCAAGACTTTGTTTCGATCGGAGAGCATCTGCAAGTCTTTGGCGGTTTGCGTTATCAGGACATGGATGTCTTTTTGGATTTTCCAACCTTCGACTCATTTAGCGAAGGTGCTGATACTGCGCTTGATTACACACTGGGGGCGATTTACAACGCAAATAGTTGGGTCAATCCTTTCGTCAGCTATGGCACGGCACTAACATCGCAATTAGGTAGGCTAGTAGGCGGTGACTTGGTCCCTTTCAAAGATGCGACCCAGATCGAGATCGGCAACAAGAGCGAATGGTTCGACGGCCGTCTTGCCACCACAGTGAGCGTTTTTCAGATCGAGCAGACCAATATTGCTGAAAGCGATCCGGTCAATGAAGACTTCAGTATTCTGGTGGGCGACCAACGCACCCGAGGTCTGGAGTTTGAAGCCGTGGGCCAAATCAGTGATCGCTTTAGCCTGCTGGCCGGATACAGCTATCTAGATGTCGAATTTACCAAAAGCACTACCGGTGTTGAGGGCAATACGCCGTACAGTGTGCCCAAGCACAAGGGGTCCTTGTTCGGTCAATATAACTTCGATGGCATCGTCAATGGCTTGCAGGCGGGTCTGGGCGTTGTCTACGTTGGTGAACGCTTCGGTGACAATGCCAATACTTACAAGCTGCCGACCTACACGCGTGTTGATGCCTTTGTAGCCTATGGATTAGGCCATTTCGACGTGTCCCTTTCGGTCAACAATCTGCTGGACAAGAAATACATTGAGGGCTCCGCAAATGATTCAAACTCAGCCCAAGGAGCGCGACGCTTTTTCATGCTGAAGGTAGGCTATGACTTCTGATGTCATCAATAGTCATTAAAACATTCCCGTTTGCTGAGGCTCCCTAACCGATTGGGGGGTTAGGGAGCTTGCCATGGAAAAAAATACCCAGCTATGCCTTATTTAAGCGACCTGGAGGGTTTGCTCCCCTTTTTGCCAGTTGCAAGGACAGAGTTCGTCGGTTTGCAAGGCATCGAGTACCCGCAATACTTCCTGGGGATTCCGGCCTACGCTCAAGTCCGTCACATAGGCAAAGCGAATAATATTGTCGGGATCAACAATATAGGTTGCCCGTTGCGCCACACCTTCGCTATGATCCAAAATGCCTAAGGCGTCCGTCAGTTCCCGTTTGATGTCGGAGAGCATGGGAAAGGGAAGTTGTTGCAACTCTTCTTTGGCCCGTCGCCAGGCAAGATGCACAAATTCTGAATCGGTACTGACCCCTAAAACTTGCGCATCGCGATCGGCAAAGTCTTCTTCAAGATCGCCAAATGCTTTAATTTCTGTCGGACACACAAAGGTAAAATCCTTGGGCCAAAAAAACACAACTTTCCACTTGCCGTCGTATTGATGGCTGTCGATATCCACAAAGGCGGAATCAACCTCATTGGATACAACACCTTTCATCGTAAAATCAGGAAATTTTTGACCAACACCTAACATGGGAAACCTCTCTCAGGTTAATGGATTAGAGTAAAGATATGAGGGTTAACGCTGTTGTCCCGAGGACGACAAAACCGGCTGCGGGGACATGGCAGGTTGACCGATTTTCACTTACACCAGAGACCTTCGGGTTCTATGCTGTAGCGGCATGTGCCGGATAACCATGCCAATCAGGTCATCGAAGGCAATTGCGCCGAGGGCGGTTGCGTCTATACTTTGCCGATGGATACCCACCACCCGGCAACATTGATCTCGTCGATTGACGCTAACAATCCGTTTCAGCAGCAAGCCGTGCTCGGAGTGGCGAAAAACAACGTCCCGATTGGGCTTGAGTAACCCCCGCCAAGACCGGGTCAGCAAAAGAACAAAGTCACCGTGTAAGTAACAGGGCGCCATGCTGATGCCACGCACCCGCAAGATTTTAAACATAAAACGCCTTCAACCACCAATGACAGGATCTTTCAACCATATCCACTACAGCAGCCCCTAAAGGTCTGGATAAACCACCTCAAGCTCCGGGGGATAAGGACAGATAGCACGTTTGACTTTTACATTCTTAGTCATCCAGAAGATCTCAGCAAAGCGATTGACTTTATCCAGCAATTCCAGCCCATGGGCACGGTCCGCTTGTTGCTTACACTTGGACGCCTGCATCATGATGCCGTGGGTCAGCTGGTGGATTTCTGGAAATTGTTCCAGTTGGGGTTGCTTAAAGTAATCGCCCCAAATAACTCTGATCTCCTCTTTACAACGCAAGCCATGTTCTTCTTTTTGGGCGATATAGCGCATCATGGTATTCAGATAAGCAACGTCGTGGGTTTGCGTATTGGCCTCTAGGTCAGCCATCAGGTCGAGCATACGGATAACCGTTAGCGCGGCAATCTGGGCGGTACTGGGGTCATAAATCTTACAGGGGATATCGCAGTGGGCATCAACGACATCAAAGCTAAAGCTATAGCGCTGATTCAATTTGTCGACCAGTTGTCCAATCATAATTATTAACCTATCAATGCACGGAAGGAGTGTTAGGTGTAGCGGGACCGGGTGGTAGCAGCTGGGTTGCCACGGCTTTTGCGTGATTGACTGTCTCTGTGACCCTGTTTGGCTGCTGCTCGCGCAGACATTCCACCAGGGGCATTAAGGTTTTGGGAAGATCACACAAGCACTGCTGGCGCAAGGATGCAGGGCAACGTTGATCCTGACAAAGGGCAAGGATACGCTGGTGGGCTTGCTCTAGGCAGTCAAGTTGCTTGACAGGCTCATGCAACCGCTGATAGCACTCAGCCATGTTATGACAAGAAATCACAAACAATGGGATCAACCGAACCGGTGGCGCCGACACCCCGGTGATTGCCTCTTCCAGCAACGCTTTGGCTATTATCAAAGCTTGCCGATAACCCACTAATGCAGTGTCATAACGTTGCTGGGTAAAATCTTTGTTGGCTGACTGGGTGGATTCTTTCCAACGTTGTTCATGGATTTCCAGTTGCATGGCCGCTTAAAGGTAACAATTTATTCCCGCAGAAATCCGTTGGGTATAAATACACAACAGACATGGTTAAGTGACTAATCAGGAATACCAACAGGATACTTCATTGATAACCTATTTAATGGTAATGTTAATAATAATGACTATTATTTGCAAATATTATTTTTACAGGTTTAGATAAAACCAGAATGTTATCCAGCGGGCACAACGCTCAAGGAGCGCAGCAGGGAGATGGATGGGAAATGTTAGTGTCCAGCAGGGCATTCATTCCTCCCACTCCCTGCGTAGCTTGTACTGGTAGTCGAGGCTGTCGCGCTGGTGGTTTTTCCAGATACCAAAGGCGTCCTCAACCCCATCCATCTGGTGACGACGGAGATAGTCGGCCACCGCCCGCCGCATCAACTCGGCTCGCGATAGCTTGGATTGTTCGCTTAAATGCTTTAGAGCTTCGATCTGTTCTTCCGGTAGGTCAACAATGACTCTCATAGTCATAGTAACAGTTCAATAATGACATTTGAGAACGTCATCATATATCACTGATACTGACGATACAATACAAGAACTTAGCGGCGGGTTGTTGCCAAGTCATTTTAATCTATTCAACACAGTATATTAGATCATTAGTCAACTGAGTTTGCTGGAGTAGACAATCGATTAGGCAAGTATGGGGAAACAGAAAAAGTTCTTTGATGGCAAAAGCTCTAAACAACAAGACCCACACGGAAAAAAAGCCATGCGGGTCTTGTTGTCACAGCAATCCTTTTATTAACGATCCGGTGCTAATTCTCCTATGGAATTGGGCAGTAGCTTGCCAAATAAGGTAGCGTATTGCATACGATAGGCATCGGTGTTGTCAAAACGGTCCGAGAAAAGTGACTGTAACAACGAGGCATTGGCGCCCTGAGCGCGGGAAAGAATACCACCGGCCACGTCAGCGCTGGAGGGCCAACTCACCGCAAAGCGGAGTTGCTCAACGGTGATGGATTCCTCAGTGCTACCTTCCCCGTCCACCAAGGGACGCGCCCGGGACAACGCATCGGGTTCCGCCTGAAAAGGCGGGAATACTTCACGACCACCGAGACCATCCAACGGATTAGGCAATATTTCCTCATCGGGCAACTCGGTTTGGTTGGCTGCCACGAACTCGACAGGGGCATCCTCATCTTCGACACGGTTCAGCGACAATACCTGTAGCGCACCACCATCGCTGTCCGCGGCCGTCAAGATCATAGACGGGTAACTAGTTGCTTTGGTGCCAGCATAAATGTCTTCACCGCCTTCATAACGGAGGTATTCAGCAATGACATCATCGGCGCGTTTGAGGGCCCGTAGGGTACCGATGGCATTGGTGTTATTAGGTAGATTATCGGTGGACTCCACTTCAATCACCAGGTGAAAAGGTTTGTTGACCTCTTTGCTATGGCGATCCAGGATAAGCAGCGCCATGCGGGATAGCTCGGCGACGGTGGGGGGATTAACAGAGTTAGGGGTTTTGAAGGCGTCGGGGTCGTTTTCAGGACCCCAGGAACCCGCAGGTGTGCCCCAGATCACCAAATCTCCAATTTTCTCCAGAGCTATATCGGGTGAAAAAGAATTGACTTCGGGAGGAATGGGGGTCATCTCGTTGCGTATAAGACCTGCGGCGCGAACCCGCTCCTCGGGCTGATCATTAAAGGCGTCGTCCGCAGCGAACACGCCTAAAACCTTCGGTGTATAGTCAAGATCCTTGCTAAGCTTATCCATCAATTGGTTATACTGGCGTCGTGTGCGGATAACGATATAACCATCATCGACAGCCTCTTTAAGCAGGTTACGGCCGTCTTCCCGGGTCGGGCCATTCTCTGTAATGGCGTCCCCAGGGCTCATGCCATCCCGCACCGCTTCGGCGGCGCCAATGGCATCAAAATGAACAAAACAGTTTAAACGAGGATGATCCAAGGATGGCGTCTGATCCCCGCAATAAGGGGTGCCCTGGGGCAGAAAGAAACGCTCCCCACCGCCTAAAATCACCACCGGATCGGGTTCACCGTCGGTAATATCCGGATCCATTTCAGGATCACCATCAAAACCGTTGAAGCCAGGCCGACCGCCGAGCACTTGCAGGGACTGAAACTCGGGTTCGCCGCGGGTGTCGGTTTCGGCAAAGAAAGCACCGGTGCCGGGTTCACCGGCGATGTCACCGTCGTTCACCAGTCCGGTAGGATGACCCGCGTTAGCCGCTTCGCGAGAAATGGAACCTGGATAACCGGACAAAGCCAAAATATTCCGACCGTTGTCAGTACCATACGAGTTTGGACCCGTCACCTTGTAACCAAAGGCATGAGTGGTAGCGCCGCCATTAGAGGTGCCAGTAAGACGGTCGGCCATATGACCACGATAGACAGCCATCCAAGGCAAATGATCCCAGTTTAAAAACGCATCTGGACCATCCCAATACATACGGGCAGCGTTCCATTGCTGCATGGCAGAACCATCCGGGTGGAAAAACACCACATTGCCGACTTCAAGATCACTGTGATGATTTTTTTCTTCAGCGGCAAAGATGGGGGTTGATGCAAGTCCCGACGAGAAAACGAACATTGCCATAAGGCAAGTACCGCGATGCATAGAAATCTCCTCATAAGAAGAAAAACTGATGGCGAAACAATCCCCATTTCGAACACTATTGCAAAGCATTCGCAATGGTGATTGTTGTCAAAGGCTAGCACCGATAATTAACAGGACTGTTACAGTTGAATGACAGAAAAAATACGAAATGTCCTACTACACTACGAAACCTTGAAGAGAGGTTTTTGGAATTTGTCCTTACATCCGATAAACGGTGTCTCTGAACAAGCGCATGATCATTTTTCTTATTATCTAATTATCAAAAGTCAGTTCAAGGTCAGGGAATGTAAGTTATAAGTAACCAAAATAGTTAGTTGAATGCACATTCGCCAAAGATAATCCCACAATCACTGATTAACCACTTGATAAACGCAAATTGTTTGCATTATTATTTGAGATGACATTTATTCAAGCACAGAAATAAAGTGCTTGTTTGAGTATTGATTTGTTTGAGTTGTCCGCAAGTTATTTATTAATGGCAAGTTTTATTTATAAGGTAAGCATAAAAATCATGCCACTTAGCCCCTTATCCCAGCACTACTCCTCTCTACACACCCGCTCCAATCGACATCTGCACAACGCCGATATAGCACATTGTCCCTTTAAACGACCACTAGGCAACCACTAAAAAATATATACCGTGCGCATGGAGTAAATGCGCACCATGGTCAGCAAACAATCCTTCTGAACATATCTAGTGCTGCTCAGCACAGGTATGAGCGGGGCGACTGTTGATCGGGGTCTTCCGTTTCGGCAGCCAATAAAAAGTTCGTTTTTGACATAAAAAATAAATCCTATATGAGTTTCTTGATGAAAAATAACCGACGCCGTGCCGTATTGACAATAACCATCCCTGCTGTTGTGACATTAACGGTTACTACTCCAGTAGTAGCAGAAAACAGGGTTAATCATGTTCGAGAACAATCCGCTTTCGTGGCCCAGAATAACAATGCGACTAATACATGGATCACCCAGGCGAGCCCAAACAATACCACCCAAGCCGATGCAGATCCCGACTTGGATACCGTCGACCTACCACCGGTCACGGTAGAAGGTACACGTCCTGCGCCGAGTGCTAGTCAAGAACCTATCGATGGTTATCGTGCCGAAGGCACCAGCGCTTTAGGCTTCGATCTTCCACTACAGCAGACACCTGCCACGGTAAATGTAATTTCCAACGATTTTTTACGGGACAGCCGGGCTACCCGGCTCGACGACGTGGTCAATTTTATACCCGGCGTTACCCGCAATGACGACGGGGGTTGGACCGACGATGCTCCGCTGATCCGTGGTTTTGACGGGACGACCATTTATCTCAACGGGCTGCGCTTTGGCGGCTCCCGGTTCATGCCGGACAACGTGGAACGCATCGAAGTGATCAAAGGCCCAGCCGGTGTTGAAGCGGGGGTGGCGGAACCGGGCGGTACGATCAACGTGGTCACAAAAAAACCCCAGCGTTTTTTTACCGCTGCCGTGGAAGCAAGTCTAGGCGATTACGGCTATCGCAAGATTAGCGGCGATGTGACCGGTCCCCTAGCCCTGGACGGGGATCTGCAGTATCGTCTTATCGGCGCTTATGAAGAAGGCGCCGAGTGGCGTAAAGGTCGGCCTGACGAGACGCCCCGATACATCATCGCGCCGTCCCTCAACTGGGACTTTGCACCCGGCAGCAACCTGCTCCTAGAATACGAACATTACTACCGTGATGATGCGCAAGACCGCGGCATCATTTATCTGGAAAACGCTTTCGATAATGATTTCGCACCCCGGGATTGGAGCTTTCACCAAGAAAACGGTAAAAACGAGCACACCATCAATCGTTTTGATATTGAACTAAACCATCGTTTTAATGACCTACTGTCCGCCAGACTTCGTTACCAATATATTGATTACGAATACAAAGTTGACGAGTTCCGTAATGCCAACAGCGAGCCAGGGTTTGGCGGCGATGAGGATCTCTACAACGAGGATGGGTTGTCCTGGAATGGCAACCGGGTTATAGCGATCAGGTGGGCCGACTGGTTCAATGAGGAAACCCAGCATAATGGACTGGCTTCCCTTAAAGGAGAATTTAACACCGGCGATATCGCTCATACGTTGCTTGGCGGCGTCAATATCTTGCGCAATGAAGAACGCTTCGTCTCTCGTGATCTGATCAACGAAAACGACATCGATATTTTTGATTTAGATAACGACCAAGAACCGAATTTTGTGGGCGACGACGGTACCTTTACCGAGGATCTCGAAGAAAACATCGACTCCTACTTTGGACAATGGCAAGCGGAGTGGACATCGGCCTGGCGAACCATCGTCGGCGTTCGTTATGATGAGTTTGATGCAGTAAGTTTTGGTGGTGGGCTCGAATCCGAGGAAGTGTCTTTTCGAGTCGCCACGTCCTATGATTTGCGCCCAAATCACACCGTTTTTGCCGGCTACAGCGACGCTTACCAGCCCCAGGAAGGCGTCTCCCGCAGTGGACCTCTGGACCCCACCCACGCCCGCTCTTTTGAAATCGGCCTAAAGAGTTCCCTGGCCGGTGGCCGCCTGCTGTGGAGCAACACAGTCTATCAAATCCGCCAAGACGATATTTCTGCCGATGACCCCACCAACACCGATGAGGAAGATTTTCTAGTGCTAATTGGTTCTGCTCGGATACGCGGATTTGAATCGGAGATTACCGGCAACATCGGTGATAATCTGCGGCTGCTGGGGGGCATTGCCTTCATGGATACAGAAATCCTCGACAATCCTGATGGTTTTGAAGGTAATCGCTTTCCTAATACACCGCGTTTTCAGGCCAGTTTGTTCGCTAACTATACCTGGGCCAGATTTGGGCTACCTAAGCTCGATACCTTAGTGGGCGTGATCCATGTGGGTGACCGTGAGGGCAACAGCGGCAACACCATTACCTTACCCGATTACACGGTGGTTGATTTGGGCGCATCTTATCGGCTCACGTCACAAGCAACCCTGTCGCTGTTCGTCGAGAACGTATTCGACGAAACCTACTATGTATCCATGCAAGACAGCGGCGCCCGCGCGGATCAAATCGATGTAGGCGACCGCCGCTTGATTCAGGGTAGTCTTCGTTATGAATTTTAACTCGATGGGCAATACTGCGACAGCCTGGACCGTATTATTGTTGTTGTGTATCTACATCGCACCCACCCTCGGCGCTGAAATAAAGGTCGAGTTTGTCGAACCCCAAGGAGGCTATACCGACTTTAGCGTTGACGGCCGCCGTACTCCCCGCGCCCGCGCCGCTCTGGAGACTGAAATCAGGGAATACGTACAACGTTTAGCGGCGCGTTATTTGCCAGCCAATGCGCACCTTGAACTGACTTTTACCAATATCGATCTAGCGGGGGCTTATGAACCTTGGCGGCCCCGTCTAGACAATGTCCGCATCATCCGTGATGTGTACCCACCCCGGCTTCAGTTTAGCTATGAGCTACGGGACGAGTCGGGTGCGCTGGTCAAGCGAGGCAGTACGAAGTTGACCGATTTGGACTTTTTGCGCAGGTTCTACACCCAACCTGCCAGTGACCAACTGCGGTTTGAGAAAAGGCTGTTGCGGGAATGGTTTCAAAAAACCTTTGAACAGACAACCACAAAATGATCGTATAACTAAACACATCAGAAACCTTTTATACCAATCCTGGTAAATATGGCCCTACCGTATTACGTCCAAGCTAATAACTAATATGACATAACAAGTTTTTATGGAACCCTAATTTGGAAGATGAATATTAATCATTGATGTAAATATACTCATTGATTAATATAAAAGCATTGGCTAACGAGGGCTACTTATGGCGACTATGACAATTCGCAACATCGACGATCAACTCAAAGCCCGTTTACGCGTCCAGGCTGCGCTTCACGGCTGTTCCATGGAGGATGAAGCTAGAAACATTCTTCGTGCAGCTTTATCGGCAAAACCCGCACGTACTACCTCACTGGTGGATTCAATCCGAGCCCATGTGGAACCGTTAGGGGGCGTTGAACTGGATTTACCAGTGCGCGAACCGATACGTGATCCGGCCGAGTTGGGCTGGTGATTATTCTCGATACGAACGTGCTTTCGGAAGTCTTACGGCCGGTGCCAAAGCCGCGGGTGCTAGATTGGATGAGGGGCCAGGCTCGCACCTCACTTTTTACCACCACGGTGACCCGCGGCGAATTGTTCTATGGTATTCATCTGTTACCTAATGGACAACGCCGTCAAAATTTGCAAGAAGCGGTGCAAGCTATTTTTGATGTTGATTTTGCCGGCCAGGTATTGAGCTTTGATAACGAGTCTGCCGACGCCTATGCAGAAATTGCCGCCTCACGTAAAAGTGCCGGCCATCCTATCAGTCAGTTTGATGCCATGATTGCAGGCGTTGCTAGGTCCAGAGGGGCCAACCTAGCCACACGCAATACCAAAGATTTCATGGATTGCGGCATTGGTACGATCAACCCTTGGTATGCTTAAATGGCACCTCTTATCTCTTCATCATAGAGTCATAATGCTATGCACTCACCGCATAGCGGCGACCTTTCGCTTGCCTCGGAACACCGCTAACCATTAGCTTTGGATTAGTGCTCGTTGGCCATAGAATGATTAGTAAGCCTGAAACTAAATTCAGTTATTTGACAGTAAAAAGTTGGAAATCATGACCGACTACATGAGCAATACGCACTATGATCAAGACATTATTGCCTGGGCACAGGAACAAGCCAAGCTTCTGCGTTCTGGACGCTTTGATGCGTTGGACATAGAGCATATCGCGGAGGAGATCGAGGACGTGGGCAAAAGTGAGCAACGAGAACTCGAAAGTAGAATGGCGGTGCTCATTACCTATTTGCTGAAATGGCAACACCAACCGGAGCGCCGCGGTAGCAGCTGGCAACGCACCATTAAAGACCAGCGAGATAGCATTCAACGCCGCCTCAAAAAAACGCCAAGCCTCAAAAATAGCCTCAACGACGAGGATTGGTGGCAGGATGCTTGGCTTGATGCTCGAATCTTGGTGGAAAAAGAAACCGGCTTAACCGACTTTCCCGCCGAGTGTCCTTGGACTAGAAACCAAATCCTCAACGTAGAGTTTTTTCCATAAACTTAACTGCTATCAGTGCTAAGTTGGGTAGTCCATGATGTGCATATGGGTTTAATTCAAAAAACCGCAAGGGTCAGCATGATTGCAGCAATGGCAATGGCCGAATTGATTACCCCGTGCGCCGCGTAAGGTAGCATCAACGCCAGCATTAGCCCCAGCAAACCCACCAGACTGACCCAAAGAATCATGCCAAAACCGATGCCATGGTGTTGAACCGCAGCACTTAACGATAGGGTAAGCTGGGCACAGGCAGCCAAGAGCGTAATAACCCGTGGCGCTAGTTGCTGGGGCGGGAAACCAAAGCGACGGCGTTCCAAAGGCGATTGCAAACAAATCAGCCCCAACCCTGACCAAGCCCCCAATAATAAACTCAACAACGGCGGCCCTGGAGCCATTACGCATTAGCCGTGTTGGTCACAATGGATGGAGCCGCAGGGGTCACCATAACAGTGTAACCTTGTCCTAACTCCTGATAAATAACCGTTGCCATTGCTGCAGTCAATAACAGCATACTGTCCACCCCGGCTACCGCCCATTGCCCCTTAAATAAGGTGATCGGCAGAAAATCACCCGTAGTCACCCCATTGAGTCCCACCGCGCATAAAGCAAGCACAGCCGTGAACCAAAGGTGCTCACGCCAAGTTCGCGAGAGGTCCTCATCCCTTGCCCGCCACCCGGCGTGCGCCAAGGTAGCTATCCAAATAGCAAAGAAACCACTGACTTCCCAGCTAGCCCGATGGGGAAGAATATCCGGCAGAATACGGTTTAACACCAACATGGCGAGGGTGGCCACTAGCAATCCGGTCACACTGGCAGCGGCTAGACCATTGACCCAGCGATAGGTGGTGAGACCCTGTTGTAACTGACGACGGCGGCGTTTTTCTACCCATATTAAAAAGCCTGTCCCTATCATCACACAGGAGGCAATACCCATAAAAAAATACAACCAACGAATACCCCAATGGGCGAACGGAAGCATGTGCAAACCGGCGAAAAATGCATCTAGCGAGTGGCCAGGCGTGGCTTGCTGTTCATAAATCATTTTGCCCGTTGCGCCGTCAAAAAACACGGCACTGTAACCATAGCTAATTTGATCCACGGGTAACCGTCGCACCTCGACAACTGCCGCCGCGTCGCCTGGATGGTCGATAACAACATTGCGCACCGTCGGTGTAAGCTCCTTATTACGCCAACGCTGCTGCGCCTCTGCAATCATAGCGTCGATGTTGGCAAGGGGCATAGCTTGCCCCGTTGGCGGTCGGGT
Organism: uncultured Candidatus Competibacteraceae bacterium; assembly: GCA_964423745.1. Classification (GTDB taxonomy): domain Bacteria; phylum Pseudomonadota; class Gammaproteobacteria; order Competibacterales; family Competibacteraceae; genus CAYRGG01. Next base: position 16,568 of record CAYRGG010000005.1, on the reverse strand, counting down.
TACGGTATCATAGAGTTCGTCCTCTGCCCCTTCGGCACTGGTGCTGTAAATAAAATCGACAGCCGGCTGAAAGTAAATGGACAGAAAAATCACCAATCCAGAGAAGGTAATCAATAAATGAAACGGCAGCAGCATAATCGAGGTGAGGTTATGGATATCCAAAACGGCTCTTTGGGTAGAACGGTCCGGGCGAAAGGTAAAGAACTCCACAAATAGCTTGCGGTGGATAATCACCCCCGATATCAACGCCGCTAGCATGGCAATGCTCACCACCGCCAGCAACCAATAGCCAATATCCAACCAACTTATATGAAAACGGTAGTGAAAGGGAAAAAAGAACTGTGTGCCCCCTAGACTGCCGGGTTCCGCCAGCAATGTGTGATCACTCACACGAAGACGGCGGCCATGGAAGTCATCGTCACTTTCCCAATAGAGCCTTGCAAGAGGTTCCCGGGGTTGCGGCCAAAAGGCGCTCCAATAAGGTGCGTCCGCGGCTAGCCGTTGTAAATGAGGGCGAAAATAGGTTTCAAAGGAGACATTGGCGGGCGGATCGATACGGGTTTCTGGTAGCATCCAACGGTCAATTTCATTATCGAAAACGGACAGGGTGCCCATAAAAAAAACCAGAAATAACAGGGCGCCGAAGATAAGTCCAGCCCACGTATGGAGACTATCCATGGCCTGGCGTAGGCTCAAGGGCGTAGGTTGCATTGCTGACATAGTGGCCTCGTCGTCATCGCTAGGAAAATGACTTAATCAAATAGCCCTGCCCAGCGGGCAAGCAGTCCAAACACCGCAAAAATGCCGACACTGGAAAACAACCAGACGGCTACTGGTTTTAACGTCGTTGCGGAAAAACAAATAAGAACCACCAGGACCCAGACAATGTAAGCTAGCATTGCTGCAATCAATGTCGCGTCGGCCCGGTGCAAGCCCATCATAATCAATAAGCCAGCCATTCCGATGGTAAATCCCAGCGCTGCCATGTAGCCGCCGATACCGCCCAGTAATGCGCGACTGAACAATTGACCTGTCGTATAACTTTTAACTGACATTGTCTTTACCTACCCCATCAAAAAAGCTACCTGTACACTGGCATTCACAGTCAATCGCCCTGCCTAGGCGTCCTTAAACAGGTTCCGATACATTATCGGATGAGTTTGATAGGTAATCTTGACCTATCATGTAACTAGTTTATGCAGTAGCAGTATAAGCTAGACTATATAGCCGGAGCAAAATAAATGCAAATAGTTATTGTTTGCTTTTTTACAAGCTCAGATAGGTCGGGTTTTTAGATAAGTTTATATTGTTATTGATAACAATTCGCATTAATATTTGTGATCCATCTCAATTAAAAGTTAATCACAGAGGAAAATCATGCGATGATAGCATTTCACTATTCATATCGATGGGTCGGTATTTCCCTAGCGGCATTAGCTAGCACCTGGATCTCCCTTGCGGTGGCTACAGAAAATCCAATGGAACCGGCTGAATTGGTGGACGCGCTACGCGGGGGTGGGCACGTTATCTTTATACGTCATGGGCAAACGGAAAAAGATTATGCTGATCAGATCGATGCTGTCATGGGTGATTGCTCAACACAGCGTACCTTGAGTGAGGCTGGCTGGCAGGAAAGCCGGGATATTGGCGCGGCTTTTGAACGCCTCGCTATTCCTGTTGGTGAGGTCGTCAGCAGCGAGTACTGCCGCGCCTGGCAAACGGCTTCGTTGGCCTTTGGGAATTATAAGAAAACGGCTGATCTCAACTTCGAACCGGCGGAGGAGTACACCGAAGAACAAGTTCAGGCTATGCGTGAGCGTATGACACCTCATCTCTCCAAGGCACCCTCCCAGGGAGAGAACACGGTTCTCGTGGGTCACGATGATCCCTTTGAAGCGGCGACTGGTATCTATCCCGAGCCCATGGGTGTCACTTATGTGATGAAGCCTCAAGGCAATGGTGAGTTCGAGATCCTAGGACATATTCCTCCCGATGCCTGGTCTGACATTTCAGAATAACGGACTGTTTCAAGATAACTGAGCGCCCACTTACGCTTTATACCCGCAGCTTATCACAATCCCAGACCCTGCGGAGTAGTCAGCTCCGCAGCGCTTTTGGCTAAATTCTCGCGATAGACTTCGGCACGCCCATGGGTTTACAGGTTGTGGTTATCGAACAAACGACAGAAGTCGACTAAATTTGATTTTTTGATTTTTTAAGTCTTTGTTCCACCATATGTACGCGGGTCATCCTTATACTTTTTCCACACATAGTAGCGAATCTCTCGATGGGCTCTTCTTTGAAAGACCTGCCCATTCGTAGCACAGGCTTCGATAGGTAGTAACCACGCGAAAAGACCAAAGATAAATTTGTTCTGTAAAGTTTCCTCATATTGAAAAAAGTTTACCATCATTGCATCGATGTCTATGCTGACATCGAGCACATCGTCTTCAATCAGTATAGCTGGCAAATCTCGGGGGCTGCGCAATGCGCCTTGACTGACGTCGTTTAATTTTTTTTCCTTAACGCTGATCGCATTTTTTAAACGCAGTAGTCTCATGAAGCCACCAAAGGGAAGCCGAACTTGACCGATAACAACGTGCCTCTGGTTCGCATTGCGAACCCTGATATCCGCTATCCCCTTGTCGTCTTTTACCGTCAGTTTAGAATAGATCGCAACGGTCGCTTTTCTCGATCTATACTGCGCCCAAATCATCATGGTAATGTATAAAAATAAAGCTACAAATTTGCAAACAATACTAATTCGCACTTAAAAAATATTCAAGAATTTCTTTTAAGCAGCGCGACCCTAGTCTGCGCGTCACAGTGAGCGGGGAATATGACGTTGCATCGCGTTCGGTCCTTAGCGCAGATCGTCGAAACCTATTACCACGAGCTGCACCAGTTCGTACGTCGGCGCACCGGCTCGGCGAACCTGGCCGATGATGTGGTTCAGGACACTTGGGTTCGCGCCATCACCGTCAGCGCCGCTATGCCCCAGAACGCCAAAGCCTATGTATTTCGCATGGCTGGCAATCTGGCAATGGATCACATGAGGCGTGAGCGCGGGCGATCCCAACACGAGGGGCACGGTGATCATCAATACGAGGCGATAGCGTCTGACGCACCAACACTGGAAGCCGAGCTTGCCGCCCAGCAGGAATTGGCGATCTTGGTAGCAGCGGTGCGCGAGCTGCCAGCAAAGCGGCGGCGCATTTTCATTCTGTACCGTGGATATGACCTAACCATGCGCCAAATTGCAGAGCGGCTGGGTCTCTCGGAAAAAACCGTCGAAAACCAAATCGCACGCGCCATGGTTCACTGCCGCCAGCGGTTGCAGGATGCGGGCCGTGACATCTGACAGGGGGCGCGGCTGTGGCAAACGTGACGAGCTTCCTGAAACGATGCTGGAAGCCGCGGCGATATGGTACGCGCGACTGCGCGAACCTGCCAACAATTCAGCCGCGGCGGCCGCCCGGCAGGCCGATTTCGAGGGCTGGCTCAATGCTGACCCGCGCCACCGGCGAGCTTTTGAGGAAACCCAACGACTGTGGAATAAACTCGATGCGCCGGTGACGCAGGTTATGACGCAAGACCCGGCATCTGTTCCCACTACGCGGCGCCACCGCTGCCCTGCTAGAAGACGGCTACCTCGTCCGCTCCTAATGGCCGCCTGCCTCACCATTGTCATTGCCGCCGGCCTGGTCTATCAGGGCGATTTTTTGCTGTGGCTGAATAGCGACTATAGTACGGCGATTGGCCAGCGCATGCCGCTGAGGTTGAACGACGGTAGCCGGGTGACACTCAACACTGACAGCGCCATCGCGGTGGACATGACGGCAAAACACCGGCACATTCGTCTGCTGCAGGGCGAGGCTTGGTTTAACGTTACCCCGGACAGTAAACGCCCCCTCTTGGTTGAGACGGCAACGGGACAAGCGCACGTCACCGGTACAAGTTTTGGCGTCCGCCTGCGCGGCGACACCACTGTCGTCAGCTTAGCCGCGGGGTCTGTTACGCTCAGCGCCCACAACGGCCCTGACCAAACCGCATCCCTTGCCTTACACCCTGGTCAGCAAGCGCGGCTATCGGCAGCGGGCGTCTCCGCCCCTAGCCAATTCAACAAGACCGCTGTGACGGCCTGGTTGCGCGGCCAGATCGTCTTCTTCAATACGCCCCTGCGCGCCGTGATCGCAGAACTCAACCGCTATCGCCGTGGCTATATTGTCATCGCCAACGGCAAGCTCGAAACGCTTAAGATCAGCGGCGTGTTCGCCACCGACGATCCCAACGCGGCCCTCGCCGCCATCGCTGCTACCCTACCCGTGCGCATCATCCGGCTGACCGATTATCTAGTGCTATTGCGTTAACCGACTGCGTTTTCAGCCCTTTATAAAAATTTTTGGCGCCGCGTGGGGGATTCGCCCTACTCACACCGTCTTGATGTTAATGCTAACAATTCTTGTTCAAAAAATAAGGTGCATTATGAGTGCAAAGCGGGTAAACAAAATAATGATACGGGGCGAACGAGCAAACTTGCGCGGCGGCTTGCTAGCCAGCACAGCAGCGCTGTTGCTGCTACCGACCCCACCAATACTGGCACAAGGCGACAACGAACCGGCCCTTGATGCACCGTTACCTTCTGCTCAAGCCGAGCAGACCTACGCATTCGATATTCCATCCCAGCCCCTACCTCAGGCCATCGCCGCGTTCTCCGCCGTCACCGGGTTGCAGGTGCTGTACACCGAAAACGCCGCGTTTGAGATCACCGCACCAGCCCTACAGGGTATTTTCACCGCCGAGCAAGCGCTCAATCAGCTGGTGGCGGGGAGTGGGCTGGACTATCGTTACACTAGCGCAGATACCATCACTCTGGAACAAACGATCGCAAAGCTAGATGACGGAACAGTAAATCTAGAAGCAATCACTGTTACCGAAAACGTACTTACCGGAAACACTGTTGGCGATAGGACTGATTTCGGTATATTGGGCGAACGAGATATTGTTGATACGCCGTTCTCTGTATTTTCCTATACAGAAGAACTGGTTAGAAAGACTGTGGGCGTACAGCTTACGGATATTGTATTGACCAACCCATCCATTAGCACTGCTCAGAATACCGGTAGTTTTCGTGAAATTCTGGATCTTAGAGGATTCGAGGCTGATTCTCAGGTTTATCTGTATGACGGTGTTCCCGGCCTGTTACCCGCAACGGGTTTCTTTGCGCTCCAAAACGTCGAGCAAGTCCAGGTTTTTCTCGGACCCAATGCCTTTAATGGCGGCGGAGCACTTTTTGGCTCCGTTGGCGGAACGCTCAACTTTATTCCAAAAAGGCCCAATGCGAACGGAGAAAATAGAATAAGGGCAGGCATACAATTAGACGTACCGTTTGTCTCTGCGGATTTACAAGCCAGATTCGGCGCAAATGACCAGTTTGGCGCTCGCTTCAATGCCTATCACGCTGAAGGCAGCGGCATTTTCGACAATTACCATCAAAATCTTGAAAACTATACGCTCTATGTGGATTGGCAGCCAACCGATGATTTCTACTTTGCCGTGGAGGGTAGTACGTTTTTAAGCGAGCAGCGGGGTGGTAGAGGCAACGTATCATTGGCGCCCGGTGTCCCGTTAATCGACACGGTTGACTCGACAACCTCAACTGGGCAGCCATGGGCGCCTTACAGCTTCGGTTACGATCGAATCTACGCAAAGGCGAGTTGGGCATTTGCAGACGGATGGGGTCTCAGCGGAGCCTACGGCAGTGTCGATGGTGATCGTGGCAACGGATTCACTTTCGTTCGCGAGACGGTCATCAATGAGGCGGGGGATATCGAAGGCTCTGCATTCCAAAGCCTGCAGCCCACCCGAGATAGCGAAGGGTGGAATATTGGGCTAGACGGGGAGTTTGATGCGTTTGGAATGTTCCATCGTGTGGCTGTGGGCTACTCCGAGGTAAGCTATACTGATGACACTTTCGATGGCGACAGCGTAAGCCTCCCGAATAACAACCTCTACAATCCCATCACATTTGCTGAGCCAGATTTTCCGGCGCTGCCGGCTGAGACGAATTTCTTCTTCTATACTTCTGTATCGAATGCCACTGTCTCTTATGAAGTGTCGGCCTTTGATGACCAAGTGCAGGCTCTCGTGGGTCTAAGGCAGGTCGATCTTGAATTAGATGCATCCTTCGGGGACTACGACGACGGCGAACTGAGCCCATTTGGAGGGCTTACATATAAACCGATGGAAGATATATCCCTTTATGTCAGCTATTCTGAGGGGCTGCAAAGCGGCGGCACAGCACCTGAAACGACCGCAAATGCTGGAGAGGTTCTCTCTCCAGGCGTTAATACGCAGACCGAGTTGGGCGCTAAATGGCAGATGGGCGACCTGCTTCTGACAGCGGCTTATTTCAACATCGAACGCCCGCTCGAGTTTGTTAACTCGGACAACATTTATGCTCAGGATGGTACACAACGCCACGAAGGCATTGAGGTTCAGGCCCTGGGATCAATCAGTCCCAATCTGGAGGTGATCGCGGGGATAGCCTACATCGACGCCACAATCGAGGATAACGGAGATCCATCCGTTGCTGGAAATCGCGCCCCTGGCGTTCCGAAGTTGACTGCAACCGCCTTTGTTAATTATGAGGTTCCTACTTTTCAAGGACTCTCCGTGAATGCGGCAGCACGCTATCAGTCCAGCGAATACATCGATGTAGAGAATTTCTCCAATAGGCAGACTGATGACTGGCTCACGGTCGATGGGGGGTTTGAGTATGATTTCGTCGTCCAAGACCTAGAATTGCGAGCCACGCTGTTGGTGACGAATATCTTCGATGAGCAGTATTGGCGCGTGGGTTCATTCTCTGATCTGTTCATCGGAAATCCCCGAGCAGTCAGAGCATCCATAAGTGCAAGCTTCTAGCTCAAGCTCACCATAGGCATCTTCTGCTAGCCCCATTTTGTCCCCTGCCTTAGCTCGTCACCTATTGGAGATCAAAACGCAAGGCGGAAAGCTCGAACTTATGGCAGCTTGTGAAAGGCGTGTCGGCAGCTTGGAGAGTCGTCATCAAGCCTACGAGAAAGTATTTACGGCGTGAATAGCTTCTTGGTCGCGGTTTTACATAACTGCGGCAACGTGTCTTTCAGCTCTCGTTCCACTTGGTCAGCCGGTGGTGTCAAATTCCCCATCGGTTCCTGTCAACCTACCTACTATATTGGATTTTGCTAGATTAGCTCCAAATGGGTAGATGTTAAGGTTTAAATAGCAGGGCAAATAAAGCGATAATCAATGGTTAGGTTTTGCTCTCAAGTGCCAACGCAAACAAAATGGCAGCTTTGATGTCTTTTACAGCTTTATCAGGTAATTTGCCAAGCCTACGCTCAAGTCGTGCTTTCGGCAGTGATCCTATCCCCTGTACATTGGCAACTGAATCCCGATTGAGAAATCGTAGTTTTGGCAATATCACTTCGTAAACGCTTTGTCGATTCTGGGTGGTCAACGGAACATATATGATGAGAGCCCTTGGTGGGTCTGGATCGTCCCAAGAAACGATGACGATTGGGCGAAGCTTTGCCGCTAGACCAAGATCAGCCAGCCACACTTCACCTAGTTTAGGATTCATCCAGTAAATCCAAGACTTCTTGTTCCACAGCACGAGAGCGCATGACATCTAAGGCGTCTTGGTCAGCTAGTTCAATAATCTCTGCAATCCGTTGTCGAACCTGTTTAGCTACCTCAGGTTTCCACTGGCGTAGTTTTTCATTCAGCCGTTCAGCTAACGTGTCCATCTTTATCTCTATCAAAGTTGTGTTAAGAAAAATCTAAGGATAACATTCCAGTAATATGCTGCAAAACCTAACCCGGCGCTCAACCGGACGCAGCGCTTCGCGCCGCGCCGGTTAGCTTCATCGTTAGGCTTTTAGATACACTTGTCGTCACTTATTTTGTATAAGGTGAATCGATGGAAATTGAACGTAAGTACATTGTCGATGAACGCAACCGCAAGATTGCCGTTCAACTTGATATAGAGACTTTCGAGAAAATAGAAGAAACCATAGAAAATTTTGGGCTTATGCGAATCATGCAGGAGGAAAAACAAGAAGACGATATATTGGAACTCGAGCGAGCCCGAGCCTATTACCAAACGCTGAAAAAAGCGACGTGAAAGTTTATTATCGCAAAAGGTTTCTTAAACAACTTGCAAAGCTACCCTCTGGTATACGATTTAAAGTAGAGACATTTGCCTTTGAGCAACTGCCAAACGCAAGCTCTATTGCTGAGATAGGCAGTATTGAGAAGATGCAAAGCTATCGAGGTTTTTATAAAGCTCGCTTTGGTGCTTATCGCGTAGGCATGACAGTAGATAATGACACTCTAATTTTGCAGGTAGTCATGGATCGGAAAGATATTTATAAGTTTTTTCCATAAATTGAGCCCAACAAGGCGCTCAATCCGACCGTGCGCTGCGCTTACGGCAGATTGGCTTGATCTTAAGCTAAGAAAACATGTTGTACATTCATGAAATAAGGCACATGCAACTATGAAAGCAGAGTTCACGGCTATTATCAAAAAGGATGGCGATTGGTGGATTGGCTGGATTGAAGAAATTCCAGGGGCTAATGCGCAGGAAAGGAGTAAAAATGAACTGATACTTAGTCTTAAGCAAGCGGCTAAGGATATTTTAGAAATTCATCGCCAAACAGCCATAAAGGAGGCTGAAAAAGACTTTGAAGAAATACCGCTTGTTATATGAAAAGGAGTCAATTGATTCGACTGGCAGTTTGATGTGGGTGCTTAGTGCATCGCCCCTACCACCGTGAATAACTTCTTGGTCGCGGTCTTACATAACTGCGGCAACGTGTCTTTCAGCTCTCGTTCCACTTGGTCAGCCGGTGGTGTCAAATTCCCCATCGGTTTCTATCAACCTACCTACTATGTTGGATTTTGATAGATTAGCTCCAAATGGGTAGATGTTAAGATATTCTTGCTTTGCGAGTTTAATAGCAGGGCAAATGAAGCGATAATTAATGGTTAGGTTTTCGATGATAAACGTGCCCTATAATTATGCATGGCTGATTTTGATGTTATCAGTGAGATAACTGGCGTTGAGATCATCGCTCGTGGTCCCGGCATCCGTGACTTATCTCGATTAAACCGGCAGTATGGACGAGCTAAATGGCGTAAGCTCAAGGGAACGGCACTGATCCGCTTGAGAACAGGTAAAGTTCGCATGGCTGAACTTCATTGGTACGAAGCCCATGGGATTGGCAAGCGAGAAATGAAACGAAAACGTTACTTGGAATGACCATGACAGCATTAATGGGAAAAACAACTGAGTATGTTGTCTGTATCGACAACGCTGATTACCCAGCATCACTGGAACGGCACAAGATCTATCGAGTTCTGCCCGATGAAGACGCAGCGGCAGACGGCGACATTCGAGTCATTGACGAGAGTGGTGAAGACTATATCTACTCGGCAGAGCGTTTTGTTCCCATCAGCGTACCTCTCGCTGTAAAGAAGTCCTTAGAGTTAAATACATAAGAAATGCACCCAACAAGGCGCTCAATCCGACCGTGCGCTGCGCTTACGGCAGATTGGCTTGATCTTAAGCTAAGAAAACATGTTGTACATTCATGAAATAAGGCACATGCAACTATGAAAGCAGAGTTCACGGCTATTATCAAAAAGGATGGCGATTGGTGGATTGGCTGGATTGAAGAAATTCCAGGGGCTAATGCGCAGGAAAGGAGTAAAAATGAACTGATACTTAGTCTTAAGCAAGCGGCTAAGGATATTTTAGAAATTCATCGCCAAACAGCCATAAAGGAGGCTGAAAAAGACTTTGAAGAAATACCGCTTGTTATATGAAAAGGAGTCAATTGATTCGACACTTGTCAGCGACTAAGTACCTGCCTGTAAGTTATCCGGCATTATCTCAGGAACGCTGTGAATACATCCGTGTACGCTCCATCGCCGTCTCCCAACGGCGAAGGCCCTTCAATAACACCAAATAACTTAGGGCGTTTTACTTAACTGTGAGTTATTGAGAGAGGGATAGCGACATTCGATTTGGAAAAACACTGTAACAGGAAAAGTAACGGCAGTTCCACGACACAACGAGATAAAGGATTTGATGGCCCGTAAGATTTGCAAAGATCTTGATATTGATATGCCGTAGTTGCTTAACATCCTCTTCGACCTAGACTTATTGATCTAGCTTCTAGGTTTTGTACTGACAAATAGTATTTGAGTCAACACAGCAGATGAGACACGGCTAAAAAATATGGTTTCAGGAATAAAAAAGCTATAGAAAAAACACATCATTTAAAAAACAGAAGAAAAAAAGTTTAATGGAATTCATAGGGTTTTGTTGCATAAATAAGTCGTTGAACAAGTCGTCAACGCCGGAAGCGCGACATTGGCCAACACCGTGTAAAAATGGGCGTGAGGCAACAGCGCCGACGGTTTCCCGTCGCTAGTTCCTGGGGTGATGAGCGAAGCGCTACTACAGGTCTACCGGGAAAACGAACTAGCCCTGGTCCATTTTTTATATAAGCGGGTGCGCTGCCCGCACACCGCGGCAGACTTGGCCCAAGACCTTTATCTTAAGTTGCTGCACACGGACCGGTTGGTACCGATTAAAAACCTACGTGCCTATCTTTTTTCCATGGCTGCCAACCTGGCTACCGACTATTTACGCACTGAAATTCGCCACGCGGCTATTCTCGATGAGGTTGGCGAGCTGCTGTGGAGCCGGGAAAACGCCCTAACCCCCGAGCGTATTGTCACGGCCCACCAGCGGATGCGAACGCTGGGGACTGTGGTAAGGGGGCTGCCCCCGCTGAGCCGCAGGATTTTTTACCTCAACCGGTTTGAGGGCCGCTCTCACAAGCAGATCGCCACCGAACTGAGCATCTCTACAACCACGGTGGAAAACCACATCCGTCGGGTTTTAGAATGCCTACGCCGTCATGATGATCACCTTTAAATCCGCCCCGGCGCACTGGTCAAACCGCGATTCTGCCTCATGACCCAACGTCCCGATCAGCACTCTTTTACCAAGGCACAGGCAGACGCAGCGCAGGAATGGTTAATCCGCCTCACTTCCGGTGACATGAGCGCCGACGAGCTAGCGGCGTTACAGCACTGGCAAGCGTGCGACGCTGGCAACCGGGCCGCTTTCGAGCACCTCAAAGGGTTGTGGCAGGACTTAGAGACGCTGCGCCAGGATTTTGCAGCAGATGAAGCGCCTGCCGAGCCCCCCCCGCGTACTGCCGTCGCCACCGATCTGTATGGCGTAGACGTGGCGCCGGGTAGGCGCTGGCCACTGAAGACAGCGGTCACTGCGCTGTGCGCCGTAGTGGTGGCGGTGGCGCTATTGGCGAGGGATTACCATCACTGGTTGCAAGCAGATTACCGTACCGGTGTTGGCGAGCAAGCGACCATAATGCTGCCCGACGGCAGCCGTGCGCGGCTCAACACCAACACTGCCTTGGCGGTGGGCTACTCCAACACCCAGCGCCAGGTGCAGCTCATCGCCGGTGAGGCGGAATTTCAGGTACGTGCTGAACTAGATAGACCATTTCAAGTCAGCGCTGCAAACGGTTTGATCCAGGCCACCGGCACAGGATTCATCGTCCGCTACACCGACGAACGGGTGGCGGTGACGGTTACCCAGGGAGCGGTCAAGGTCAGCGCTAGCGCCGCTGAAGCCCATGAAAATCATGCTGTAACGCTGGATCTAAGCCAAGGTCAGCAGATTCGCTATAGCGGTGCCAATGGGATGAGCACACCACGCCAGGTAGATCTTACGGTGATTGGGGCCTGGCGGCGCGGCACGCTAATATTCGACGGGGCGCCATTTGCCCAAGCCATTGCCGAGCTAGACCGCTACCATCCGGGCCAAATCATTAACCTATCCAGCGAAAGGGCTAAGCCGGTCAGTGGGGTGTTTTCTTTATCCCAGCTTGACGACGCCCTAGAGGCCCTGGCCGCCACTCAGGGCTTACAAGTGGCGCGGTTCACTGAGTATCTGGTTTTTTTACACTGATTGCCGTCTTGCCCTTGGGTGACCCTGGGGGTTGTTCGTCTTAATGGTATGGGTAGTGTAAACAATAAGCACTCGCATTACTGATTCGCTCCCATCAACTATACTGACAACAACCGGATTAGATAAACATGGTTAACCAAGCTTTTTCTTCTCGCCCTAGGCACCCCTACCCGTCCTTCCATTCGCTAGCCGCCGCGCTAGTGGTCAGCACTGGCTTAGCGTTTACGCCGCCAGCGATAGCGGAGGAACCCCTGCGGCTCGCTCAGGCTAGCGTGAGCTTCGACATCCCGCCGCAGCCGCTGCCTGCGGCGCTACGAGCCTTCGCTGAGCAGTCCGGCCTGCAGCTAGCTTATACCACGGCAAGCATGGAAGGGGTAATGAGCGATGGGTTACGCGGCAACTTTACCCCGGAACAGGGCCTCGTGCGGCTGCTAGCGGGTACCGGCGTATCCTACCAATTTACCGGCGCCACTACCGTGACCCTAACTCGCGCCGGGACGCAACAAGAGGACGCAACAGTGAGGTTAGGGCCGATTGCCGTTGAAGCCGATACGCTAGAAAATCCCACCGGACCGGTGGACGGCTACCGCGCCACCCGCTCGGCCACCGCCACAAAAACCGGCACGCCGATTATGGAAATCCCCGCTGCGGTGCAGGTGGTCCCTGCCGATTTGATTGAAGATCAGCAGGTACAGACCTTCAATGACGTGCTGCGCAACGTGGCTGGGGCGGCCGGAACCGATAATGACTTTAACGTTGGCAGTCAGAGCGTTTCCAATATACGTGGTTTTAATGTGCGAGATATCTTTAAAGATGGCGTCAGGCTATCCGATTCGGGTCAACAAATTTTTACCAACATCGAGCGGGTAGAGGTGTTGAAAGGGCCATCGTCACTGCTCTATGGGCAGCTTGAACCGGGCGGCCTGGTGAATATCGTTACCAAGCGGCCGCTACCCAACCCCCGCTATGAGGCCGAGTTAGGCGTCGGCAGCTTTGACACCCTCTCCGCTGTTATTGACACCACCGGCCCGCTGGGTACTGAGCGGGCACTGTTTCGTTTTATCGGCTCGGTTGACAGCACCGATACCTATGTCGATAACGGCGACGATGATCGCTATCTCCTGGCGCCGTCGCTAACGCTGTTTCCCACCGAGAATCTGAAAATCGACGCTAGCTTCGAGTGGACCAAAATCGACGTGCGGCCAATCTTTAGCACGCCTATTCTCGATGGGCGACCCGATCCTCGGTTTGATTTGGATACCGATTATCAAGCCGATTTTGCTTTTAAGAAGACCGAGGAGACCTTTGCCAGTGTAAAATTCGACTACACGCCCAGCGTGACAACCCGGGCCAACCTCAACGTGGCTTGGAAACGTCGGCTGCTCGATGAGTCGACGTTACGCTTTTTTTTCAATGACAATCCCTCCGCTGATGTACGGAGCCGGTTTTACTCGTTTAGAGATCTAGAAAACGAGCAGATTAGCGTGGAGGGCAACGTTATCCATGAGTTCTCCATCGGCATCACCCAGCATACCCTGTTGTTTGGGGCCGACTATCGGCGCTATGAAGACGATGATAGTAGCTTCAATTTTACCGGCGGCTTTCCGGCGCCCGTCGCCGGACCCGGCGATAGCGACGTACCAGAACCTCCGCTCGGCGAGCTAGAGCCCTTTGAGCTCGAACTCGACGAATGGGGCGTTTATCTTCAAGACGAAGCCTGGGTGATCGAAGATACGCTAAAACTGGTTGGAACGCTTCGCTATACGGCGGCCGACAGCAGCGATAATTTCGGCGGCGGCGTGGAGGATGATGCCATTACGCCAAGGCTCGGTACCCTGTATCAATTCACCCCTGACACTTCGGTCTACGCCAGCTATGCGACCTCGTTCCAACCGGTGGGAGGCACAGACCGCTCCGGTCAGAGTTTTGAACCCTCCGAAGGCGAGCAGTTTGAAATCGGGTTAAAACATGAATTGTTCGGTGGCGATGCCGCCGCGACGCTGTCTGTTTACCAAATAACCCAAACTAATGTCCTCACCCCTGACCCAGTCGATCCAGACTTTAGCATTCAAACCGGCGAGGTACGCAGCCGCGGCGTCGAGTTTGATCTCTCGGGCCAGCTCGCCGAGCGGTTTAATATCTATGCCTCCGCGTCCTATATCGATAGCGAGATCACCGAAACCAATGTGGCGGGCGAGGAAGGCAACCGCAACCCGGAGCTGCCGGAATTCAAGGGCAGTCTTTGGCTCACCTACGACGTGCTTAATCAACGGAATAATATCTTGACCGTGGGCGGTGGCGTGTTTCGCGAGTCAAGCCGATTCGTCGATACAGCCAATGAGGTAAAGCTACCTGACTTTGTGACCGTTGACCTCGGTGCCTGGTACGATTTCAGCTTGGCGGGGCTAGATGCGACCGCTCAGCTGAACGTGCGTAATCTATTTGACGAAGAATACTTCGTAGGCGGCTTTACGGAAGGCGCACAGCGCGGACAGCCGCGCACCGTGGATTTGAGTTTATCGGTTAGATTTTAAACATGTAAGCGATACTGGACACGAGCTGGAAAGTCATCCTCTAAATGCGCAATTCACCCTCTTGACATACTCGCCATGGACTGGCGAGAATCCAGTGCCATGGACGGCAAGCACCGATAGACACCTCTCCATGGGGACTGGATTGGTGTAGGTTATATGTAGACCATACCGTACGTAACCTAACCGGATGTGAGGCAACCCATAGTAAATCCCACACTGGCTATTTCTTGACACACCTGCCGCGGTAAAACTCATAAATTATTTCCTAACGGTTTTGAGATTTTTGGCACAGGTTTGCATCAGAGATCGCAAATGTAAAAGTGTATAAAGTAACATTTGTATGTTTTTACATAGTTTGTTATGGTAAAAAAAGTATAAGTATAGAGGTAGATCACGATGAGCCGACTTACCATTGATATCAGTGGTGAACAACACCAGCAGATCAAAGCTTTGGCGGCAATGCAGGGTAAATCCATCAAGGAGTATGTACTAGAGCGGTTATTTCCTGAAAACACATCCGATGGGGGGCAAGACGGTTGGGAAGAACTGAAAACCTTGCTTCAGGAACGTATAGCCTCTGCGGAGGGTGGCGCTGTGTCCACTAAGTCCGTCGCACAGATCACTGAGGAAGCCCTAAGGGCTGAAAGCAATCGCTGATGATATCCTATGAACTCAGTCTGGATGCTGAAGAAGATTTACATGAGGTTATCAGATACACCTTAAGACGGTGGGGGGCAGATCAGGTACGCAACTATACACAAGAAGTTGAGCGCGGTATGGACGCCCTCGCCAACGGCTACGGGCATTACGAAACACTGGAGGACATCCATCCGGCCTTAAGAGTCAAACACTGCCAGCATCATTATCTGTTTGGCCTGATGCGCGAAGGATTGCCGATACTGGTGATTGCCATCTTTCATGAGCGCATGGATCTCATGGCGCAACTAAAAGGCCGTCTCACATGAACTGGCAACCCATTTGTACTGGCATGTACACTCCACGCGCCTCGCCTCGGTTGTCTTGTGTACAATCCAAGGGAAAACGCTCCAGAGGTTTATTTACAGCCCTTTATATCCGCCCTGATTCTCTTTGCAACATGTCGTGTTTACTCAGTAAATAATTAAAAAATTTCAGATGGTTATTGACACAAAGAAAGTTTGTTTTAGCAGAGCGTAACCAAGCATCTAGCCTGCTGTATAATTCTTAGTGGACACTAGCTTTGGCAGCCTGGATTAAAAGTCTAGTTGCAAACTCGCGGTCACGGTGCGCGGCCGCCCTAAATAGGCGCCACCAAAGTCAAATGAGTTCCAGTAAGATTCATCGGTGACATTTTCCACATTTAGCCTAAAAATTGTTTCTCGGCTTGCTAGGGTAGTTGCATACTTTAGACCTAGATCTAAACGGGTGTAGCTGTCGGCGAAATCACTGTTGCCATCGTTAACCGCCCGATCTCCCACGTAAAAAATACCGCCATTGGCGCTCAGCCCTGGCACCCCTGGGATTTGATAATCGGCATACAGAGAAAAAGCTTCTTCCGCGACAAACCGGGGACGATTACCATCCAGCTCTGGATCCCCGGTCTTACGCTGTTCCGCATCGAGGAGCAGTGCGCTGCCGATCACCTGTAAACCCATTAAAGGTTCGCCACTTATGCTCAACTCCAAGCCACGATGAACTTGTCGGCCTGATTGCACATAGCGATTATTGTCATCGATGAACTCGAGGGCTCGGTCAATTTCAAAGCCTGCGAATGTAACTAGGGCATATTCTCCAAATTCGGCCTTGACACCGGCTTCGATTTGTTCGCTTTCGGTAGGGTCAAGCACCTCGTTGGCGTTAACGGTGCCGATGGGAGCCTGACCGCCTTGTTCGAATCCTTCGATATAGCTGGCGTATAGGGACACCCATGCACGGGGTTGATAGATGAGCGCCACCATGGGAGTAGTCACCGTCTTTTCGTAGCGGTCGGTGGTGGC